>NZ_AP023181.1:340113-680226 GCF_013426915.1 Paraburkholderia sp. PGU19
CTCTGCGCGGCGCTGGGCAAACCGGAATGGAGCAAGGACGAACGCTTTGCCAGCAATCCGCAGCGCGTGAAGCACAGGAACGAGCTCATTGCGATGATGTGTGGCATCACGGTATCCCGTGCGACGGGGGATTGGATAGCCGCGATGGAAGCCGCAGGCGTGCCGTGTGGTCCGATCAACAATCTCGACCAGGTGTTCGAAGATCCGCAGGTGCAGTCGCGCAACGTGCGCATCGAGATGTCACACCCGTTGGCGAAACACGTCGCGTTGGTTGCAAATCCGATCCGTATGTCGGAGTCGCCGGTGCAATACCGACAGTCCCCGCCGACGTTGGGGCAGCACACGGGTGAGGTCCTTCAAGACTGGCTCGACATGGCCGAAGCCGATATCGATGAACTGCGCCGCACGAAGCTACTGTAGATACCCGCGCATCGGAAAACTAACCGATGCCGAACGCGCTGTGAGCGGGAGCGGCGCGGTCAGACTGGAACCTTGATAAATGAATCCCCCCGAACCTGGCGGCTCGCGCGAGTCGATGGAGTATGACGTGGTGATCGTCGGCGGCGGCCCGGCGGGGCTTGCTGCTGCGATCAGGCTCAAGCAACGCGCCGTGGAGAAAGGTGTTGAGATTGGCGTCTGCGTGCTCGAAAAAGGCTCGGAAATTGGGGCGCATATCCTCTCGGGCGCCGTGATGGACCCCGTGCGCTGAACGAACTGATTCCGGACTGGAAGGAAAAAGGCGCGCCGCTGGACGTCGAAGTGACGGAAGACCGATTTTTGTTTCTCTCGGAAACGGGCGCGAAATCGGTGCCGAACTGGGCGCTGCCGGACAATTTCAAGAATCACGGCAACTATGTGATCAGTCTTGCGAACGTCACGCGCTGGCTGGGCCAGCAGGCTGAAGCGGCGGGCGTCGAGATTTTTCCGGGTTTTGCTGCCGCTGAAGTGCTTTATAACGATGATGGCTCGGTCAAAGGCGTCGCGACGGGCAATCTCGGCATCGGCAAGGACGGCGAGCCGACCGAAAACTTCCAGCTCGGCATGGAACTGCACGCGAAATACACGCTGTTCTGCGAAGGCGCGCGTGGGCATCTCGGACGGCAACTGTCGGACAAATTCAAGCTGCGCGACGGCGCCGACCCGCAGGTCTACGGCATCGGCATCAAGGAACTGTGGGAAATCGATCCGGCGAAGCACAAGCCGGGTCTGGTGATCCACACGGCCGGCTGGCCGCTCGATACGCAGACTTACGGCGGCTCGTTCCTCTATCACATCGACAATAACCAGGTGATGGTGGGCTTTGTCGTCGGCCTGGGTTATTCGAATCCGTATCTGTCGCCGTTCGAGGAGTTCCAGCGGTACAAGACGCATCCGTCGATTCGCGCGTTCCTTGAAGGTGGCAAGCGCGTGTCGTACGGCGCGCGGGCGATCACGGCGGGCGGCCTCCTGTCACTGCCGAAGCTCGCTTTCCCGGGCGGTGCCCTCGTGGGCGACGATGCAGGCTTCCTGAACGCGTCGCGGATCAAGGGTTCGCACGCGGCAATCAAGACAGGCATGCTCGCCGCCGACGCCGCGTTCGACGCCGTGCAGGCAGGCCGCCATAGCGACGAACTGGTCGCGTATCCCGAGTCGTTCAAGACTTCGTGGCTGCACACCGAACTCTATCGCGCACGCAACTTCAAGCAGTGGATGAGCAAGGGCCTGTATCTCGGCACGCTGATGGTCGGCATCGAACAGAAGCTGCTGGGCGGCAATGTGCCGTGGACGCTACACCACCAGCATTGGGATCACGAGATGCTGAAGCCGGCATCGCAATGCAAGCCAATCGAGTATCCGAAGCCGGATGGCAAGCTCACGTTCGACCGCCTCTCGTCGGTGTTCATCTCGAACACGAATCACGAAGAGAATCAGCCTGCGCATTTGACGCTCAAGGACCCGACGGTGCCGGTGAAGGTCAACCTGCAAACCTATGCAGGCCCTGAAAGCCGTTACTGCCCCGCCGCCGTCTATGAGTTCGTGAAGAACGACGACGGCAGCGAGCGCCTCGTCATCAACGCGCAAAACTGCGTCCACTGCAAGACCTGCGATATCAAGGACCCGACGCAGAACATCGTGTGGGTGACGCCCGAAGGTGGCGGCGGTCCAAACTATCCGAACATGTGATTGAAGGGAAGATATGCAAACGATCGGAATTGTAGGTGCCGGACAGATGGGAAGTGGCATCGCGTTGGTTTGTGCAACTGCCGGTCTCAACGTGATCCTCAATGACCTCGACGAGCGCACGGTAGAACGCGGCATCGAAGGCATTTCGTCCACGCTTGCGCGGATGGTGTCGAAGGGTAAAGCGACTTCGGACGAAGCGACGGGAGCGTTGGCGCGAATCAAGGGAAGCGCAGTCCTGACGGAACTCGTCGAATGCGATCTTGCGATCGAAGCCGCGACCGAGAACGTTCAGGTCAAGGAGGCGCTTCTGAGGAAGCTGGATGCCATCATTCAGCCAGGCGCGATCATCGCGACCAACACTTCGTCGGTATCCGTCACGAGACTCGGTGCGACGCTCGCTGACCCGAGTCGCTTCATCGGGATGCACTTCTTTAATCCCGTTCCCGTCATGGCACTGGTCGAAGTCATCCGCGGGCTGCAGACCAGCGATGTCACGTTCGATGCGACTATTGCCCTTGCGAAGCGCATCGGGAAGAGCACGATCTGCGTGAAGAATTCACCGGGCTTCGTCGTCAATCGCATCCTGATACCGATGATCAATGAGGCAGTGTTCGTCCTGCAGGAAGGTCTTGCTGGCGCGGCAGAGATTGATGAGGGCATGAAGCTCGGCGCAAATCATCCGATCGGACCGCTGGCGCTGGCGGACCTTATCGGGCTCGATACGACGCTCGCGATCATGAACGTGCTGTACCGGGATTTCAACGAGCCGAAGTATCGCCCGGCGCCGTTGCTCAAGGAAATAGTGGACGCGGGTTACCTCGGGCGAAAAAGCGGGCAGGGCTTTCACACTTACTAACCACTGCTCGATGCGAACTCGGGTCGAATAGACGTGGAGTGTCCGGCGACGGGCTCCCTTTCGACGCATCGAATTACGTCGAGCAGATGTCGGCGGAGACGACCGTTTAATGTTGAGGATGAGATATCTTGAAGATCATCGTTGCTGTCAAAAGAGTAGTTGACTACAACGTGAAGGTCCGCGTGAAGTCGGACAACACGGGTGTCGACATTGCGAATGTGAAGATGTCGATGAATCCGTTCGATGAGATCGCCGTGGAAGAAGCCGTGCGCCTGCGCGAAGCGGGCGTGGCGACGGAAGTGATCGCCGTGTCGGCGGGCGTGACGCAATGTCAGGAAACGCTGCGCACGGCGCTGGCGATCGGCGCGGACCGCGCTGTGTTGATCGAGTCAAATGAGGACCTTCAACCGCTGGCTGTGGCGAAGCTTTTGAAAGCGCTGGTCGACAAGGAACAGCCGCAACTGGTGATTCTCGGCAAGCAGGCCATCGACGACGATTCCAATCAGACGGGTCAGATGCTGGCCGCGCTGGCCAATCTGCCGCAGGCGACGTTTGCATCGAAGGTTGTCGTGGCGGATGGCAAGGCGACGGTGTCGCGCGAAGTCGATGGCGGCGCGGAAACGTTGTCGCTGACGTTGCCCGCAGTCATTACGACCGATCTGCGCCTGAACGAGCCGCGCTACGTGACGCTGCCGAACATCATGAAGGCGAAGAAGAAGCCGCTCGAAATCGTGAAGCCCGAAGACCTTGGCGTCGATGTCACGCCGCGTCTGAAGACGCTGAAAGTCAGCGAGCCGCCTAAGCGCTCGGCTGGTGTGAAGGTGGCCGATGTGTCCGCGCTGGTCGAGAAGCTCAAGACCGAAGCTAAAGTTCTCTGAAGCACGGGAAAGAACATGACGATTCTGGTAATTGCTGAACACGACAACGCGGCGCTGAAAGCAGCGACGCTGAACACGGTCGCTGCCGCGCAGAAGCTTGGCGGTGACATTCATGTCCTGGTGGCAGGTCACAACGCACAAGGCGCGGCTGATGCGGCTGCGAAGGTGGCAGGCGTGGCGAAGGTGTTGCTCGCCGATGCGCCGCAACTGGCAGCAGGCCTCGCGGAAAACGTCGAAGCGACGGTGCTGAACGTCGCGAAGGATTACTCGCACATCCTCGCGCCGGCTACGGCCTACGGCAAGAACATCGCGCCGCGCGTTGCTGCAAAGCTTGACGTCGCGCAGATCAGCGAAATTACGGCTGTGCTAAGCGCCGATACATTCGAGCGTGCGATCTACGCAGGTAACGCAATTGCAACAGTCCAGTCTCAAGACCCGATCAAGGTCATCACAGTGCGTGCAACAGGCTTCGATCCCGTCGCAGCGGAAGGTGGTAGCGCATCCATCGAGAAGATCGACACAGCGGCTGACGCAGGCATCTCGCAGTTCGTGAGTCGTGAAGTCACGAAGCTGGATCGTCCAGAACTGACGAGCGCGAGCATTATCGTGTCGGGTGGGCGCGGCCTGGGAAGTGGCGAAAACTACACGAAAGTGCTGAAGCCGCTGGCCGACAAACTCGGCGCAGCAATGGGCGCATCACGCGCGGCCGTCGATGCTGGCTACGTGCCGAACGACTATCAGGTCGGCCAGACCGGCAAGATCGTCGCGCCGCAGCTTTACATCGCGGTCGGCATCTCCGGCGCGATCCAGCATCTCGCTGGCATGAAGGACTCGAAGGTCATCGTCGCGATCAACAAGGACGAAGAAGCACCAATTTTCAGCGTCGCGGATTACGGTCTGGTCGGCGATCTGTTCACACTAGTGCCCGAGCTTGTCGACCAGCTTACCGGCGCTCATCCCTAGACGCATCAGTGGATCTGAGAGCATGACCACCGGGCGTGACAGCCCATCAAACCGTGGCTCCACGCATCGAGGCGCGCGTCGATGCCTTCGCCACGGGCCCGGGTTTCCGTGTACTGCCGCGCAAGATGAGTGTCGCGGGCGAGATCGACGTGTACGGCGAAGCGCTGGCCGAATTCTGGCGGATGTGATGGACAAACCAGAGCCCGCAGGCGGTGGCAAGGTCGTGTACGGGCAGCCCCACCGTGGTGAGTCCCGGTCCCCACCACCGGAACCCAAGTTCGTCGCCGAATCCGACGACCGACAGGTCATCGGGAACCCGCACGCCTTGGGCCGTCAGTTCTTCGAGGATGCCCTGGGTCATCTGGACCGAACCGGCGACGATCGCCGTCGGACGCTTGGGCAGCGATAGCAGCCTCCGGGTCGCGCTACGGCCGAAGTCGGCGTCGCTGGGCGCGCCAAGTTGCACGAGGGCGGGCTCCACTGACTCACCACCCGGAAGCGCGTTGTGATAACCCTTCAGGCGTGCCGAACCGGTAGGCAGCTCGTCGGTGCCGCCGATGTAGCCGATCCGGCGATGACCTAGCTGCACGAGATGACTGGTCGCCTCGAAGATCGCCTGCGTATCGTCGATGCCGAACCATTGGTCACCGATCGTAGGATGTCTGCGCAGCAGTTGCACGTGCGGCGACAGCTTGAGCAATCGTACTGTTTCCCGGTGGGGCTTTGCGGTCGGCACGATGATGATCCCCGCGACATTCGCGCTGGCGAGTTCACGAACGCTGTGTAACTCGACCATCCGGTCGTCGTCGGTTTCCGAGAGCGCCAACTGATATCCGGCTGCCTGGAGGCACTTCGACAGCGCATGGGCGATGGTCGCGTAGAAGCCGTTCCTGATATCCGGCAGGACAAAACCGACGAGGTTGCTCGAGACGCCGCGCATCATGCGCGCAGCCAGATTGGCCACGTAGCCCATTTCCTCTGCCACTTCATTCACCTTCTGTTTCGTGGCTGCGCTGATTCGTGGGTCGTCGGCGAGCGCCCGTCCTACCGTCGAGGGCGAAACCTGCAGGCGAGCGGCGATGTCTTTGATCGTGATCATAAGATGTCCATGGAAGGCTTTTTATAACGATAGCACAACGTTTGCGTCCTACCGGCCAAACCCCCAACTCGCTTAGCTGGCCGCACACAGCGACGCGGCTTCGAACGGCCTTCTGGGGCTCATGGCAAGCCTGTCGCGCTGAATCAAAGGCCGAATCAATCGAATGATCAGTCAATTTCCACCGAATATTTCTGTCCTTGAATGCTAACGTGAGCGCGTGTCGAATAGATATATTTATTTGACGAGCATAGAAAGCGACACTATTATCGTGCTAACGTTAGCGCAGTGAGTGCATGACAGTACGTGAAAACCGGCAGCGGCCATCGAGATGGCGGTAATGGATTCGCACCGGGTGTCCGTCGAACGCAGGTGATCGATTGGGCTGCTTGTGAAGAGGAGATGGACGCGATGTTTGAAGAAGGGTCCTTGCGGTTTCATGTCGAAAAGTGGTTCGGGCGAACCGCTATTTCGTCATTGGAAGTCAGCCGCGTCTGGCCTGAAAGGCTGGGGCGAAGCCGATGTGTCCGGGTCGTGTCGTCGAATTCGCGTAGCACCGTGACGATCTTTTTCTTCCAGCACGGCGACGGTAGATGGAGTGTCTCGCCACCCGATATCAGACGCGCAACGTTGGCGCTTTCAAACCGCTAGCGCCATGTGCGGTAGCCCCTGGCAACGCAGCACTGAACGACGACTAAACAAATGCAATACATGGAGACACCACAATGAATGCACCTCGACATGACGTCCGCCGCGAGCGCAGGACACTCGCGCTTCTCGGCATTGGGTTTGGACTGGTGGGCTTCGATCGATGGCTGCTGGCTCCGCTTTTTCCACACATCATGCGCGACCTCGGGCTGAACTATTCGCAGCTGGGCAGCCTCGTGGGCATACTGGGCGTCGCGTGGGGCCTTTGGTCGATCGCGATGGGGCCGCTTGCCGACCGCATCGGTCGAAAGAAGATCCTGGTGACGACGATGATCGCTTTCTCGCTGCTGTCCAGCCTTTCCGGATTGGCAACGGGCTTTATCAGCCTGCTGCTATTGCGTGCGGCGATGGGCGTTGCCGAAGGCGCATTCACGCCAGCGAGTATCGCGGCGAACAGTGAGGCTTCGCTGCCGGCCCGTCGCGGACTGAATCAGGGGATTCAGATCAGCATGATTCCTTTGATGGGTCTCGGCTTTGCGCCCATCGTCGCCACACAGTTGCTTCAGGTCGTTCCGAACTGGCACTGGGTGTTCACGCTGTCGGCGGTTCCCGGACTGATCGTTGCAGCGCTTATCTGGCGCTACGTGCGTGATCAGGTTGCGTCCACGGTACGCATGTCGCACGAACCTGTCGAACGGCCGCGCTGGACTGCGCTCTTTGCCAACCGGAACGTCACCGTCGCGACGATCGCGATTCTGTGCGCGATGAGCGGGATCTTCGTCATAGGCGCGATGGTCCCGACGTACCTGGTTTCTGTCGTCCATCTCGACATGCGAAGCATGGGATTCGTCGCATCGGCAGTGGGATTTGGCGGATTCATTGGGTGCTTTGCGCTTGCTGGCCTGTCGGACTTCATCGGTCGCCGGCCAACGGCCTTGATCGGATTCGTCTGTGCGGCCGCTCTTTTGTATCTGTTCTCGTACACAGGTCCCAATCCGGTTTTGCTGTTCGTTTTGCTGTTCGGTGTCGCAATGTTCTCGATGGGTCTGTTGAGTCTGCTTAGCGGTCCCGTCGCGACGGAAGCTGCTCCCGTCGGACTCATCGCGTCGACGATCGGATTCGTGTCGGGCGTGGGCGAGACGTTTGGCGGCGGGGTAGCCCCCGTCATCGCAGGGTTCATTGCGCAGCATTTTGGTCTTGCACGTACGCTTGATTTCGCGCTTTACAGCCTGGCCGCAGGTGCAGTGGTCGCGTTCTTCCTCATCGAAACGGCACCGCGCAAGCGCCGTGACGGGAATACACAGACGCAGCCTGCGCCGGACAGTATCGGAGTCGTCATCGCACGTAACGGTGACGCATGATTCGCCCCAGCGAAACGACCACTGCCATGCTTCCCGTCCTTGTCAATGTTTCAATTGCTCAATGCATTCCGTTTCCCGCGTTGTCGATTGGCACGCATGCACTCGCATTAGCCCATTGGGCGCATCTTGGCTTTCGCGGCACGGGCTGCATCGAGACTTTCTTGCGCGAGTGGGAGGCAAACGCACCCTCGCTCAAGCAGATCTGCGCTGACCCCGCGACCACCGAAGCGATCGTGAAACTTGGCGTGCCGCACTCGAACTTTCGAGTGCATTCCCCGGTAGCGCCCAGGCAGGTCTATTGCACGATTGGCAACTACCGCGACCAGCTTCTGCAAGCTGCTCTCGATGCCGACGATGGACCGGACGGTCCGGGCGCTGCCGCACGCCGCGAAGCGGCGCTGAATTCCATTGAAGCGCGGCGTCGCAATGGCGCGCCATACATCTGCATCAAAGGTGCAGCGTGCGTGTCTGGACCTCACGATCCCCTGGCTATCTCACCCGATCTCGAGACGCTCGACTGGGAAGTGGAGATCGGTGTCGTGATCGGTAAGAGGGCAGCGCATGTCCGGGTTGAAGATGCGTTCGATTGCATCGCGGGCTATTGCATCGTCAACGACATCACATTGCGCGATCGCGTTTTTCGTCGGGATGCGCCGGCGATGGGCACGGACTGGCTGCAATCGAAATCACGTCCGGGCTGGCTTCCTGCCGGGCCATGGATGGTTCCCACATGGAATGTCGGCGATGCGACGCAACTCCGGTTATGGCTTCGTCTGAACGGGTCCTTGATGCAGGACGGCCCTGTCAGCGACATGATCTTCAGCATTGGCGAGCAGATTGCCTGTCTTTCGAACTCGACACGGCTGGAGCCCGGCGACCTGATATGCACTGGCACGCCGGCTGGCATTGGCAGCCACCATGGTCGTTACTTGCGTCCGGGTGATGTAGTCGAGGCGGGTATCGAAGGTCTTGGGTCCCAGCGGGTGATGTGCATCGGACAGTCAAACGCTTGATCAACGCGTAGCTGAGTAGAACAGGTCTGGTGTCTTTCCAGGCCTGGAACTCTGTAGTTTGTTGAAACCTACAACATACATTTCATAGAGGAGATCACCATGCGGAAAGGTTCACGACATTGGGTCGCGGCGTTGCTGATATCAGCCGTGCCGCTCGTGGCGGAAGCACAGGGGGAGATGCCGAGCGCGCCAGCGCAGTCGAAGCCGGATGCAGCGACGGCGTCGGCGAGCAGAGCTGATAGCAAGGCACAGAAGCAGGCGCTCAAGGAACAACGAAAGGCTGAGAGAAAGCAGGCACGTCAAGTCAGGAATGCCGAACTGAAGAACCTCGAGCGAAACGGTTATGGGCCGCAGGCAGCGCCTGACCAGTATCCCGAGAACCTTCTTAATGCCGAGCGCAAGTCCGCCCCTCAGAAGGCGATCCCCGTGGGGCCGGCATCTTCGAACTGATCATCTCTGGCAGCATCATTTCGTAATAGATCCAGCATGCCTACATCGGCGGACCTTGGGGCAAGCGCCTGTCCGCTCGCCGCCAATAGGCTCCGGTTAGCCCCGGCGAAATAAACCATCAAGGAGTTGAAATGGAACGGAGACAATACACGTCGATCGCGAAGGTTCTCCACTGGACGATGGCCGTAGTGATCATCTGTGCATGGATTGCGGGGTATTACTCCAGCACCCTGAGCTTGCCGCAGAAAATCCAGGCCGACAGCATCATGCTGCACAAGTCAATCGCGACGATCACGTTGTTTCTGCTGGCAGCGCGGATTCCCTGGCGGCTCATTCACGGCGCGCCGGAGGCGTCGTGCGGCGTTCCCTCGCTAGAGCGCGCAGCAGCGCGTTTTGGGCACCTGCTCCTGTATATATGCATGCTTGTGCTGCCAGTTTCGGGGTGGCTCTGGAGTTCGGCGGCGGGATTCAAGATTCCGGTTGCCGGTCTTTTCTTCTTGCCGCCGTTGATGGACAAGACCCCTGCGCTCGCACCTATCTTCAAACAGATGCACATCTACGTGGCATACGCGATTGCCGTCCTGGTCTGTGGGCATGTATTTATGGCGTTGAAGCACTACTTTGTCGACCGCAGCGATTCCCTCGAATCGATGCTGCCGTCCTGGTGCATTCGTCGGAGAGAGAGCAGTGAGCAGAAACATCAATCGTCCACTGGCTAGATAACGGTGGCAGCAAGGTTTGTATGAGAAACAGGCGAGCAGAAGCGGAGTAGAGAAGGCGATAACCTTTCCGGTTCGGCAAGTGATTCATGCGTGGCGTAGCCGATATAACAAAGCGAGCCGGTAGTCAGACAGACTTCCGTCCCATTCGCGCGCGAGAGCGCGAATTTTTTGCCCGGCGATCGCCGGGTTCTTTTTTTCGCGAGCGATGCATCCAGTTTGCACTTGGTCCCGGATACAGTACTGTAAGGCGGGCAGGGCGCCAACCGCATGTGCCCCGGTGGTGACCTGCGGCGCTGAGCTAACTGTTTGACCAGTCCCGTAGCTCCCGGCGTGGACAGACAGTACCTCGTTTTTATACTTTGCGGAGTAGCGTAGGGGCCGTCACTCGACGGGTGAACATAATCAGCCTTAATGTAAGCCCATCGCTCCTCAACTGCGGAATTCACGGAATCTAACGCGGCACGAGCAATATTGTCGGTCGAACTCGTCTGGATTCACGCAAAATATCAATACCGACAATGCGGAGATGGGCGTGGGCGTAAACTTCGACCTGAATGACCTGCAGGCGTTTCGAGCCGTTGTGGAACTGGGAAGCTTCCGCAAGGCCGCCGATGCGGTCAACATTTCCCAGCCGGCCTTGAGCCGCCGCATCGACAAGCTCGAGGCGGCACTCGGCGTGCGCCTCTTCGAGCGCACCACGCGCAGCGTCACGCTCACCACCGTCGGGCGCGTGTTCGCCCCGAGCGCGGAGCAACTGCTCGACGATCTCGACGTCGCGCTGCTTGGCATCCGGGATGTCTCGTCGAGCCGCCTGGGCCATGTGACTATCGCCTGTGTACCGTCGGTGGCCTACTATTTCCTGCCGAATGTCGTCGCGAGCTATCACAGCCGCTTTCCGCGCATCAGGGTCAAGCTGCTGGACTCCAGCGCAAATGAAGTGCTTGGCGCCGTCATCAGTGGCGAAGCCGATTTTGGTGTGAGCTTCATGGGCAGCCAGGAGTCCGAGGTCGAGTTCAAGGTCCTGTTGCAGGAGCGCTTCGTTGCCGCGTGCCGTCGTGACCATCCGCTCGCGCGCAAGAAGCGTGTGTCCTGGAGCGAGCTTTACGAGCACGAGTATGTGTCCGTCGACAAGACCTCCGGCAATCGCCTGCTGCTCGATCAAGCGCTCTCCGCCGTGGCCCCGCGCGTGCCGAGCGTCTGCGAGACGCGCCACGTCACTACCATGCTCGGGCTGGTCGAAGCGGGGCTCGGTGTCGCGGCGGTGCCTTCGATGGCCATGCCCGGGCGCGATCACCCCATCCTCACGAGTGTGCCGCTGGTCGATCCCGTGGTGAAAAGGCGCGTGGGAATCGTGACACGCCGCGGACGGCCGCTAACGCCGGCCGCGCAGGAGTTTTACCGGACCATCATTGAAATGAAGCGCGGCGTTGTCGTGAACGGGGATGTCAAGGGCAGTCGTGTGAACACGAAAGAGAAGCCTGGAAGGAAGACAGCATCGTGACGTTGGCAAGGCCACTTCGGTTGCTTTACGTGCAGGTCTTGATGGGCATGGCGCTCGGCATGAGCTTGGGCCACGTGTGGCCACAAGCCGGCGCTTCGCTCAAGCCACTCAGTGACGCGTTCATCGGTCTGGTGCGGATGATGATCGCGCCGATCGTCTTTTGCACCATCGTCTCAGGTATCACGTCGCTCGCAAGCGGCACAACGATCGGACGCACGATCCTCAAGGCACTGGCGCTCTTCTATTTCCTGACCGCCATCGCGCTCCTGATCGGCCTTGCAACCGCATACGCGTTGCGCCCCGGCGCAGGCATGCACATCGATCCGCATCATCTGGACTCGAACCTCCTCGCGCAATTTGCCGCACGCTCGCAGCCGCGCGGGGTCGAGGAGTTTGCGTTGAGCGTGATCCCCGAGACGCTCGTCGGCGCATTCGTGAAGGGCGAAGTGCTGCCAGTGCTTCTGCTTTCTCTGCTCTTCGGCTTCGCGCTGAACGCGAACCCGCGTGCGGGGCGGCCGGTGCTCGAACTCATCGATGGGGTCGCCAACCTACTCTTTCGCATTCTCGCGATGATCATGCGGCTTGCTCCCATCGGCGCGTTCGGCGCGATGGCATTCACCGTGGGCCGCTTCGGCATCGGCTCGGTCAGCTCGCTCGGTATGCTGATGGTGTCGTTCTATCTGGCGTGCCTGCTGTTCGTGGCACTGGTCCTTGCGCCGCTCGCACGGCTGCACGGCTTCGCGCTCTGGCGATTGCTACGCTACCTGCGCGAGGAGCTCGCGATAGTTCTCGCAACCTCTTCGACGGAACCCGTCCTGCCGCGACTGATTGTGAAGCTGGAGGCACTTGGCTGCGACAGGGGGAACGTCGGCCTCGTCCTGCCGGCAGGCTACTCATTCAATCTTGACGGCACGGCGATCTATCTGACGCTCGCTTCCGTGTTCATCGCGCAGGCGTGCGACGTACCGCTTACCTGGCCGCAGATTGCGACGATGCTCGCCGTCATGCTGCTCACTTCCAAGGGTGCGGCCGGCGTGTCCGGCAGCGGGCTCGTCGCGCTCGTCGCGACGTTGACCGTGATTCCGGATTTGCCCGTCGCCGGGGTGGCGCTACTGGTGGGGATCGACCGGTTCATGTCCGAGGCGCGCGCCCTGACAAGCGTGATCAGCAATGCCTGCGCGGTAATCTTCGTTTCGCAGTGGGAGGGGGCTTGCGACCGTGGGCGTCTTTTCCAGATGCTGCGCGGCCCAGCCCCGCGCGACGCGGACGACGCCGACGCCCCCGCCACGAACACGCCAGGCTGACGGGCAGGCGGCTCACGGCACGCATTCCCGTTCGCCGTATCAATGCATAGTGACGGAATCGAGCCCGGTCGATTTCACTTCGGGCTGCGCTTCGGGCGAGGCGAGATAGTCGAGGAGGGCTTTGGCCTCCTTCGGATGCTGTGCGCCGATGGGGATGCCAGCAGCGTAACGCGTGACGGACTGCAGGGACTCGGGAATCTTTCCGACGTACGTCGCGCCCTTGACGGGCAGCAACTCGCTCACCTGCTGGAAGCCGATTTCGTAGTCGCCGTTTGCCACCACCGACGCCACCGGAATCCGCGGGATCATCTTCGCCTTCGGCTTGACCTGATCCTCGATGCCGAGCTGCTTGAACAGCTCGCGCTCGATATAGACACCGCTCGCGCTATCCGAGTAGGCGATCGACTTCGCGTGGAGCAGGGCTTGCCTGAGCGCTTCGACCGAGCCGATGTCGGGCTTCGCCGCGCCTTCGCGCACGACCATGCCGATGCGCGAATCCGCCAGTTCGACCCGCGATCCGGGGACGATCTTGCCTTCCTTGATCAGATCGTCGAGTGCGTAACCGACCATGATCACGACGTCGGCGGGCTCGCCGCGCTCGAGGCGGTTGGGAATCGCCTCGGGCGATTTGCCCATCGAGGGCCCAAGCGCGGTGTCGAGCGTATTGCCCGTAGCGGACGCGAATCTCGGGCCGAGCAACTTGTACGCGGCAGTGAAACCGCCCGAGCTCATGACGTGCAGGTCGGCGGCCTGCACGTTCGCTGCGGCGGTCGACATTGCCACGAGCGCCACGGTACAAAGTTTCAGAAGCAGGTTTTTCATGGATGAAGGCGTATCGGGTTGCGTGTTCGGGAGTATGCGGGACGAGATCTGCGTCAGTGCGCTGGCGTCAGCGTCACTGCGCGGCGGCGATAGAGCGCGAACGTCGCGCACAGGGCACAGACGGCGGCGAAGCTCATCCAGTAGCCGGGTGCGGCCTTGTCGCCGGTAACGTGAATGAGGGCGGTCGAGATTGCGGGAGTGAAGCCGCCGAACACAGCCGTCGCGAGACTATAGGCCAGCGAGAACCCCGCGACGCGCACTTCCACTGGCATCACTTCCGTCAACGCGACGACCATCGCGCCGTTGTAGATGCCATACATGAACGAGAGCCACAAGAGCACGAGCAGCATGTTGACAAAGCTCGGCGCGTGAGCGAGCAGCGACAGTGCCGGGTACGCGGTCGCGATGGCGAGCGCGGTCATGGCGAGCAGCAGCGGCCGGCGGCCGATCTTGTCGGAGAGCGCCCCGCCAATCGGCAGCCACACGAAATTTGACACGCCGACGCACAGCGTTACGAGCAGGCTGTCCGCGGTGCTTAGGTGCAGGACCGTCTTACCGAAGGTGGGCGCGTAGATCGTGATGAGGTAGAAGCTCGTGGTGGTCATCGCCACCAGCATCACGCCGGCGACCACGACGCCCCAGTTCTGGACCAGCGTGCGGAACACCTCCTTCATGGTCGGGCGATGCTGGCGCGCCTTGAACTCCTGCGTTTCCTCGAGATTGCGGCGCAGCATGAAGATGAACGGCACGATCATGCAGCCGACGAAGAACGGCGCGCGCCATCCCCACGCCGCGATGGCCGACGCGTCCAGCCATTGATTGAGCGCGAAGCCGAGGCCTGCGGCCACGACGATCGCCACCTGCTGGCTCGCGGATTGCCAGCTCGTGAAGAAGCCCTTGCGGCCGGGCGTGGCCATCTCGGCGAGATACACGGACACACCGCCCAGCTCCGCGCCCGCGGAGAAGCCCTGCAGCAGTCGCCCGATCAGCACGAGCGCCGGTGCCAGGAGGCCGATCGTGGCATAGCCCGGCACGAATGCGATCAGGATGGTGCCGCTCGCCATGATGGAGAGTGTGACGATGAGGCCCTTGCGGCGGCCGACGTCGTCGATGTAGGCGCCAAGCACGATCGCGCCCAGCGGCCGCATCAGGAAGCCGGCGCCGAAGACCGCGAAGGTCATCATCAGCGAGGCGAATTCGCTCGCGGATGGAAAGAAGACGTTGGCGATCTGCGTAGCGTAGAAGCCGAACAGAAAGAAGTCGAACTGCTCCAGGAAATTCCCGGCCGTCACGCGGAAAACCGCAGCGGCCTTCGACTGTCCGGGCGAAAGGGTAGAGGACGAGGGGTGCATCGAGGTGTCTCCTGAAATCCTGTAAATGCGCGGTGACCCGGCGGATTGTCGTTTCGGGAATGTTCGCCCGGAACCGGCAAAACGATAAGTGCAATGTTTTGAACGATTGATGTTCACTGGTTATCAATCGATGCCGTTGCGGCGCCACGCCTTCCATAGCAGAAGCGCGTGGCGGCGGCCGTCAGGGGCCTTTCGGTCAGGCCACGAAGCGGCACTGCGAAGCGGCCGTGCGCGTGTCCATGTTGCGTCCGCGATTAAGGTGATCGTCGATTTCCGCGGCGCAGCCGAGCATGCGCGGATACAGGAAGATCGTGAATGCGGCGGTTTCGAGGTCCGCCTCGCTGAACTCTCCGCGCCGCAGCGGCTGCCATAGCATCTTCAGCAGCAGCGCGGCGATCACCGCATCGACGTTGACGCAATAGACATTGCGTGACACGCCCGCGTCGAACAGCGCTTGCACCAGCGCACGGTAGTACGCGTGAAACGCGTTGTATTCGCCGCGTCCTTCATACAGATTGGCGATGAACACCTCGCGCGGATCGTGGTTCACCGGCTTGTCCTTGAAGACCGGGTGGTTCACGCCCGGAAGCTTGGCGATGTCGAGGCTGCCAGCATGCTTCTGGCGCGCCTTGTACTGCGCATACCGCTCGACGGATCGCCGTGCGAGCACTTCGAGGTCCACGCCGTGTTTCGGATCGGCAGGATCGTCGAGGCCGCTGTCGCGAAACGCCTCGTTGAGGAACGCAATACCTTCGTAGCCGTTACCGC
The DNA here is from genome assembly GCF_013426915.1 of Paraburkholderia sp. PGU19. Classification (GTDB taxonomy): domain Bacteria; phylum Pseudomonadota; class Gammaproteobacteria; order Burkholderiales; family Burkholderiaceae; genus Paraburkholderia. The sequence continues at coordinate 356,011 of NZ_AP023181.1, forward strand.
CATGCGTATAGCCGGTGTGCGTGAGAAAGCCGGCCAGCGCCTTGTTCAACTGTACCCGCTCGGGGCTCTCGGGGCCGTCGGCGGATACCGCGCCCTTCGCGCCCTGTGCCGAGATTGCGCCGGGTCCGTTCGTGAGCAGCAGGCCGACGAGGGTCTTGAACGCAAACAGGTCGTCCGCGGTAGGTCTGCGGTTGAGAAGCGCCGCGAAGGCGACCTCGGTCAGCGTGCGTTCGCCGAGCAATGCATCGGTGCCGACGCCGCAGAAGCTGTCGGGGCCGTGACGCGACGCGTCCGCCGAGGCGCCGATCAGCGTGCCGAAAAGCTTCGTCCACCACGGCAGGCTCTCCGCCGTCAGGCGCGAGATGCGCTTGCGCATGAGCGGACCCCAGGCGAGGGTCGTCGTGATCGCGGCGAGTACCGCGTCCGCACGCGGATGGCCAGGGCCGCACGCAAGCCAACGAACAAACGCCGAACTCACGCCGCGCGCAGCCAGACCCGCGAGCATTGCTTCGGCCTTCGGGTCGCGCGCTTCAGAGAAGAGCGCTTCGCTGCCGGTCGTATCGACGGCTTCGACATCGAAAGTCGCGTCGAACGCGTTCGCGAGCTTCGCCGCCGTAAAGCGGTCGATCATCAGTTTTGCCGCTTCGCGCGCCGCACGCTGGCGATTCGGCCCGACAATCGCAGCGGCCGCCGCGAGCACGGCGTTGGGCGCATTGCCCGCCTCGCGCGCGGCCTGTGCCGCCGCCAGTTCGGGCGTGCCGTGCAGGTTCACCGCTGCGCCGACGGCCACATTGACGAGCTTCTCGTCGTTTGTTCCACCGAACTCGTGCAGCAGCGCGAGGCAGACGTTCGCTTCGAGCGAACGCGTCGCCGCTTCCAGCATTGATGCGCCGTGCAGGCTGCTCACCTGCGTCTTCGCGTCCATCTGCGAGGCGCCCGAGGCGTCCTTCAGCGTCTGGCGCGGCGGGATCGCGCCGATCTGGCCGTTCACCCGCGCCACCTGCTCGTTGTAGGGCGCGACCGCCTCCACCACCGGAAGGGCGAGTTCGTCGGGCAGTTCAAGCCCCTGGTCCGAGCCGAACCACGGCTTGAGCGCGAGGCTGCCTTCTGGTTTGAAGTCGGGCATCGTCGCGTTCGCGCGCATCACTGCCGTGAGCGCGGCGGGAATGTGCGCGATGTTCGTCACCACCGCGCCCCTGGCCGAGCAGCACGGATCGTCCGGTGTAAAGAGCCGCTCGACGCCGAATTTCTCCATGAACCAGCGCTCCTTGGTAAGCGCGTCGTCGGCGCCTCCCGCCATCGCGCCCGCATGTCCGACCGCGCGTGTAAGGCGGCTCTTCCAGCGGCCCACCACGCACGCGACCACTGGCTTGGTGAACGTGGCGTCGGCCTCGTAGTAGCCGCCCGGCTCGCAGTACAACACGGCAGCCTTGCTGCGCGCGTCGTTGGCGAGAGCGAACGCGAACTCCGGCGCGGCGTAGTGGATGTAGACATCTTTGCCGCTGGAAATGACGGTTGACGTACCCCAGCCGCTCATCCGGAGATATTGCGCGATGGTGGTGCTGAAGCCGCCCGAGTTCGAAAAGATTGCGATCGAGCCCTGGCGCAATGTCGCAGAGGGATCGTCGCCGCCGAGCGCGCCGCCGATGCGCACGCTCTGCCACGAGTCCGCGACACCCAGCCCGTTCGCACCGAAGATGTCAATGCCTGCCTGCTGGCCCATCGCCCGGATCTCACGAGCGTCATGCACGGCGATCTTCTCCGTGATGATGAAGATCTTGCGCAGATCGGGATTCACGCGGATCAGCTCCGCCACACCGTCGCGCGCGGCCGACGGCGGAAGGTACACGACGCCGCAATTGAAATGGTGCCCGGCTTCGAGGCCTTCGCGAACGTTGTTGTAGACCGGGATATCGCCGGAGGGCGTCCCGAGTACCTGGCCGCCTTTGCCGGGCGCGGTGCCGAACACGATATTCCCGCCGGAGAACGCATGGCTTACGGGTGTCACGTCCGACGATTCACCACCGAGGATATTGAGCACGCACACGCGGTCCTCGCGCGTGGCGATCTGCGCGAGCGACTGGATGCCGACGAAATACTTGAAATGATTGCTGGCTTGCCTGTACATGTCGGTCTCCTTACGCCTGTGCCGTTTCGGACTGCGACTCGCGTGCGCCGATGCGCGCCGCGACCTGCGCGCGCCCGCCCGATTGCATCCACGCATCGGCCTTGCGTGCGTACTGGATCACTTCGCTGATGTCGGAATCGAAGCCGAAGAGGCGATAGGGGAGGCCGAGCGAATCGCAGGTGTCGCGCAGCGCTGACATGCCACGCACGAGGTTCGGACCGCCGCGCCCGAGGACGACGTAGAGCGGTGTCGGGCCGTGCTCGCTGAAGTGCTCGCGCAGTGCGTCGGCCATCGCGCGCAGTGTTTCGTAGATGTCGGTGTTGTTGGACTTGCCACCGATGATGAAGAGCACGTTCGATTGCCGGAGCCAGTGCCTGAAGCAGATGCGCGCCACCTCCTTCATCTTCTCGTATGGGGGATTGCCGCCGAAGTCCGAAGAAATGATGGCCGCGTCGCCCAGCATCTCGGTCACGAGCGAGTTTGCGCCACCGCCGAAGGTGGGCGCGAGGATCGTACCGCGCTCGTTGATCACGTACACATCGCTTTGGCCCTGATGCGTGCGAAGCTGGTTGATCTCCTGTTCGAAGTCCGAGTAGTCGGCGGCGAAAAGATGCGCTGGCAGGCCGAGGCGCGAGACGCGCGGATCATCGCGATCGAAGCCGCATTTGAAGTCGCACGCCACGGGCGTGAGACGCCCTTTCTTGTCTTCGCGCATGCGGATCGGATTGAGTTCGAGCGTCGTCATGCCGAAGTCGTGAAAGAGCTCCCAAAGCTTCGGCAACTGCTGCACGAGTGGCGAGATGATCTCGCGCGGCGCGCCGATCTCGCTGAGTGCGTTTGCGACGACGAACGCCTTCAGCCCGGTCAATGCATCGAAAGGCACCATCGCGACGTGCTTCGGATCGACTTCCTCGATGTCCATGCCGCCCATGTGAGAGAGCGTCATCGTGGGGGCGCGAAAGCGGGTGGAATCGGTGATCGAGAAATAGACTTCGTGCGTAGCCGGCACGCCCGCTTCGAACGTCACGCCGTTCGCCTTTGCCCTCATGCGGCCCACGACGTGCTCGGCGAAGTAGAGTCGCTCTTTTTCGACGAGGGCCGTCTTGAGGTCGGACGCGCGGCCGAGCAGGCCAGCCTTGCCCTTTTTGCCGACGCCGCCCTTGAACACGGGCTTGATAAAGACCTGCCCGTGACGGTCGATCAGCGACTTGATCTCCTCCTCGCTCGCGCCGGGGCCCAGCACCTCGCTGGCCGGGAATCCGACGAATTGCAGCAGGCGCGCGCCGTGCAACATTCCGGTGATCTGCATGTGAGTGTCTCCTGAATTTTCAAGGCAATGACGAATGAAGCAAGTAGTGGAAATTCATCCTGCTCGCTGCGGCGGGCGCAAAAGGCACCGCTGCCCTGGGCGCGCTCGAAGCGGCGGCAGAAATGACATAGCGAGGTGTTGTGATGCGAGACGCGCGTCGGTGACGGGTCGCGGTGCCCATGATCGGGCTTGCGCTGGAATGCGGCGAAACGCTCTTCACGTTTCGAGCCTGTCTCCGATACGTTCTTCTGTGAATGCGTTTATGAACCTCTTGAGCACCGATATTTGCTCAAGACGTCCGAAACGGGAAGTGCGATTTTCGGATGCATTGATGTTCAATGGTTATCAATGCGAGCTAGCCCGCCGTGCCGTTGCGACCCGCTTCATGTCGCATCTGCGCGCAAGTGCTGCGGCAAGCGGCAAGCTCAGGTGAGCGAGGCGGAGCGCTCGGCGATACAGCGCGGGCGTCGCGCCCAGTCCGCAGATGGCGGCGAAGAGTTCTGGAGCTCGGGAAGTCGCGTTTCGGCCGAAGGCACGAAGTGGAACCTCTACGAGCAGAACCTCCCGTCCGAATACCACATCCGCTACGGCGGCTATCACGAACGTTCCGTTATTTTGTCGCGCGGCTCTTTGGCGCAGCCGTGGACGCACGCTTTATCAACACAGGATCTGCCGTTCGAACCATTGCTGGTGCGTCGGGGTCGTTAGATGCGAGCTTGATGAGGAGGTCCACACTTTTCTCCGCCATCTCAGCCGTTGGAATCGCAACCGTGGTTAGCGCTGGTCGCGACTGGCTCGTCAATTCGATGTTTGTGATGCTTACGATCGAGAGATCTTCGGGGACATTGAATCCCAGCGAGGCCGCTGCGTTCAGTGCACCGAGCGCAGGCAGGTCATTCGACACAAAAATCGCTGTGAGATCGGGAGTCGAGGTTAGCAGGTCGAGAGCGGCATCGAAACCACCTTGATATGAGTCGGTGCCGAACCGGGCGTCTGTCTTGAGATGCTTGACCTTCCTGGCTCGCAGGGCGTCGCAGAAGCCCTTGTACCGACCACCGTGAATGCCATTTTTTTCGCTACCGACCAGCGCGCCAATTCGACAGTGGCCCAGGTCAAGCAAATGGTCCGTGGCGATATAACCTGCCTTGTGGGAATCGAAAGCGACGCAGGGAATGCCGGGGTCGACGTCTGGAAACTCCCAGACGGGGTGAGCTTGATTTCCACGCAATTTTCCGATTAGAAGGGTCTAGGTCACACGCGGCCTTGCGAACTGCCCCCAATAAATAGTCTAATTAGATCAAAGAGCTGCTGTCTGGGTGCCAAGCTAGGGGTATCGTCCGGTGCTCGAGGTGCCGCAGCCAGCAGATTGGCCCGCGGGCCAACACTGGCATACAAGCTGCGCACTGCCGCCAGTTCAAAGGCACGGGAAAAGGGCAGGGGTGCGGGTCATAGACGGCCTTGGTCTCACGCGTTTTCAGGACGTCAAGCCTGCCCGGCTGTAAAGCCGGACTGATATACGACTACTATCCGTCTGGTATCTTTCTGCCCGTCACGCCGCCCCTTCGTTTGCTTCGCGTGCGGCTCACTTCAATGTTGGTGGCCGCCCAGTCTTGACCGGCTCGACTGCCTTGAGCGCCGCAAGAAGGCGTTTCGTCGGCTCAGACTCCAACAGAAGCAAGCCTGCCCGAACGAGCTCGCTCTTTTTCACGGCTACGCCCGCATCGAGGCAGCGCTGTTTGAGCACCGCGATCTTTTCGTAGTCCGCCCTCGGCATCGTGAAGGTGTCTCGCATGACCTTTTCCGGTTTGACGTGCTCCGTGCGGTGCCGGGCGACACGCGGTGGAGGCTCTTCAATGGATGTTGCCTTGCGGGTCTTCGCCTTCGTCGCCGCGCTGCTCGTCTTCGCCGCATTAACCGATTTCTTGCCGGCAGCCGCCTCATTGGCACCTGCAGTCGTGTGCGCAGACGGTCGCTTGCTGCCTCTGTTCGTGGAAGCCTGTGGTTTCATGATTATGCAGGTCTGATAAACCGTACAAACAGTTTAGCTTCTTTCGAGCAAGCGGAGCTTTCAATGCCAGAGAAGCACAACGCCGGCCGGTTCGATGCTGACCTTGACATCTATTGTTGGAGCGGCGCGTGGCGGGCATCGTTTCATGTACCGCCCATCCCGAATCCGCATAAGCACCGTGAGTCGTGAGACGGCATCGCGCTTTGGCTGCAGATTCGAATCATTCTTGCATCCCAGCCGCCAATCCTTTGCCACTTGATGCCAGAACTGGAGCCGCCTACCCTGAAAAAGAACCGTCCGTCGTGAGTTCCATCGAGCGCAGGAAGCGAACCACCCGTGTTGTCGCGGGGTACGACAATGAAAATGTCTGACCGATTGCAGTCCCATTCGGCACGGCCGATATGGGGGATGATCCTGTGCCTGATCTGACGTTGACCGGGATCGGCCTCTGGATCCTTGCAAAGTTATCGCAACCCGGTAGTCGCCTTGATGAATCGCTTGCGATGGCTGCAATCCTCATCGGCGCTTTTCTGGCTGTCTATACCGGACGGGAAATCAGCCTCAGACATCGGTAAGCCACGGCCGCGTCGATAACTCTCTGTGTTTTCCGGGCCGGCGCCGCGCGATACGCGGAAGTAGAAGCGTTTCAGTTCTGTCCATCCCGCATCGATGTACGGCGTCAGTGCAATGATGGCCGGGATAGCAACACTGACATGCCAGTTGCGAGGGTTCCCGTATGTCCGTATCGGTGTTCATCGTCAAGATTCCCGCGGCCGAGCTGCTAGCAGGTGATTGCGCATGCGCTTTGATGCCAGCTGCAAGCGGGGCGGCTCCGCGCATATCACGGTGCTGTTCCCATTCATGTCGGCCGCTGACATTTCACCCGAGGTCATTCATCGCGCGCAAGTCGCGTTAGGCGAGGCGAAGTCATTCAGTTTTTCGCTAGGCGGCGCTATCGGGCGATTTATGGGGCAGCGCCAACTCCCGTCGACACTCTTTCTCTTACCGGATCCTCCGGAACCATTCGTTGCGTTGACAACGGCGGTAGTCCGGGCCTTCCCCGCGTTTCGCCCGTACGGTGGCTTCCATGAGGAAGTCGTTCCACGCCTCACCGTAGCGCACGGCGATGCATCCGATGTTCATACGGCCGGGCTCGAACTGAAGCAGCGGCTTCGCACATCGCCATTGATCCAGACAGCATGCAAGTCGGTGACCCTGATCGAGAACACGTCCGGCCGATGGGAGGAAATGCATGTCTTCAGTCTTTCGAGCGGACATAGCGAAAGAGGACTATCGCACGCTGGAATCGGGGTATCCACCTATAAAGAAGCGCTCTGAATGTTCATTTAACAAAGTTAGAATGTTTGTTCTAAACCAGCAAGCCTCTCTTTGCCCTGTCAGGTACAAGGTCGTCGGCCACAGCCGATTAATGCACCGTTGGCTTGACTGACACGGGTCAGACGCTTGTCGGAAAACAACAAGGGAGAAAACGAATGAGCGCATTTGGGCCGGAGCACCTGATCGAGCGGAACAGGGCAAACGTCGCCAACCTGTTCACGCTGACGGATCAGGTGTTCGACGGATTCCGTCAACTGGTTGAGCTGAACCTGGCCACAGCCAGGGTGGCGGGCGCGGAGAGCGCGAAACTGACGCTGGAAATCCTGTCCAGCACGACGCCCGAGGAAGGGCTCAGGCGACAGACAAGCCGGATTCAGCCGGTGTCCGAGCATATCCTGTCGTACGCAAGCGATGTCTGTGACATCGTGCGCGATACCCATTCGAAATGCGTGGAAGCAGCGCAGGCATAATACCAGGCGAAAGATCACGACACTTCGATGTCCTGAATGTACTGCCGGACGGTGAAGGCACTGTCGCAACCCTAAATTTCTTCGCGAGCCCAGGAGGCAGTCGTGCTGAGTCCGCACGAATTCACAACACTGATGGTAGTCAAGGATGCGCCGGATCAGGTCGAAACGGACCGTCTTGAGCTTCGCACGTTGCTTGACCTGCGTCTGGTAACACTTGAACCACTTGCGGCAGGTCGACAGTATCCGCGCATCACGCCGCATGGCAAGGCGATCCTGAAGGCCGTTGCCCGGATGGGCTAACTGCGATGCATCTGCCGCGCAGAAGTTGTGTGCTGGCCAAAGCGTCGCGGCAGATACTCTTTACAACCAAGATGACCAGTCAACGTCTTGAATCCTATGGCCGAAGGAGGCAAAAATGAGTGCATCATGGCTCGGTATCGTGGCCGGAAACAGGTCGTCCACAAGCGTGTAGCGCCCGATAACCACCATTCAACGCGTCGGAAGCACGGAGAAACGATTGCCCCCGTTTCGCCAGATCGCAGCGGAGAGAAGCGGGACAGCAGACTGTCCTGATTCGCAGATCCTGACATCCGATTACTGGGGTGTTCCGTCGCGGAATTGTTCAAGACTGACACTGGCTAGGTCGAAGGCCAGATGCGTCACGTAGCCAGTTGCGGTTTGAGGCGAGTCGCTCGCATCGATATGGTCTGGTCTGAGCAGCAGACGCGGATCGCGTTCCGCTCCGCCAATCGTGCTGACGGATTCGTAGACGCCGGTCACACAAATACCCAGGCGTACGACACGGAGGAGGCCGGTCTCGATCGCTTCTTTCAAGCCATCCATGCAACTCGCAGGCACATTGAACGACGCCCACCACTGAGCGGATTCATCCAACTCATCGTCCTGACGGTTAAAGCCGATTCTGGCGGTACCTAATGGAATATCCGAGAAGGTCGTGCCGAGCGTTTCCTGCAGGCTGCGAAGCCCATCGTGGTCCGGGCTGCTGATCTCGCGGCTCGCGAAGGTGAGGTGCACCGTGGGGGAAGTGATCCAGGGTTCACCTATGATCGACAGCTCGCCGTCGTCCAGAAAGGCGGTGCCACAGATGGAAGTTGAAAGGGCCGCACTGGCCATCCCGGTGACGGGCTCCAGTTGGCGCACGATCCGGAGATCCTGCAGGTGAAGCCAGATCGATCCCTTCAGCTTGAACGTCGAGATGGTTCCATCGTCCCCCAACCATTCAAGCGCATTTTGGCAAGCGTCCCGAATGATCACGCTGCGCGGTGGGTTGGTCTCGCCAGTCACCAATCCCGTTGGCTTTTCAGTGTTGGCGCGTTCGTCAAGACACCGTGCGATGTCAGGCAATCGCCGCCCAACGTCTCCAGCTCCCGTCACGTTATCGAGAATGTCCTGACGCATGCGAACGACGGCACGCTGTCCATCCGACGGACATCTCGTCGCCGGCGCTGTTCGCGCTATTTCGTGTGACAGCGGTGGGATGTCCTGCGTGCTTCGAAGGTCGCGATACGGGCCCGGCGGGTCAACGAAACTGCCCCACGCCGGCATCAGACGAGTCAAAAGATTGCTGTACGGCACGAGCAGTGGCATGAACGCGATTGCCACGAAAACGTTGAACAGCATGTGAAAGTCGGCCGCTACCCGCGCGTTGTCTGGCTCGATGGTGACCATCAGGCGGCCAATCGGCACCAGTGCTGCGAGCGCTATACCGACGCCCACCAACAGCATCAACAGGATGCCAACCGGAACACGCCGCGATGTCGGCTCGCCAGGCGCCGCGCGGTCGAGCACCGGCCGGGCGGCAGTACCGAGATTCGCGCCGAGAACAAGGGCGAACGCCGTATCAGGCGGTACGACGTTCTTCGCACAAAGTGATGCGATCAGCAGCACTGCGGCCACGCTCGACTCCGCCGCCCAGCTCAGGCTTGCGGCCAGCAGCATGTCGACCACCGGCATCGTGGACGCAGCGCCCAAGACCATGCGAAGGCTAGGCGCATCTTCGTAGTCGGTCATCAGATCCAGCAGTGCATGCAGCCCGAGCAGCATGAGCCCGAGCCCGATGAATGCTCGTCCCAGGTCATGAGCGCGAGAATTCGAAGCCTTCCGGAACATCAGCACGCCAACAAGGATAAGCGCAGGAGAGATGGAGGGCTGATCGACAACCAGCAGTATCTGGACGACCAGGGTCGCACCTATATTCGCGCCGAGTACCGCTGCAAGTGGCGGTGCAAGGTCGGCCGGACGCGCGATAGCGGCACGCTCGGTCATCCACCCCATCACCGTGCTGCTCTGCTGGATGATGGACACGCCCATACCACCCAGAAAAGCATGTCCACGATCGCGCAATGCGCGCACCAGCAACGGCTCGAAGACCGGGTTCAACGCCCGGTATATGCCCGTCTGGAACATCTGCATACCCAGTAGCAGTAGCGCGACGGAGCCTGCGAGATCGATAAGGGTAAAGGTCTGCACTGGCATGGCGACGCGCTGCTCCTACAACATTCCTTGTCACTCCCATCTGACACGCTGACAGCCGAAGGTGGCTGGAGGCGGATCAGCTCTGAATAGCCAACAACGCGCAACTAAGCGGAATTCTCCGCGATATGGTCAGGCCCATACGTGCGCTGACGAACAGCGCAATCGAATGTTCGAACAGACCGAGTCGTTAGACGAAGTAGAGGGCGGCCCCGGTCACGACCCCAGTACGCAGCGGGCATGTCTTGCAGAGCAATTTGCGAAAGCCTCTCAAATGATTTTGCTACCGAAAGGATGATCGTTATGACCGAGTTGCCCGCGTACGGGCAGTAGCGGCCACACGGGCAAGACTGAAGAGGCCTGGTGGTGTCCGAGACAAGTGTCAGGAGATCCCTACATTTATATCGGAATATTCTCCGCCGCGAATCGCTTCATCACCTATACAGCCGTGCGGAGACCGTGCCGATATACACATCAGGCACAGGCAGGCGTAATCCATGAACAAAGAACTGCGTCGTCACGTCCGAAGCGAAATCGGAACCGCCTCCCATCTTGTCGCCAGATTGTCAGGCACGGTCCGCTGTCGAGCAGACGGAGGAGGCCGTTGGTGGCTTTTGCGATGCTGAATCGTCGGAAACAATGAGGTAAGCAATGAAGCAGCCTGTGAAACTGTTCAAAGACCTGCGCATCGGCGCGCGTCTCACCTTTTCATTTCTCACTGTCGCCGTTCTGACTGTGCTGCTTGGCATCACAGCGTACGCAAAACTATCGGGGATCACGGACGAATGGAAGTCCTACGACTCGGTCACGCTGGCCAAGCTGAACATGCTGCAGCATGCGAAGGACACCTTCGGCGAGGCGGTCCACAACTACAAGGACTATGTGCTCCGGGGTGGTGACTACAAGCGGAAATGCCTCGCGAATCTCGACGAGATCGACGAGGCAGCACGACAGTCGCTTCAGGCCGGCCAGTTTAGCGATGCTGAGCGCGAGGTGACGACATCGCTTCTCAATGCGACGAAGGGGTATCGTACATCTCTGCAACAACTGTCGACGCTCGTCGAGTCTGGCGCTGCGATTGACGTGAGGGATCGTAGCGTCAAGGGCGCTGACAAACCGATCGGAGAGGCACTGAATGCGCTTGTCGAAATCGGACTGAAGCATACGAAGGAACAAGGCGAACACATCACTGCGCTGGCCCACGTGGCGCAGGTGACGGTGATTTCAGTCACGTCCGCTGCGCTTGCAGCCGCTCTGGTGCTGGCATTCTTTATCACACGCAGCATCACCCGTCCTATCGGCGTTGCGGTGACGGTTGCACAGGCCGTCGCGAAAGGCGATCTGACGAGCGAGATCCGTGCGGACCGTGGCGACGAAACGGGGCAGCTCCTCGCAGCGTTGGATACCATGATCGAGAGAGTGTCGGAGGTCGTACGTCACGTGCATCGCACGGCCGAGTCCGTTGCCTCGGCTTCTGCACAGATATCCGCTGGCAACGATGACTTGTCGCGTCGCACGGAACAGCAGGCCGCATCGCTGGAAGAAACCGCTGCAAGCATGGAGCAACTGACGGCGACAGTCAGAAACACGGCACATAGCGCCGAGGAGGCGAGCTCACTGGCAACTGCTGCATCCGATGCGACGGATCACTGCGGGACCGAAGTCAACAGGGTAGCGAGCACGATGACGGAACTCGCGAGCGGCACCCGGCAGATGACGGCGATTATCGGGACGATCGAAGCGATCGCGTTCCAGACCAACATCCTCGCGCTGAATGCTGCGGTTGAAGCCGCCAGGGCGGGCGAGCAGGGGCGGGGATTTGCCGTTGTCGCTGCCGAGGTGCGCACATTGGCCCAGCGTAGCGCGACGGCCGCGCGGGAAATCAAGGATCTGATCCTGTCGTCGAACGAGCGCGTCAGCGCTGGCGCAACGCTGGCAGGTGGCGCGGGCGACTCCATGCGCAAAGTCACCTCGGGCGTGACCAGGGTGACCGCGCTGATGAGCGAGATATCGGAGGCGTCCAGGGAACAGAGTGTCGGGATTGACCAGGTGAATCAGGCTGTCTCGTTGATGGACGAGATGACGCAGCAAAACGCCGCGCTGGTTGAGCAGGCCTCCGCTGCAGCTGCCTCACTGGTGCGACAGACGCATGAGCTTAAGGATCGGGTGTCGTTCTTCAAGGCCCGTGGCCGGGAACAGCATAATGGATCGGTCGAACTGGTCGCCTGAGTCGGACACGGGGCGCACTTCCATATCTGACACGATCGTCTTCGCAACGCGCGGACTGCGGTGACCGGGTTCACGTGGTTCACATCCCGCTTACAACATGGAAAGTGAAGCGCGGGTGATGGCTACCATATCCGGCCTTCGGCGCGCGATCGCGGTATCAATTGCTTCTGCAGGTTTGAGTATGGTCTTCGGTCCTCCACGGACGGATTCAATGATGCACGGCATTCTCGTTCAGACCGTTGATCAACTCGGATGTTATGGATAACCAATCAAATGACATCACGTTTGTCCGTTACTTCATCGGGTTAGAAGTCTGCACCCAAATTGTGTGATTCCCGCTCGACTTTTTTGGGAAAACAAGGTTGGATCGAAGAGACTGTAGAATGTGTCACTTTTGTGACGGGGCGGACGGCGCGCCGTCAAAACTAGAGGTGATACGCCCTATGTTCGGTCGCTTCATGCCCAGAGAAGGCAACTTCTTCGAGCTCTTCAATGCTCACGCGAGCTACATCGTTGATGGCAGTCGTGCCCTCGAAAAGCTGGTTGAAGATCTCGGCGAGGCCGAGCGCCATCGGCGAAATGTGAAAATCATCGAAAAATCCGCGGACAAGTTGACGAGCGACTGCAACGACCTGTTGCACAAGACATTTATCACGCCACTGGACCGCGACGAGATCCAGCAGCTTATGAATACGTTGGATGACATCATCGATACCATCGAGGATGTCGCGAACACCATCACCCTATACGAGGTGCAGGCGCTGCCGCCGGACGCGATTGAAATTGCGCGCATCAGTACACGGGCAACAGTGCTGGTTCAGCAGGCCGTGAGCATGCTCTCGGATATGAAGCAATCGAAACAGATCCTGCAGTGTTGCAAGGAAATCGACGAGCTTGAATCAGAGGTTGACCGACTATTGCGAACGGCTATCTCGCGACTCTTCCGGGAGGAAGACGATATCAAGGCGCTGATCAAACTGAAAAGTGTGTACGAGTTACTCGAGACCATCACAGACAAGTGCGAAGACGCTGCCACCATCATCCAGGGCATCGTGCTGGAAAACGCCTGAGCGGATCAGACCATGCATCCGATTCAACTCGCGCTGTGGATGGTGATTGCGCTTGTCGCGATTGCACTCGTGTTTGACTTCATGAACGGCTTTCACGATGCCGCCAATTCGATTGCGACTGTCGTGTCGACGGGAGTATTAAAGCCGCATCATGCCGTGGCGTTTGCCGCGATGTTCAACGTCATCGCCTACTTCATCTTCCACCTTGGCGTAGCCGCGACGATTGGGAAAGGCACGATTGATCCGGCCATAGTTGACCACTATGTCGTGTTCGGCGCACTGGTCGGGGCAATTGGCTGGAACGTTATCACGTGGTACTACGGCATTCCGTCCAGTTCGTCTCACGCGCTGATTGGCGGACTCGTTGGTGCCGCACTGGCCAAATCCGGCTGGGGCGCGCTGAACGTGGACGGTGTCATGAAGACCGTGGCGTTCATCATTATTTCGCCAGTGCTGGGCTTTGTACTCGGTTCGTGCTTCATGCTCGGCATAGCGTGGATCTTCTTCCGCGTACCGCCAAGCAGGGTGGACCGACAGTTCAGGAAGCTGCAACTTGTATCTGCGGGGCTCTACAGTCTGGGCCACGGAGGAAACGATTCCCAGAAGACCATCGGCATTATCTGGATGCTATTGATCGCGGCCGGATACGCATCGAAGAATGCTGCTGCGCCGCCGTTCTGGGTGGCGGCCAGTTGCTACGCCTCCATGGGAATCGGGACACTGTTTGGCGGCTGGCGCATCGTGCGAACGATGGGGCAAAAGATCACAAAGCTCAAGCCAGTCGGTGGTTTCTGTGCGGAAATTGGCGGTGCATTCACATTGTTCTTCGCTTCCGCGTTGGGTATTCCCGTGTCAACCACACACACGATCACAGGCGCCATCGTTGGGGTTGGGGCAACCCGGAAGTTGTCCGCAGTGCGCTGGGGCGTCGCGGGAAATATCGTCTGGGCGTGGATTTTAACGATCCCGGCGTCGGCCTTGCTGGCAGCGATTGGCTGGTGGGTCGGACTCAGGCTGTTCTAAGGAGAGGAGCCGGACACGGCGTGCGTTTCTGTGTTTCGGTCTGCCTCGACGCCCGGGCGGCATGTTTTCCCAGAATAGCGACGCTCTGATTCCTCTATCTCGATAGTCGCGATACATACGTGACCTCGCACCAGGACAGGACGCGTGCGGATAACGCTAAACCCTGGCCGGTTGCCCGAACAACGTTGCGTTGTGACTCGCAGAAAGGCCGATAACTTAATTGAACTGGGTTACTTCTGTGTAACACTATTGTCACATTGCAGTGTCCTGCCGTGACCCGGCTTTACGGCAGGGCTAACGTCCGTGCTGTGGAAGTCGACCTATCGTGCTGATCCTTCTGAATTTGCTGTCCGGCGTCGCGCTCCTCGTGTGGGGCTCGCATATTGTGCGTACTGGCATCCTGCGTGTGCTCGGCGCAGATTTACGCGCGATTCTCGGCCGAAGCACAGGCAGCAGGCTGCGGGCTTTCCTGTCCGGCATTGGCGTGACCAGCCTCGTACAAAGCAGCAACGCCACAGCCGTCATCATCACGTCGTTCGCTGCACAGGGTATGGTGTCGCTTGCGAGTGGCCTGACCATCATGCTGGGTGCCGATGTGGGCACTGCACTGATGGCACGGGTACTGACGCTGGATCTGTCGTGGCTGTCGCCGCTCCTGATCCTCGTAGGCGTGCCGCTTTTTCTGACCCGCAAGCAGACTCGCGCGGGACAGACGGGAAGGGCCCTCATCGGCCTCGGACTGATCCTGCTCGCCCTTCATCTGATTGTCGAAGCCGCACAGCCGATGATGCGGGGTGCCGGCGTGCGGGTCATGTTCGGCGCCCTGACGGGTGACATCGTGCTCGATGCGCTCGTGGGTGCTGCCTTCGCGATGCTTTCGTATTCAAGCCTCGCCGCGGTTCTGCTGACGGCGACGCTCGCGTCCTCCGGTGTGATCTCACTAAAGGTCGCACTATGTCTTGTTGTCGGTGCAAACGTTGGCAGCGGAATGCTGGCACTGATCAGTGCGTTACCCCAGAACGCCTCTGCCCGGCGTCTGTCGGCTGGCAGTCTTGCGTTCAAGCTGATGGGTGCGGTGGTGATCCTGCCGTTGGCGTCATTGCTCGCAAACGCACTACCGGTTTTCATTGCCAATCCGCGCGAAGCCGTGGTTGGTTTTCATGTCATCTACAACACGGTGCGTTGCTGTGCGTGCCTTGCTCTCGTTGATCGGGTTGCCGCCCTCAGTCGCCGGCTGCTGCCCGATCGCGCGGTGGCGACGGCCGAACTGCGCCCGATGCACCTCGACCCTGCAGGCCTTGTGACACCCGGTTTGGCCCTGGCGAACGCATCGCGCGAGGTGCTTCGGATCGGCGACATCGTCAGCGTGATGCTTGATAACGTTTCTGAACTGCTTAGACGCAATGATTCCGCCGTTGCCCGCGAAACGATGCGCATGGATGACGATGTCGACCAGCTTTATGCCGAGGTGAAAAACTATCTAACGCTCATCTCGCGCGAGCAGCTCGACCAAACCGAGAGCCGTCGCTGGACAGACATCATTTCCCTCACCATCAATCTCGAACATGCGGGAGACATCATCGAGCGCATCGTCAGCGATATCGAGGAAAAAAAGATCTCGCAGCGACTGTCGTTTTCGGAGCAGGGGCTGGGCGAACTTGACGACTTGCATGCTAGGCTGGTCAGCAACCTGCGGCTTGGCCTGTCTGTGTTCCTTAACAATGACCTGCGTTGCGCCGAGCAGCTTCTGGCTGAAAAGGAGCGCTTTCGTGACCTCGAACGTGCGTACTCTCACAAACATCTGGACAGGCTGGCTGGACAGACACTTCGCAGTATCGAAACAAGTGCGCTGCACCTGGATCTGATCAGCAACATGAAGCGCCTGAATTCGCTCTTCTGCTCAACGGCATACCCGGTACTTGACGCTGCAGGCGCGCTTCATGAGACGCGGCTTCGCAAGCGTTCGCTGGATACGATGTATGTGAAGGAATAGTTGCCGTAAGCAAATACGCGACGTGACATGGTCACAAGACGACCGACGTGAATATCCGGCTGCGGTAAACTTGCCTGTTAATCGGAAAATACGTTGATCGCGACATGAGTTCGAAGCGTAGCAGGGGAGGGGCACCCCCTCACGACGGGCACTGACGAAAGCAATGCTTTTGCCCATGGACAGGGTATCCGCACAGAAGCAGTCGCTCGCCTTGCATCTTGCCCTCGTTGCGTGCCGGGCAGGGCATGGCAACAGCCATCTCTTCAATGAACTCATGGAGACGGTGTACGTCGCGTGGTTTCTGCAGCAGGAGGGCTACGGCGACGAACCGGCGGATCTCTTCAAGCTGGCTGAGGAAGCTGTCGAGGCCGCCCTTCAGCTGGGTCAGGCGACGGGCGAATATCTGCTCGCGGACGATGCAGTGCCAGCTTTCGAAAAACTGCTTGCCCTGCACGACGCGCAAATGAACGTCGCGCCCCTGCACAAGGTTGCCGCCGCTGACGGCCGGCTCAGGCGTTTTCTTCTTGGAACCGCCAGATCGCCGATTCCGGACGATCGCGAGAATGGGCTGCGCTCGCTTAACTGACCGTTATTCTTTTCCGCGCGTTGAGTCTGGCAAGAGGCTCATTTCGCCACCCGAGGCGGGTGTCCCCGCGGCGCAGAGACTTGGCCGGTCAGTTTCGCGGAATCTCTTCGTCTGGTCGGCCCAACGGAAGATGACGTACGTCCCGACCCTTGACGATATAGATCACAAACTCGGCAATGTTGGTCGCGTGGTCGCCAATACGCTCGATAGCCTTCGCGGCGAAGAGATAGTCAAGGCACGACGAGATGGTACCCGGTGCAGCGTTCATGTTCGTGACGAGCCTCTGCACCAGGAGGCGAAACTCATTGTCGATCGCCAGGTCGTCGCGCATGATCTGCTCAGCGGATGCGATGTCCATTCTGGCAAAGGCGTCGAGCACACGATGCAGGATCGTCAGTGCCATTTCACCTGAGTTTCTCAGCTCCGCGACCTGCAATGCAGGAGGCACTCCGGCTTCGTCGATTCTTTGCAACCGTTTCGCAATTTTCCAGGCTTCGTCGCCAGCCCGCTCCAGATTTGTCACGCATTTGGACGTGGCCATCAGCAACCGCAAATCGCGAGCGGCCGGCTGTCGCCGGGCGATAACGTTAATGATCTCGTCATCAATCTCGACTTCCATCTGATTAAGCTGCCTTTCGACATCTCGCACACCCGAGACAACGGCGCTGTCGAACTTACTCAACAGCGATAGTACCGACGAGATCTGCGACTCGACCAGCCCGCCCATCTCGAGTAGTCGTGTCGAGAGCAGATTCAGCGCAGCATCAAACTGGCTGGAAAGATGTTTGTCCGACATTTTTTCCTCCAATGTCTGCCGATGCATCACGCGAGATCGGGCTTGCCACATCGCTGTGGCGTAATTCACCGCGATTTTTTCTGAAACGGTATATACGGTATTATTGTAGCTAGGGTACCGACGCGAGCTGACGGTCACACGCGATATACATGCTGTTTCGCGGATCTGCCCCTTGTTGGTATGAGGCGCTTTTCGTGTGACATTTCCGTGGCGGGGGACACAGCAGTTGCCTGGATTGACACGTGCCTCCCGTTGTGAACCCGGTTGGATTGCTGTTGTGACGTTGACGAGAGTATCCGGCGTGATAAGGCCGCTATCACGCCGTGAGGAATGTTGGTGTAGGTTTGCAGTCGATGGAAGCGGCGTAGGGAGAATAAAGATGAAGTTTTCACACAGACTTGATTCGCATAACCCGGGACCGGTTTGGGGGCTCGTATTCGGTTTGTTCGTAACACTCGCGGGCGTTGGACTTTGGTGCGTTGCGAAGCTGTCACTGACTGCCGGCCGGTTTGACGAACCGTTGGCGGTCGCCGCAGTGCTCGTGGGTGTGTTCACAGCGATCTACGCGGGGCACGAACTTCGCCATCGATAGCCGTTCCCACATTGCTGGCGACGAGGCGCCTACGCGACCGAGAGCTGGCCTGCCTTGGCGACCTGATCCGAATACGCGGTGTGGCCGGTCAGGACGATCTCGCCTTGGCAGACAGTCGCGCGACCAGCGTGAACCCTTCACCGGCCGGCTGGAGAGATGAAATTCGCCACTGAGCGATTCGACGCGCTCGCGAATTCCCGCCAACCCGAAACTGCTGCGTGATTCCCGAAAGTTCGCGCCCGGGCCATTGTCGGTGAGTGTCACGACAATCTCATCCGCGCGCCGTCAGCCGGTGTGCGTATCAAGAAAATTTCAACGCGCGCTTCGCGGGCGAATGTCGACACGTTTGTCAGGGCTTCCTGTACCAGTCTGTAGAGGATGAGATTCAGTGCGTCGGAAAGTTCTGCGAAGTCTCCCTTGACGGTCAACGAAAGCGATGCGCCGGGCAAGTGAATACGCCCGTCGTCGACACACTGTTTCAGCGCACCCGGCAAGTGCCTCCCAGCGCGCTTTGACTGCTGGATTCCGACTGCGCCCGCGCGATCCGGCGGGTGGGCTTCAGCAGATGGCTTCATCAATGACGTCACTGCCGGCGGCCTTGCCCAGTGTCGTCACATTCCGGACAAAGAGTTCGACAATTCCCCGGGTCGGGACGCTGGCGGAGAGCGACGCAATCTTGGACGGCACGAACCACCGGCACCGCGCGATTTCATTCAGTGGTTCGGGTACGGCATCCACTGGCAGGTCGGCGACGAACACATGATGTAGCGTGCTACATCCCCGGAACTGGAAGTAATAGCTCATGCGCGAGACGATTAACCCGGTCTCTTCCTCGAGCTCACGGCAGGCGGCGGCTTCGGCCGGTTCGGCGCGCTTGATCCTCCCGCCCGGCAGTGCCCACCGCGCCCGCTCACGTGCGACGAGCAGAATGGTGCCGTCGCGTACACACAATACGGTAGCCCTGTTTTTCATACACTCCCTGCCGCGTGGGCCAGCAAGTCCCGGAGAGCCACTGCCGTCCGGCACAGAGTACTGTTAGCACATGTTTGAAGACCTGCACCGCGCACTTCCGTCTGCCGTAAGCATTTCGCATGCCTCATGCGCTAGTCTGCAGACGCATTCATATCGTGCCCATTGAACCACATGTCATAAAAATGTCACAATTGCCGTTTTGATGCCGACGATGTGCAGGACGGTGACGCGACAAACGCGTGTGCCTGCGAGAGGTATTGAGGTGCCCCATGACACAAACCTACGAGTACAACGGCTTCACACTGCGCGTTGCCGTCGAGTCCGCCTTCCGGTCGCACGCAGCGCATGCAGGCACCAACACACCGGGCTACGTTGCCGTGGTTCGAATTTGCGAGTCAGGCACCTCGGTGTCCAGATTCGCGCCGCTTCGCCTCGGCAGTACCGTCGGCCGGGCGTTCGCAAGCAAAGATGACGCGCTGACGGGCGGATACAGTGCGGCACGCACAATCGTGGACGATCTGGTTGGGTGATCGACGGAGAGCAGGGTCCGGAGGACACGTGAGCGATGCAGACTGCCGCCCCATCGATTCGAAATTTGCCTTCCACCGATTCTGATTTCAGCGAGTAGGCGTCGGGATGGATGCCGCAATCATCGACGTCGGCGGCGGTGCATCAACGCTGACCGACGACCTGGTTGCCCGCGGCTACAAAACCTGTCTGTGCTGGATATCTCTGGCGAAGCGCTGACCGTGGCCCGCAAACGACTCGGGCGAGACTCGGACCTCGTGCAGTGGATCGAGGCTGAGGTGACGTCTGCGCGATTGCCGAAACGGTTCTTCGATGTTTGGTACGACCGGGCTGTTTTCCACTTTCTCACGGTGGAGGCTGACCGCCGCCTATGTCGACCAGGTCATGCGCGCGGTGAAACCCGGCGGCCACGTCATAGTCAGCACCTTCGCTTCAGACGGTCCGACCGAATGTAGTGGCCTCCCCGTAATCCGGTACGATCCAGATTCGCTGCACGATGAATTCGGCCCAGCCTTCGAAATGGTCGAGCACGCGGAGGAGTCCCATGCCACGCCGGCAGGACGTGTCCAGCACTTCATCTACGGCCATTGCGTCAAGCCACACTGATTGGTGTTGGTAAAATTTGCCCTTGGATACCTCACATCCAGCAATACATGAAAATTGACATGCCCCCGCCACGCGGGGCCAGTGCAGGCACCGCGTTCGAAGTCCTTGCGGTGTTTCTCAAGTTGGGGCTAACGTGCTTCGGCGGTCCCATCGCCCACATAGGTTATTTTCGTCGGGAGTTCGTTGACCGGCGCCGCTGGCTGGACGAAGAAACGTACACGGACCTCGTTGCCCTCTGTCAATTCCTGCCAGGACCAGCCAGCAGTCAGGTGGGATTTGCGATTGGCCTGTTGAGGGCGGGTGGGCTAGGAGGGCTCGCTGCGTGGTGTGGTTTCACGCTGCCTTCGGTTCTCCTGTTACTCGGATTTGCCGTTGTCGCGCCGGGCCTTGGCGGACCGGTAGGTGGAGGATTGATCCACGGCCTGAAGTTGGTTGCTGTCGCGGTCGTGGCACAAGCCGTATTTGATATGGCGCGTCGCCTGTGCCCCGATCGGCGCCGCGCGGCCATTGCGCTCGCTGCTGTCGCGGCGCTTAGCGTCCTTACGACCGTCTATGCGCAGCTTGTCGTCATCGGACTAGGAGCGGTGCTGGGACTGGCGCTGTGTCGGACGACGGCTCCCGCAACGAAGGAAGGCGGGCGTCAACGCGCAGATGAGATCCGAGTGCATCGTCTGGTTGGCGGCCTGGCGATCTCGCTCTTCTGCGCATTGCTGTTTGGACTTCCCGCGATGAAAGGATTTTTTCACGCGACCCAGGAGATCAACGTATTCGAAGCCTTCTATCGCTCGGGCGCGATCGTGTTCGGTGGCGGCCACGTCGTACTCCCGCTTCTCCAGCAGGCAACAGTGGCAACGGGGTGGGTGACATCAAACGATTTCCTCGCCGGTTATGGCGCTGCGCAAGCCGTCCCCGGCCCTCTGTTTACTTTTGCGGCTTTCCTGGGTTGGGTGCTGGCGCCGACACAGAATCACTGGGCTGGTGCGGCACTCGCGACCGCAGGCATATTTCTCCCGGGGCTACTGTTGGTCCTGGCGGCGCTACCGTATTGGCAAGCCCTTCGTAGCCGCCCCTCGATGAATGCGCTGCTCAGTGGTGTCAACGCCGCAGTCGTCGGCTTGCTGGCGACCGCACTGTACTCTCCAGTCTGGACCAGTGCGATTCTTTCCGAGGCGGACTTCGCCATTGCAGCTATCGGCTTTTTCATGTTGACGCGCTGGAAAATTCCGCCGCTCGCTGTGGTCGTGTTTTGTGCGGTCGCTGGAATCGCGGAAACGGTCTTGCATTGACGGTACGTAGCTCATGAGCGGTTGGGAGCCGAATACATCATGGATTGCACGGCAGTCCCGCATCATCTACGGGGCCATCGTTCGACATCTCACGAACTTGACATAAGGCAAAGTTAGCAATCACCCCCAATTCATTTCGACCGCGAAGGATCCTCAGGAAGGCCAGGGACATAGGCAGGTGGACGGGCGTCTCGGGAAGGGCTACTCGCAAGCTCACTGCGTTCGCAACGTGCCTGCTTCGCTCCGGAGCGGCGACGCGACGGAGACACCGCCACGGGTGGTCAAGCATGAGCACATCCCGAGACGGCGCCTCTCGGGCCCAGATCTGACACGCAGGCACAGAACATACGTCGGTCGTCTGAAAAGCCGAGGGATTTATTCCCTGCGCGGCGGGACATTGCGCTACGCACCCGGATCGTCAGCCCTATGCGGAAATCGTCATCGCAGATGGGCCACGGGGACAAGACGGCGACGCAAGTGTTGCCTACGATTGTCAGCATGGACACGGTCACTGCGAGCGACGTCCATGCCGGCGCCGAGCCCCGGCCCCATACCTTCGATGGCGGGCCGCGGCCGCGTCGCATCTCGCTCGCCGGGATGAAGTGTTTTGCGCGGAAAATAGTCCGAAAGGCGCTTCCAAACTATTCAGGATGAAAGGAAACATCATGAGCAACAACATCTTCACAGGTACGATTCCGGCCCTTATGACGCCGTGTACCGCAGAACGCACGCCTGATTACGACGCGCTCGTCGCAAAGGGGCGCGAACTGGTCGATATCGGTATGTCCGCCGTCGTTTACTGTGGCTCGATGGGTGATTGGCCGCTTCTCACCGAAGCACAGCGTCAGGAAGGCGTAGCCCGCCTCGTTGCGGCAGGCATCCCGACGATCGTCGGCACAGGCGCAGTCAACTCGAAAGAAGCGGTTTCTCATGCTGCGCACGCGGCGAAAGTGGGGGCAAGTGGCTTGATGGTGATTCCGCGCGTTCTGTCTCGCGGCGCTTCGCCAGCCGCGCAGAAAGCCCATTTCTCGGCGATTCTTGAGGCTGCACCAGCACTGCCGGCCGTCATCTACAACAGTCCGTACTATGGATTTGCCACCCGCGCCGATCTGTTCTTCGAACTGCGCGCGAAGTATTCGAACCTGATTGGTTTCAAGGAGTTTGGCGGCGCTGCTGATATGCGTTACGCAGCCGAGCACATCACCAGTCAGGACGAAAGCGTGACGCTGATGGCGGGCGTCGATACGCAGGTCTTCCACGGTTTCGTCAACTGCGGTGCCACGGGCGCTATTACTGGCATCGGCAACGCGTTGCCGCGCGAAGTTCTCCAATTGGTCGACCTGTGCCGCAAGGCTGCCAAGGGCGATGTAACCGCGCGTCGTCAGGCGCGGGAACTCGAATCGGCGCTCGCTGTACTCTCGTCGTTCGACGAAGGGACCGACTTGGTTCTTTACTACAAGTATCTAATGGTCCTCAACGGTGATAAGGAGTATTCGCTGCATTTTAACGAGACCGACGTGCTCAGTGAGGCCCAGCGCCGTTACGCGAAAACACAGTACGAGTTGTTCCGCAATTGGTACGCCAACTGGTCAAAAGAAGTGAATGTCTGAGGCTTGATCACCTGCCTGGCCGGGCTGCGCACGGAATGCGGCTCGGAGGATGGCAACGGACATGCAGAGATGCAGCATAAGAAAGCGCCCGATCTGGGCGCTTTTTTTTTGTCCAGAACAAAACGGCGCGCTAGATAGACTTCGGGATCTCTTCTGGTAGACGCCAGCCCGAACCGCACCATCCGATATCGCAGCGACTATGCTGACTTCTGCATATCTTCTGTAGATTTTCCGCAAGACTGCTCGATTATTGGAATCTTATATTGCATCAGCCGACCTCCGGTAAAACCGGAAAACGAGAGGCAAGTGCCCGAAAGACCCGTAGGGATGCGGAGAGAGGGCAACACAATCGAGGAGAACGAAATAATGCAATTTCAGAGGACGGTCATCTCTACCGCGTTAGCATTGGGTACGGCCTTGGCTGGCGCACCATGCTCCTATGCCGTGTCAGCGGTTGATGTCAAGATCGGTTTCGCCGCCCCGCTGACCGGCGGCCAAGCTCACTACGGCGCGGATTTCCGAAGCGGCGTACAGCTCGCGATCGAGGACATGAACGCCACGAACCCGGTCATCGGCGGCAAGCCCGTGCGCTTCGTGCTCGACGCTCAGGATGATCAGGCCGATCCGCGCACGGGCACGACGGTCGCGCAAAAGCTGGTAGACGACGGTGTTGCCGCCGTCATCGGCCACTATAACTCGGGCACGAGCATCCCGGCAGCACCGATCTACGCCAAGGCTGGCACCCCCGAAATCGCCATGGCGACGGCTCCGTCCTATACGCGCCTGGGTCTGCCTACCACGTTCCGCCTGCTGACTTCGGACACGCAACTGGGCAGTGTACTCGGCGACTACGCCGTGAAGGGCCTTAAGTTCACGCGCATCGCGATCGTCGACGACCGCACAGCGTACGGCCAAGGCGTCGCTGAAGAGTTCGCCAAGGCCGCCAAAGCGGCGGGCGCGAACGTGGTCGTTCAGGAATACACGAACGATAAGGCCGTGGATTTTCGAGCGATTCTCACGAAGATCAAGGCAGCGAACGTCGATGCAGTGTTCTATGGCGGCGCTGACACCCAGGCCGCACCAATGCTGAAGCAGATGCGGTCGCTGGCGATCAAGTCAGTGCTGATCGGCCCGGACATGCTGCAGTCGGATAATCTGATCAAGGTCGCAGGCGAGGCATCTGAAGGCACGCTCGCCGCATCAGAAGGGAGCCCGCTCGCCGAGATGCCGGGCGGGAAAGCATTCGCTGACCGTTACAAGAAACGCTTCAATCAGCCCGTGGAATTGTATTCGCCCTATGCCTACGACGGCACGATGGCCGTATTTAATGCCATGAAGAAGGCAGACTCGACCGATCCACATGTCTTCCTCTCAGCACTGAAAGCCACGAACATGAAGGGTGTCACCACTTCCGAGCTGTCCTATGATCAGTACGGCGACCTGAAGTATGGAGGCGTAACAGTGTACAAGGTCGTCAACGGCGCGTGGAAGCCTTTGCAGACTGTGGGTACGAAGTAAGTGGAAGGCAAAAACGCGTGGTCGGCACCTCGTGCTCTCTGCCATGCCTGAAAAAAGGGCGGTGCCAACAGGCACCGCCATTCAGATTAACCGTAACTTCAAAATTGAGTTGATGCACCTCACCTCCCAATCTGATGCTCTGCGCCCGCCGTAAATCTCCTCATCTTTACCCCTCCCCGGTCGCTGAACCGCAACGGGAGGCTGAACTCGGTTGATTGGCACGTGCGCGGCTGGGTGCTGTCTGCGCTTTCCCCGGGTCTTGCTGCTTCATTTGCGAGCTATGCAGAAATCGTCATCGCGAGAGGGGCGTTGAAACAAGACGGCCTTACGCATGATGCCTACGATTGTCGACATGAACACCATTACCGTCATCGACTCCCATACCGGCGGCGAGCCTACCCGGCTCGTCGTTGAAGGCGGCCCTGATCTGGGACGCGGCCCGCTCGCTGAGCGGCTTGACATTTTTCGCCGAGACTTCGATCACGTTCGAGCAGGCGTGGTCAACGAGCCACGCGGCTCAGATGTGATGGTCGGCGCGCTGCTTTGCGAGCCACACGATCCCACCTGCTCGGCAGGCGTGATCTATTTTAATAACGTCGGTTTTCTCGGCATGTGCGGGCACGGCACGATAGGGTTGATTGTTTCACTCGCGCACATGGGGCGCATTGAGCCGGGCATGCATCGCGTCGAAACGCCGGTAGGTGTTGTAGAGGCCGAACTGCACGCCGACCGCAGCGTGACCGTACGCAACGTGCCGGCCTACCGTTATCGTCAAAGAGTGCCGCTTGACGTACCGGGCCTCGGCCGCGTGCATGGCGATATCGCCTGGGGCGGAAACTGGTTCTTCCTGGTTTCCGATCACCGTCAGTCGCTTGAATTCGAGTGCGTCGAGTCGCTCACGGACACGGCATGGGCGATCCGTGCCGCGCTTGAAACCAACGGCATCACCGGCGAAGGCAGCGCGGAGATTGACCATATCGAGCTTTTCGCGGACTCTACCGTACCCGGTCTCGACAGTCGCAACTTCGTGCTGTGCCCAGGGAAGGCCTACGACCGCTCGCCGTGTGGCACAGGCACAAGCGCGAAAATCGCGTGTCTTGCCGCCGATGGGGTGCTTGAGCCGGGCGCGATCTGGCGCCAGGAAAGCATTATCGGCAGCGTGTTCGAAGCGAGCTACGAGCGTCATAAAGACGCGAACGACTCTGGTCGACACTACGTGCGCCCGAATATTCGCGGCACGGCACACGTAAGCGCCGAATCGAAGCTTATTTTCACCGCGGACGATCCATTCGCATGGGGCATTCGCGCGTGAGCTTCCCGCTACATTCGCATCCCGACGTGATCGTGGTGGGCGCGGGTATCGTCGGCGCCGCGTGCGCGTACGAACTGGCGCAGCAGGGCGCGGACGTGCTTGTCCTCGACCGTGCGGGCGTGGGCGGCGGCGTGACGGCGGCGGGGATGGGCCACCTCGTGCTCATGGACGACTCGCCCGCCGAGTTCGCCCTGTCCGCATGGTCGCGCGAGTTATGGCTGGAACTTGCGCCACGATTGGGGCCCCGCGAGGCATTCGTGCAGTGTGGCACACTTTGGGTTGCCGTTGACGACGAGGAATACGCGCTCGCGCAAACGCGCCAGCAGGCGCTTGAACGGGCAGGCGTGTCCTGCTCGCTGCTCGACCCTATGGAGGTACGCGAAGCCGAACCTGCGCTGCGCGAAGGATTGCGTGGCGGCATGCTGCTTCCGGACGACGCAGTGGTGTATGCGCCTGCTGTTGCCGCATGGTTGCTGGCGCAACCGACAAAAGGCCGCGTGACGTGCAGGCTCGGTGCGCATGTCGCACGCGTGAATCCCGAAGGCGTGGTGCTCGCGGACGAAGAGACGCTCTCGACGGGCGCCGTGCTGCTGGCCAATGGGCTGCAAGCCGCCGAGCTTTTGCCCATGTTGCCGATGCAGGCGAAAAAGGGGCATCTGCTCATCACCGACCGTTATCCGGGCATTATCCGCCATCAGATACTCGAGCTCGGCTACATCAAAAGCGCACACAACTCGAGCGGCACGTCGGTGGCCTTCAACGTGCAACCGCGTCCGACCGGCCAGATCCTGATCGGATCGTCGCGTCAGTTCGATAGCCTGGACCCGGCTGTCGAGCCGGCGATTCTCGCACGCATGTTGAGCCGCGCCTCGCAGTATCTGCCAGCATTGCCAGCACTTAACGCGATTCGCGCCTGGACCGGTTTTCGGCCTGCAACAAGCGACGGCTTGCCGTTGATCGGGGCTGCCGCGCCGTTCCTGGATGATATGTGCCACGCTTCGACGTGGCTCGCGACCGGGCACGAAGGTCTTGGGGTAACGACCGCTCTAGCAACGGGCAAGCTGATTGCCGCGCAGATGCTCCATCCAGGCGATGCACTACCGATCGACCCCGCGCCTTACCAGCCTGCCCGCTTCGCACACGCAGGAACCAGTCATGCCTGACATGTTGACCATTATCGTTGACGGACGCAACGTGCGTGTCGCGCGCGGCAGTTCGGTTGTTGCAGCCATCGCGCTTGCGACGGGCACCGCAGGCGTGGTGACGCGTGGGTCCGTTAGCGGTGCTCAACGCGGACCTCTATGTGGCATGGGTGTGTGCCAGGAGTGCCGCGTGACTATCGACGGCGTGCGTCATCGGCTTGCGTGCCAGACGCTCTGCGCCGAAGGGATGAACGTCAAGACCGTAAAGTCTGAACTATGAATTTCGATATTCTGATCATTGGCTCAGGACCTGCTGGATTGCACGCTGCTGGCGTGGCTGCTGAAGCGGGTGCAAAAGTCGGCATTGTCGACGATAACCCGCTACCAGGCGGTCAGATTTGGCGACAAGGGCCACAGCATCGGCCAAAAGGCGCCGCGTGTGATGCAATCGGAGCAGTGGAGCGTTCCACGAGCGTCACACGTTTATCGGGAACGCGCGTCGTGCAGACACTTCGTCCACGCGAATTGCTCGTTGAAGACGCTGTGCGTGGCTATTCGATCGGCTACAGCAGGCTTATCGTGGCGACTGGTGCTCGGGAGCGTCTTTTACCGTATCCGGGCTGGACGCTCCCAGGCGTGACGGGCGCGGGCGGCTTGCAGGCGCTCATAAAGGGTGGCATGCCAGTGCGCGACGAGCGCATCGTCATCGCAGGAACCGGGCCGTTGTTATGGGCGGCGGCCGTGACCGCGCGCGAAGCGGGCGCACGTGTAATGGCCATCGTCGAGCAAGCGCCAGCGCATGCTGTGCGACAGTTCGCAGCGTCGCTCGTGCGTACGCCCGCGAAGCTGGCGCAGGCAGCGCGCATGCGTTTCGATCTGCGCGCGACGCCTTACATGTGTGGAGCGCATGTGAGTTCCGCGCTGGGCGAGCAGAAGCTATCGCAGGTGATTGTGCGGCAGGGAGTCGAGCAAACGTATATTGACGCCGATCGGCTTGCCTGCGCTTATGGCCTGGTGCCCAACACAACGTTGGGAATCGCGTTGGGCTGCGATATCGTCGAAACTCAAGGCGTGGTCGGGATCGTCGTCGACGATCTGCAGTCTACGACGCAGCCCGATGTCTACGCAGCCGGGGAATGCACGGGGGTGGGCGGCGTGGAACTGGCTGCAGTCGAAGGGCGCATTGCAGCACATGCAGCAGTCGGAAACGTAGCGCAAGCGCGTTCTCTCTTTGCGGAGCGGGAGCGTTACCGTCGGTTTGCTGCGCGGATGCATGCGGCATTTTCGCTCGATCCGCAGTTGCGTGGTCTTGCTACACCCGAGACTGTGATTTGCCGCTGCGAAGACGTCCGCTTTGCCGACGCCGCGCGACATCGCACCTGGCGCGATGCCAAACTCCAGACGCGCTGCGGCATGGGGCCGTGCCAAGGCAAGATCTGCGGAGAAGCAGCAGCATTCTGCTTAGGCTGGGCGCGCAAAGGTTCGCGCCCGCCGTTCTCCCCTGCACGCATTGGCACGTTGATGAAGGCGGAGACGCAAGTTTGAAGTGTCGCAATCGGGTGGTGTAAAAAGCGCCGCCCATTTATCTTCTGCAGTGTGCAAGCGACTGCGGCAAAGGCATAATCGAGCCGAACCCCGACTCGCCACGATTTACAATGCCCGACCTGCACCTGCCCGCTGATATCGAATACACGACGCTGACACAGATGATGGCGCACTTCTCGCTGCTCGAGCCGCTCTTCGATGTCATGCCCGATGTGGTCTTCTTCGTGAAGGATCACGAGGCGCGCTATCTGATCGTCAACGCTACGCTCGCCGCGCGCTGCGGTTGCAAAGACCGTCGCGCACTAATTGGCAAGACGGCAGAAGAAGTTTTTCCGTCGCGTTTCGGCCGCATATACGTGGAACAGGACGAAGCTGTTGTACGCGATAACAGTCGGTTGATTAATCAGCTCGAACTTCATCTTTATCCGGGACGCCAGCCCGGTTGGTGCCTCACCTCCAAGGTTCCACTGCACGACGCGAGGGGGCGCGTACTGGGAGTTGCCGGCATCTCGCGCGATCTCCGGGCAGCGGAGGGTACCCATCCGGCCTACGAGCGCGTTGCCATCGCGGCCAAATATATCCAGGACAACTATGCGCAGCCGCTGAGGCTCTCGAATCTGGCAACGCTCATAGACATGTCAGTTGCGCAGGTGGAGCGCTACTTCGACAAGGTCTTTCATCTCACGCCGCGTCAGATGCTGCTGAAAACGCGACTTGATGCAGCATCCGAACTGCTGGCAAGTGACTGGAGTATCACCGATATTGCCGCGCGTTGCGGTTACAACGATCACAGTGCATTTACGCGTCAATTCAAGGCGACGGTGGGGCTCACTCCGAGTCAATATCGTGCGCTGCTGCATCCGCAAGCAACGTCTTACGATCGGTAGAACGAACAGAAATCGCACGACGGGCATGCAATATTCGCAAGCAAATATCTAGGTGTTGTCCCCGATAGTTCTTGCGCCTGCGATTTGTTCCAGTGTGCCCGTCGCGTCAATTGTGCCGAATTCGTCGTGCTTAGGCGTGAAAGGCCTCAAGCCGTGAAGACTAGGGATAGCGATACTTCTTCGCATCGCCGCTGATCTGGCGCGATGTCTTTAACGAAGGAGATTGGCACTGTGAGTCGTGACGTTATCCAATGGAGCGAAGTGTTTTCCGCCGTCAGCACCCCGATTGGGCGGGATTTTTCCGTCGATATCCAAGCAACTCGCAGGCGCGTGAGCGAACTCGTGGCGGATGAGGAATCCAGCATGGTCGCATTCCTGTGACGTTCTAAAGCGTCGCCTCGATCTTCGAAAGCGACGTCACTCCTACGTAGGCGACGCGCTCGCATACGTGATGGCTTTAATGGAGCCGGCGCTTGCCACCGCTCCGGAACTGCCGGGCGTGGACCTGTTACCTGCACCGCGCGCGCAGCACAAATCAGCTACAACACGCGCAGCGCGCACCCCATTCAAGTATTGCTTCTGCGTGTCCATGCTGCAGCGGAACGCTCAAGCGCTTATTCCTAAATCAGGAGACTCGACTGTGTCTAGTCAAGGCAATATACATCGCTCGCTCCATGTCGGCGACGGCGCCCCAGTCGCCTCAAACGAACAGGCTGGCGAAGGACGCTTCAAGAAGCAACTCTCGCTCATTGACCTTACGTTCATCGGCCTTGGGGCCATCTTCGGTTCCGGCTGGCTGTTTGCGGCGAGCCATGTTTCGGCTATCGCCGGGCCTGCCGGCATTGTCTCGTGGCTGGTCGGCGGCTTCGCGGTGCTCCTGCTCGGCATAGTCTATTGCGAACTGGGCGCGGCGCTGCCGCGTGCAGGCGGCGTGGTGCGCTATCCCGTATACTCACACGGCCCGCTGCTCGGCTATCTGATGGGATTTGTCACGCTAATTGCGTTTTCGAGCCTGATTGCCATTGAAGTCGTAGCCGCGCGCCAGTACGCGGCTGCGTGGTTCCCCATGCTGAGCCGACCCGGTTCGGGTAATCCCACGATTGTGGGCTGGTTCGTTCAGTTGGCGCTGCTGTGCCTATTTTTCCGGTTGAACTACTCGAGCGTGAAGACCTTCGCACGCGCGAACAACCTCATAAGCATTTTCAAGTTCATCGTGCCACTTTCGGTTATCGGTGTGCTGTTCACGTTTTTCAAGCCTGCCAATCTGACCGCGCACGGTTTTGCACCGTTCGGTCTCTCCGGAATTGAAATGGCGGTATCGGCGGGCGGTATCATCTTCGCCTATCTTGGTCTCACGCCGATCATTTCAGTCGCGAGCGAAGTGCGTAATCCGCAGCGCACGATCCCTATCGCGTTGATTCTTTCAGTGCTGCTGTCGACCCTGATTTATGTTCTGCTTCAACTGGCGTTCATTGGCAGCATTCCGACCGAGACGCTCAAGAGCGGCTGGGAAGGGTGAGTAAAGCGTTTTCACTGCCCTACCGTGACATCGCGCTGGCGCTGGGCGTGGGATGGCTCGCGTATATGGTGGTGGCGGATGCGGCCATTTCCCCGAGCGGCTGCGGCAACATCTACATGAACGCGACGCCGCGCGTGGTGTACGCATGGGCGAAGACTGGCACGTTCTTTCGAGTATTCACTCGTGTCGACGCGGCTTCGGGCATTCCGCGCCCAGCTATGTGGCTCACTTTCGCGTTGGCCGTTTTTTGGACTCTGCCGTTTCCCTCCTGGGAGACACTCATCAATGTCGTCTCGGCGGCGCTGGTGTTGAGCTACGCAGTTGCACCGATCTCGGTTGCGGCGCTGCGTCGCAACGCACCCGATATGGCTCGGCCGTTTCGCGTGGGACGGTTCGGTATCGTTGGCCCTGTGTCATTCGTTATCGCCGCTTTGATTGTCTACTGGTCGGGCTGGAGCACGGTTTCCTGGCTGTTGGGGCTGCAGATCGTCATGTTCGTGATTTATCTGGCGGCGGGCCGCTTCGTGCCTACGCGCGAACTGAGTCTCGCGGAACAGGTGCGGTCATCTCTTTGGCTAATTGCGTTCTACGCCGTGATGATCTTGCTGTCGTGGCAGGGCAGTTTCGGTGGCAGCGGAGCGCTCGCACATCCCTACGACACTGTCGCGGTCGCGGTTGCAAGCCTCTGCATTTACCACTGGGGTGCTTATACGGGGGTGCCGGGCAGCAAGCTGCACCTCGAAGCCGAAGATCAATGACGGTACGTAAATCCCCGTAGCTATTCAATCGTTGATTCACACCGGGCCATGTCCGGTTGCTATATTGCAGGATGCACTATGACCATTGCAGGCCATTCCTTGATCGGCGCGGCAAGCGCGAGCAACACCAACGACGTCTTTAACGGTGTGAATGCACGGACTGGCGAACCGCTCGCTCCGGATTTTCACGGCGCGACGCTGGATGAACTGGAGCGCGCGTGTGCACTCGCCGATTCAGCGTTCGACACCTTTCGTGAAATCACGCTAGAGGAACGCGCTGTCTTTCTGGAAGCGATAGGACAAGAGATCGAGAAGATTGGAGATACGCTGATCGAACGCTGCATGACTGAAACCGGGTTGCCGCGTACTCGACTCGAAGGCGAGCGCACCCGCACGATCGGCCAACTCAAGCTGTTTGCGAACGTTTTGCGTAATGGCGATTTTCTCGACGCTCGCATCGATCCCGCCCTTCCCGAACGGAAGCCATTGCCGCGCGTGGATTTGCGCCAGCGAAGCATTGCGCTTGGGCCGGTGGCAGTATTCGGTGCATCGAATTTCCCGCTGGCGTTTTCTGTGGCGGGCGGCGATACCGCTTCTGCGCTCGCTGCGGGGTGCCCGGTGATCGTGAAAGCGCATTGTGCACACCCTGGTACCTCCGAACTCGTCGGACGCGCGATACAGTCTGCAGTGGCACGCTGCGGGCTACCGGAAGGCGTGTTTTCGCTGCTGTTCGATGGTGGAGTTGTCATTGGCCAAGGGCTCGTCGCCGATAAACGAATCAAGGCTGTTGGGTTTACCGGCTCTCGCGCGGCGGGCCTTGCGCTCATGAAGATCGCGAACGCCCGGGAGGAACCGATTCCTGTCTACGCTGAAATGAGCGCAATCAATCCCGTTGTATTGCTACCGCACGCTCTGGCGGCTCGCGGCGCGCAGATCGGCCGACAATTTGCAGCATCGCTTACGCTAGGGGCGGGCCAGTTCTGCACGAATCCGGGTCTCGTCCTGGCGGTGGACAGTGACGCACTTCGCGCATTCGAACAGGCCGCAAGCGCAGTGCTCTCCGACACCGCAGCACAGACGATGCTCACGCCCGGCATACACGCGAACTACTGCATGGGCGTACAGCGTCTTGATACATCGGAGCACGTCGAAAGACTAGCAAACGGCGCGACGGGAGGACGTTATGACGCTCAGGCATCGCTCTTTGCGACGAATGCTGCAGCCTTCGCGTCGGAACCGTCTTTGCATGAAGAGGTATTCGGTCCGACTTCGCTGATCGTGCGATGCAGCGATCTGAGTGTGCTGCACGAAGTCCTGAAGTCGATTGAAGGTCAGTTGACGATCTCCGTGCATATGGATGCGGCCGATCGGGATGCATGCGGCGCGCTTACCCCTACGCTCGAACGCAAGGCGGGGCGTATCCTAGTCAACGGATTCGGCACCGGCGTCGAGGTCGGCCACGCGATGGTGCATGGCGGCCCGTTCCCGGCGACGTCGGATGCGCGCACGACTTCGGTCGGCAGCCGCGCGATCGAGCGCTTCCTGCGCCCCGTTTCGTATCAGGACTGGCCGAACGATCTTCTGCCGCGCGCGCTGCGCAACGAGAATCCGTACGGACTTGCGCGCCGCGTGGACGGTGTGAGACGTCGAGAGGAAAATCAGGATGTCTGAACCAGACGACGTCTCGCTTTCGCTGAGCGACCTCTTCGACCTGGCCCGTAAGGTCCTTCTGCATCACGGCCTGTCGGCGGCGCACGCTGACGCGATCGCACGTGTCATTACCCAAGGGCAGCGGGACGAATGCCACTCACATGGCCTTTATCGTCTGCTCGGTTGTGTGCGTTCTGTGCTATCCGGCAAGGTGAATCAGCACGCGCAACCGACGATCCGTGACGTCTCGCCGGGCGTGCTTGCCGTGGACGCGCACTACGGCTTTTCACTGCTGGCGTTCGAGACCGGACTACCCAGGCTTGCCGAAAAGGCTCGCTCGCAAGGGATCGCGGCGATGGCGATCAATCGTTGCTTTCATTTTTCCGCACTGTGGCCGGAAGTGGAGGCCATTGCGGCGCATGGTCTTGTCGCGTTGGCGATGAATCCGAGCCATAGCTGGGTCGCGCCCGCGGGCGGCACCCGCGGTGTGTTTGGCACCAACCCCATCGCTTTTGCCTGGCCGCGTGCTGAAGGTCATCCGTTCTTATTCGATTTTGCAACCAGCGCGATCGCGCGTGGCGACATCGAACTACATGCGCGAGAGGGCAAGTCAATCCCTGCCCACTGGGCCATTGACCGAGAGGGCAGAGCTACTACCGATGCACGAGCCGCGCTTGAAGGGGCGATGCAGACGTTCGGCGGCCACAAAGGATCCGCGTTAGCGGCGATGGTGGAGTTGCTCGCGGGCGCCTTGATAGGTGATCTCACCAGCATGGAGTCGCAATCTCTTGACGATGGCGCGGGTTTGAGTCCGTGTCATGGCGAACTGGTGATTGCCATCGATCCAAAACGCTTCCTTGGCAGCGAATACGCAATTGGTGAGGCGCGCGCGGAGCGACTCTTTGAGGCGATCGTAACTCAGGGAGCGAGGCTCCCGTCTCAGCGCCGATTCGATGCACGCACACGTAGTGAACGTGACGGAGTGAGAGTTTCACGTTCGCTTTATAACGAAATAATGGAAGTTTTTCATTGATCGTTTCCTTGTGCATCTCGGCCTTGCTGCGTCGGGCGTTCGCAAGCAAGGAAAGCTCCAGCACTTATCATTAGGAATACTATATTTGACATAAATCAAATTAGCGACATTGCGTAGGAATCCATATTATGATTTTCGATGTATTCTGCGTCAAAGTGTGCCTGGAAGACGGCGTTTCGAAGGCCTCCAGGAACGCCTTTTTATTGTCGCGATCAGACCTCAATGACCAGCTTCTGTGCGATCGCATTGTACAGATCGATCTCCGTCTGTTGGGTGCGCAGGGAGACAATGAGGCTGTACCGGGTCGGAGACTCGTATCGCTCGAGTGCGGGACGGGTGCGCCACCATCCATTGGCAGGGTAGACGGCGATAAACCCACGGCTCGCAAGGTCTGCCGCGGTGCCCTCCCATACGTCCTGATGCAGTGAGCCGCGGTGGCGCTGGAACTCGCCAAGATACCAGTCGGGGTCTTTCGGATGCATCGGACCGACCGGATCGTCGCTGATGGAGGCGGCGTTGATCCGGGATACGAATTCTTCGACTGAAGGTTCAAGCGGCCTCTTCACGTCAAACCGAAGACGGTGAGACGGGTAATAAAACTTGGACGCAGAGCCTCTGGCCGATGGATTAGGTTCGACGAAATAAGACAACGTCACTCGCATCTGGACATTTGCTTGCCCAAGAGCTTCGAGCTCCTCGCGGGGCCACGGAAGCGAGTGCAGATTCATCTGACGGGTCACGATTTTCCCCTTCTCCTTCGCATACGGGAAGAGGGTGTCTTCGGCGACGAGGGTGAGCGAGTCACTGGCGCTCCACAATGCCCGGGCGAGATCTGGCGCGCCCCATCCGCAGTGCCGGATCAGATTGACGTAGTCGCGCTTGTTCTGTCTAGCCACACCTTGCGTCAGATACATTTTCATCATCCCGTCGGTCCAGTTGGCGGAATGGGCAATGAGTGCACGCACAGTTTCCGGCCGGAAATCCGGATACGCCGCCATCAGCTGAGCCGCCATGCGGGCACACAACGCCGATGCTGCGCTCGTTGCATTTGTCGTGGTGAAAAGGCGTTCGTCTGGACGGGAATTGGTCGTGAGCAGATTCAGGCTAGGAACGCCAATGGCGCCGAAATCATCCTTGCCGGCGTTTCCCCCCTCGAACACGACGTCGGGTTTCAGCGGCCAGGCGCTGTCCCAAGTGCGTGAAGTGGTAGTGAACGGACTGAGACAGCCATCGCCAGCGATGGCCTCGACTTCGGGCAACTCGGTGTCGATCTTTTCTGTGTATGCACCTACCGTAATGGCGTTCCACGCCTGGCCAGGATCGTGGATGAGGTTGGTTGACAGGCTGTCGGGGTAGGCCTTCCATGCTTCAGCGTCGCGCGTGTTACCAGCCGCGAGAACTATCAAGCGGGGAATGCGCCGTCGCCGTCTGCATCCGCCGCCAGCTTGTCGACCATTGCCGACCAAGAAGATGGCCTGCCCCGATCGCGATAATCGGAGGCACTAACGGCGGAAGCAAAGACGCGACGCCGTTGGCCCTTTCCGGATTCGGGGCGAGTGACCGCGTCCGAGAACAATCTCGCATGATGCCTCGCGTCGCCCTTGTTTGCGCCCTCGACGCTGGTGAGCTTTACCGATTCGAGCCGATGACTTATTGCAATCGGTTGAGCCGATGCGAGCGCATGTGTGAGATCGCCGAACAGGGCGAGACCGGCCAGACCGGATCCGTGATTGGCCTGATCATCGGTGCCCCATGCGGGCTCGACTGTATGCAGGTCGCCCTCAGCGATGAGGGACTGGATAAGGGGATGACCGCGGTTCACGCCGGAATCCAGAAGACAGATACGCGGCGTGGCGTCGCTCTCGTCGGGTATCTGCAGATGCGCGACCATATCGTCAAGCCACTCACGTTGCTCCTCTACCGGCATGGCGTCGAAGAACTCGGCCGTGTCCTTCGCGCGCCGGAGTTCTGCGACGCAATTGAGGGAGAGGGCAGACTTTGCGAACTGTTCCTGGGAGGCGTGCATCAGAAGCACCGTGCGTTCCGGGAAGTCCGCCTGCTTGTCGCTTACGTCACATCCGACAAGGGCAGCAGATCTTTTGAAGTCGTTCACGACCGATTGCCGCGACGACCGTACCGGCAACCATACCTCCCACCAGAATTTCTCGGTTTTATCGACCGGCAGAAGGTCAAGGTCGTCTGTCCATAGTGCCCGCACTTCCGCCGCCCGGATCGCTGCAATGGTATTGAGAAGCGGTGCGTGGTCGCGAGCCCCACCGTTGATGTCCTTCTTTTCTTCGAGGTACTCGGTGACGTATTTTTCGAAGTGGGCGAGCTTGCCGTCGGGCACGAAGACGTTCGCGAAGGTGGTTTCACCTTCCGTATAGACGCTCAGCAACTCTATCTTTTTCGTCTCATTGCCAAGACTCTGAAACGCAAGTTCAACGTTGGCAATGCCTTCAAACTGGATCTGAAGTCCGATGCCGCTTTCCATGCCGAACGCTCTCTGCGCAGTGGCTCTGGCCTGCGCTACT
This sequence comes from Paraburkholderia sp. PGU19, assembly GCF_013426915.1. Taxonomy (GTDB): domain Bacteria; phylum Pseudomonadota; class Gammaproteobacteria; order Burkholderiales; family Burkholderiaceae; genus Paraburkholderia. Next base: position 392,946 of record NZ_AP023181.1, read on the forward strand.
GATTCGAGCGCGCGCAGCTGCCCCATCAATGCGGCGCCGTGCTGGGCGCGAGGGAGAACTGGTGGGCCGGCCTTGTCACCACCGCCCTGATGAGCCGTAAAGTCTAAAGCGTCGGATTTGTCGCGAAGGAAGAAATGCTTTCGTTTATCGGCTTCCTGTTGATCCGCCATGTTTGCCTGCCAGGTCGTTATGTTTTAGTTTTTCGCTCAAACGGCGCCGCTCGGACAGCGCGCGATTGAGTGCGGCGACAGTGATCTTCGCCTCGTCGTGCATGACCGCATCCTTGATAGCCTCGTCGACCGCGCGACGCAGTTCCGCGTAGCTGAGGCCAGCGACTTTTTCGGAAACCGCTTTCGCCGGGAACGGCCTCGGCGCGTAATTCCCCATTCGTGAGCGGACGAGCCCGGTTGCCTGCGAAGGGGAGGGCATGTGGTATTCGATCACGTCGTCGAACCGCCTGAACAGGGCGTAATCGAGAATCTCGGGATGGTTCGTAGCCGCAATGATGAGGCTGTTGGACTGATCGTGCTCGATCATCTGAAGGAAGCTGTTCAGAATGCGTCGGACTTCCCCAACATCATTCGCAAGCCCCCGCTGCGATCCGATCGCATCGAACTCGTCGAAAAAATAGACCCCGCGCACTTCAGCAATCGCGTCGAAGACCTGGCGCAGCTTGGCGGCGGTTTCGCCCATGAATTTGGTGATCAGCGCGTCGAGGCGAACGAGGAAAAGAGGGATACCGAGCTCTCCGGCGAGCACTGACGCGGTCATGGTCTTGCCGGTTCCTGGCGGTCCCACCAGCAGAAGCTTCCGGCGTGGAGACAGCCCGTGATCGCGCAGGCGGGCGTTGAGCCGCTGTTCCTTCATGATGCGCTCAAGCTGCTCTTCGACCTGAGCGTCGAGAACCATGTCCACCAGCCTGCTCTTCGGATAGCTGACATGCAGCAGGTTGGCGAGGTCACCCCTCGGGCGCGCCAGAGGAACGAGATTCGCCGGTGAACCCGGGCCTCGGGCTTTGGCCGCGTCGATCAGATCGCGCAGCTCCTCGGCCAGCTTGCCGTGCCCGACCTTTGCCTCATGCGCAGCGACCTGCATGGCGACGGAGTAGAACTGTCCGTCGTCGCGGTCGATATGAGATTTCACGAGCGCTTTTAACTGATCTGCGCTGGCCATGACGGTCGCCTGAAGTGGTGTGCTGATAATTATCAGATTCCGCATTGTACCAGGCCTGCGCAGATGGCAGGCGGGCGCGTGAACAAAGGCGGAAGGATTCAGGACGTCGAGTTCAACGATAGGATCCAGCGTTGATGGAAATGCGGCTGTAGGGGTTGCGCAAGCGTCAATCACTGAGCGCGCCATCTATAGCAGCGGCGTGAGCCTCAGAGGGGTCTTCAACGCGGCCAACTTGCCTGGTCCCGCGGAAGTTGGCCATCCGGGTCGTTGACCTCGATCGAATTGCCATCGCCGAGGCGGTCGGTAAACACCACGACGTTTGTACCTCTCTCGTGGGTTTGGCTGGGAAACACAATGCCGGTAAAGCCCTGCTCCCGAACCATGTCACTGAGAACCCAGGTCGGGGGCTCGATGTGCAGCTCGAATTTCAGGTGCCGCCAATCCTCGCGCCAGTCGTGCCAAAGGTCGTCCCAAAGAGGATCGCGGTGGAGTTGCCGCAGGTCGACCAGATTACGCAGCGCGACGGTGTAGGAGCAGACCGTGCAGGGTGGCAGGAAGGGCGAGGTCTGCTGGTACTCGCGCAGAGCTGTCAGTTCTTCCAGCGACAAGTACAGTGCCTCGATACCTTCGCGGTTGAAGCGCCCGCCCTTGGCTGCGGCGCCCGCTCCACTGGCCGGCCGGCTGGCCCACCGGGGTGCATGTGCGCGGTAAAGCATAGTACCCGCCGGCAGGTGCGTCAGGATCATCCAACAAATCCTGCGCTGATCGACTCCAGATAGTCGATCGCATCCTCAGTCCGCCCATCCTGGAGCAGTTGCAGGATAGTCTTGTGGCGAAACGTGGGGATGGGCTGGTTCTTGACCAGAAACAGCGCTCGCTCGAAGTCCGGCTGTACCGCCACAGCTGCCGACAGCACGCGCATGAGGTCGCGCATGGTGGACTGGAGTTTTGGCGACTCAGGATGGGTGCGCAGCGTGTTGCGATGAACACCCGCCAAGGTTGCCAGGTCTTGCTGCTGCAAGCCCAAGACGTTGGCGAGGTTCGCGGCGGATAGACGGGACGTTCCCGCTTCACGCGCGGACTCAAGCACGTCGGCAAATGCAATGGCGCTCATGCGTCGCTCCAAGTAGCGAACTGTAAAAGCACATTATACGCACAGTTGATGCATAGCTCAACACTCTGCAGTGCACCTACCGAGTGCAATCCCTTCTTCCGCGTCATCTTGGGACGACAACTGCAGAGTTCGCATCTAATTTGACATAATTTTAATTATCGAACGATCGTGCTATTATATTTCCGGGCCTGCCTTGCCTAGAGTGATGCTGGCATCAAGAGCCTGTTGGCTTTTGCAGATCCACGACAGCTTACGTTGCGTGTGGATCATCAAGGCCAATGGCTCAGATCGACCCAACCCGGTCATCCAAGCGGATGTGTAGCGGAAATTGGAGACCCACGCCCGGTGCCTCACGCACGCGCCTTCCGCCGTCCTAGGAGTGTGGGCGGCAGAAGCCGCCCACACTCCTATGGCTCCAGATGATAAATGTCGAAGTCGGTGGCCGACAAGGCAAAGGCCCGGATGTGCAGGGTATTGCTGAAACTGGCGGCCACCGTGTCCATGACGCAGGGCTGGTGGAAATCGACCACCAGGTCCAGCGGCACGGGGTACGCAAGCGCCCCGCCCAGCGCTGCCATCAATGCGGTGGCGAACTGGCCCCCGGCATTGGCGCAGGAGATCGGCTGGCAGCCCATCGGCACCGTGTTGGGCTGCCAGGCACCGGCGCCATTGCCGTCATCGCTCAACACCAGCACCGTGTTGTTGGGCGGTGCGACGTCGCCGTACTTATCGTTCCAGCTCATGCCGGCCCGTGCTCGCAAGGGATCGACATGGCTCTGCAACGCCGCGCGCAACCTGGCGGCGTAGTTCTGCGCGAAGCTAGCGTTGATGGCTTGGTTCAACCAGCTCATCAGCGCGTTGACGTTGGCCCGCTGCGCGGGGAGGGCGTCCCACTTGGCAAGGAAGCTTGCGCGCACATCTTTGGCCCATTTCGCGGCGTCGGGGCGCGATGTAGTTCTGGTAGGCCGGCGTGTTTAACACCAGGTCGTTGGCGAACTGGACGATGTTCGCGTTCTTGGCGGCTGCATCGCCCAGCTGGGGCAGTGCCCAGGCGTTGGCATTGGGCTTCTGGGCTGCCTCCTGGATCTTCAGGGCGAACTGCCCACCCTGGCGGTGCAGGAGCCGGTTGTTCGCCTTCTGCGCCAGCGTGACCCCCGCCCTTGCCCGAAGGGCACATCAGGTGCTTGTAGAAGAACCCGTTGGGCGGCCGGTTGTGGCCGCCAACGAGGATGCCAGGGTGCGAGAGATACAGCGTCACGGGCGGCATGAGCCCGACCGTCCAGGTCTGCCGGTCGAGCACGTGTCCATGAGCATCTCGGGCGAAATTGCAGGGCATTGCGGCCTCCTTCTGCGTTGTTGGTCTGGCGATAGGAAGTTTAAACGGCCCACAGGTCCCGGTCTCGCATGGCAGCGGGCGAGGACGGCCTGTTCTACGGTTTTGCACACTTGCGCCCGTTTCGGGAAGAGGCTTGGGTCAGCGTTCACAGAGGCCAGATATCGCTCGCGGTGCGCGCTACTGCAAGAGGCTATCGCTCGGACCCGGAGCGGCCGCTTTGCGGCGCAGAGGCGAATGTCCGCAAATGGCCGAGAGTGTGTGAAAACGCATCTATCGCCTAAACTGAATCAACGCATTGAGACCGGGTGACTCATGAAGCGACTCGTTGAAGGCGATGACCGCAAGCAGGTCGCACTGCTTCCCGAATGCGTCGATGACTACATTGGCCAGGACAACCCAGTCAGGATCGTAGACGTATTCGTGGATGAGCTAGACCTCACCACGCTGGGCTTCAACGGTACGACACCCGCAATCACAGGCCGCCCGTCCTACCATCCGGGCGTGATGCTCAAGATCTACATCTACGGATATCTCAACCGGATACCATCGAGCCGGCGACTGGAGCGCGAATGCCAGCGCAATGTCGAGCTGATGTGGCTGACAGGTTGTCTCGCTCCGGACTTCAAGACGATCGCAGACTTTCGCCGCGACAACGGAGCGGCCATCCGCAACGTCTGCCGGCGTTTCGTCGAATTGTGTCGCGGACTGAAGCTACTATCCAGTGACATGGTGGCGATCGACGGCAGTAAGTTCAAGGCTGTGAACAGCCGTGACAGGAACTACACGCCTGGTAAGATCGACAAACGTCAGCAGCAGATTGAGGAGAGCGTTCAGCGATATCTCGACGCGATTGAAACCGCAGACCGGACCAGTCCGACGGGTTTCGATGTGGAGACCGTGCGCCTGTACGAGAAGATCGCACGATTGCGCCAGCAGATGCGGGAACTCAACCAGATCAAAAAGCAATTGTTGAAGCAACCGGACAGGCAGCTGTCACTTACGGATCCGGACTCCCGCTCCATGACCAGCGGAGGCAAAAGAACCGGAACGGTCGGCTACAACGTGCAGGCCGCCGTAGACACGAAGCATCATCTGATCGTTGAGCACGACGTTACCAATGTCGGAGGCGATCACGGGCAGCTCAGCAGGATGGCTGTGGCAGCAAAGGAAGCGATGGGCAAACCGGGACCAAAGGTATTGGCTGACCGGGGCTACTTCAGCGGCCCCGACATCCGCGCGTGCGATCTGGCCGGTATCACGGCGTATGTCCCGAAACCGCTCACCTCGGCATCAAGAAAGAAAGGGCTCTTTACCAAACGAGACTTCATCTACCTTGCCAGGACCGATGAATATCGATGCCCTGCCGGCGAGCGTGCAATTCATCGATTCACGACCGTAGAGAATGCGATGACACTGCGGGTGTACTGGACCAGCGCTTGCCCGCGTTGCCCGCTCAAGGAACGATGTTCGCCCGGCGACTACCGGCGCATCCGACGATGGGAGCACGAACATATACTGGAAGCCATGCAACGTCGTCTTGACCGCAAGCCCGAGGCAATGACCATCCGCAGAAGCACTGTCGAGCATGTCTTCGGCACGCTCAAGCACTGGATGGGTGCCACCCACTTCCTGACCCGCACGCTGGGGCGAGTGAACACCGAAATGAGCCTTCAGGTGTTGGCCTACAACATCAAACGCGTCGTAAATATACTTGGGGTTGCCAGAACGATAAAGGCGATGAGGATGGCTGGAAACTAAGGCCACGAGGGGCTTTCTCGCGCTCGAGACGGTACGTCAGCGCAAGCTCGACCTCATCGAACGCGAATGCCCCGAACAGCGGCTCACCTTCATTGGGAAAGCCAGTTTCCACACACCCTCGGCCGCTTTGCGTCTCGTGACTAAACGCCGTAATCGGACCATGCACCACGTCATGCAAAGGGCATGAGACGATCCGTTGCTGCCATTCACAAGTTCACCTTGAAGACGCCCACGTGGAAGGGTAAATCCGACACTCCGGGACAGGCTTCTTCGTGTCGGCCTTTGGGTCGCGACCGTGCCCTGGCGGCCCCGCGAAGCATGACTCATCGCCCCCTCCGATCCATCAGTATTCCGTAGAAACTGACAACGCTTCTCACATCTCCTTTCGTTGTATCCGGGAACGCTTGTCCGCAACTAATGGCGCCGCGCCATTGATTGGGCATCTTCTTCCTGCCCAGGATCTTATCGCGGGTATGAAAGCACCAGGGCAGAGCCCGGTTCTCACGTTGAAGGCGCCATGCTTCTGCAAGCACATACATGCTCCGCCCCGTTTCCGCAAACATCATGCCACGCCAATAGAGGTAAGGACGCCGTGGGATTAACTCGCATCCGTACTGAATTTTTCACACAAATGAGACTCCCGCGACCTAGTGTGTCTCTGTAGTCGCATCGGTCGGTGGGGGCGGCAGCAAGCGCTGGTTTTGCGGTAGAGCAAATCGCTTTCGCGTGTGAATTGGCCGTTCACACTGCGAGAGTCATGGTGCCGGTGATGTGCAGCCGGCAATGCAAGAGGCGTTTTACCCTTTTTCGCGAGGCACAGAATGAAATCAACTTTCAGACGCCTATCCCGTTTTGTTTCCCAAGGCATCGCAGGCGGCAGCGTCATCGCACTCACGTGCGCGATGGGTCCTGGCGCCCAGGCCCAAACACTCGGCCCGCTCGTCCAGGTTGCCGCGGGCGATCCGTTTAGCGGATGCACGGCCGACCAGGTACACGCGCAGGAGTCGGCATTCGGCAGCATTCTTTATCCAGCCACGTCGATTGAGCCATGGTTGGCAGCCGATCCGACCAGCACGTCTCGCCTTCTCGTTGGCCATCAGCAGGACCGCTGGAACGACGGTGGCTCGCGCGGACTCGTCGGCGTCGTCTCCACGGATGGGGGTGGCAGCTGGACCAATTCAATTCCGAGCGGCACTACCGAATGCGCCGGGGGCAAGTTTGGTCGCGCCTCCGATCCTTGGGTAGACTTTGCGCAGGACGGAACGGCCTTCTTCATGTCGCTGGTCCTGGACCCCATGCAGCCGACGAGTGCGTTTGGCGCACGCAATAGCGGGATGCTGGTCAACCGCTCCGTCGATCACGGCGCGACGTGGCAAGCTCCGGTCACGCTGATCCGAAACACCTCGCCGCATGTGCTGAATGACAAGAACTCGCTCACCGCCGATCCGACCGCGAACGGTAACGTCTATGCGGTGTGGGATCAGCTGAGCGTTTTCCCGCCAAGCAAGGAGTCCGCCCAATTGCTCGCGGGAAACGACGGTGTGGACATCGCGCGCAAACTGATCAATTCGACAGCGGGCGCGTCTTCGGTGTGTGCGCCGTTCACGAAACCGCCGTGCAAGGGCGGTGCGCCGTTCTTCAAGTTCAATTTTACCGGCCCGAGCTTCTTCTCACGATCCCTCGACAATGGCGTGACCTGGAGCACGGCCGCCCCGATTTACCAGCCGGGCACGAACAAACAGACGATCGACAACATCGTGCGGGTGTTGCCTGATGGGACCCTGCTCGATTTCTTCACCGCGATCAATGTCATGAGTCCGGGCAGCCTTAACATCGGCTATATCAAGTCCACGGATCAGGGCGGAACCTGGAGCGGGCCGGCGTTCGCCAGCGATATTGACGTGGTCGGAGTGGTCAGTCCTGACAGCGGCCAGCCGTTACGCGATGCCGCCATTCTCTACAGTGTCGCTGTGAACCCGGTCACGGGAGCAATCTATCTCGCCTGGCAGGACGATCGCTTCGTGACAGCCACCTGCACTACGCCCACTGGAACAATCCCGATCGACGGGATCGCCTTCAGCGAGTCGGATGACTTCGGGAAAACCTGGTCAATGCCGGTCATGATCAACAAGACCCCGGCCAATTCCACCAACGCGTGCCGACAGCAGGCATTCATCCCGGCGGTGGTCGCGTCGGGGGACGGCAAGACCGTCGTGGTGACCTACTACGACTTTCGTAACGACACGAACACACCCGCCGGCGTCGAGGGCACCGACTATTTCGCGGTCTTCTGCACTACCGGGTGCACGAGCCCTGGCAACTGGGGCAATGAGCAGCGACTGACCACGGCTTCGTTCAACATACTGAACGCTCCGGTGGCGCGTGGCCATTTCCTCGGCGATTACATGGGCCTGGCTGCTAGCGGACTCAAGACCGTGTACCCGCTGTTCGGCATAGCCACGGCTCCCAACGTGACGGCCGAATACACCCGCCAGATCTCATTGCCGTAAGCGCAACGGGCGGCGACTGGATGTCGTCGCCCAGTCCTCCGGGATACGAGCTGAAGGACCGTTCATGGCCGACGGACCGATCCGGTCGGCCGAAACCGACCCAATCCGGCCATAGGGCAGCCATGTTCTCTCAACGGCAGCTTACTGATTGGTAGCCGTCGTCGGTGCCAATCTGCTGTCCATGGGTTACCTTGTAACAAACACAACACATTGCCAATGTCTCCGCTAGTCTTCAAGAATGTCGAGGGGCGATCGTTCCTGTTCTACGGTTGAGGGGCAGGAGAGACAAATGCGAGACTAGTGACAATGCGACGCACACGAGTTCTTGCAATATGAGCGCAAGTTGAGTGGGGGTGGCTGCCGAATCGGCAACGTCGATGAGGCGCGCGTGCACCCGGTGGAGTATTTGCGAAGATCTAGGCCGGTGCCTGCGTAAAAGATCTGAGCAAGCATTATACAAATCGACGGCACGGGTCGCCTGACCGGGGGGGCGGGGCGAAAAGCAGTGAGGGATTTACAAATGGAACATCCTGGCCACAGTCGCCTTGCCGACCAAAGCATGGAAGGAATAGCTTGACGTGGAACCCTTTATCTCTGCGATCATCCGCACACATCTCGTGCTAGTGGCAATATCGACAGCGCTGCTCGTGTATGCGTTGTCGCCCCACGACGCGCAGCGCTTCTATGCCGACCAGATCGAGGCTGAGGCTATCGAGCGCTACGCTCAACACAGTGATGATTTCCGGCCGAGCCGTCCATTTTCCTCTTCCGTTATTGCAGATTCCGAGCAGCGCTTCCACGATATTGCGGAATCGTTTCGACGAGTTGGCGTTGCCAAGACGGTACAGTACGATGCACCGCTTTCCGAATTGCCACCGGGTCCAAATTCGCGACTTAGCGACATAGCTTCGTTTTTTGACACGCCCCCGGTACTATACCCAGTCGCTCCATCCAATAATGTTCTCCGTCAGGCGTTCGACCATGCGTTCGGCACTACAAACGACCCGCCAATGTGTTGGCGGCGAGAGGAACCTACGATTCTAGAGCGATGTGATCCCATTCAGGAAGGGGCGCAATTTGATTACGCCACCGTACGTGACTTAAGAGGCAATCTCCACTCTCCCGATACACCACGGTGGGTCCTGATACTACGATTTTTCGCAGAGGCAAGAGTTTACGAACAACAGGATGATCAGTCCTGGTACGGGCAATTTTATTGGCGTTATTATGCGATGCCCCTTGATGGGATTGATACGCAACATAAAGAGCCGTCTTGGGTATCGAATACGATTAAAAAGATATTGAAGGCAAATCCTCAGCTTTCGACTGTGCGCCAGAATCCAATAAAGCGCACTGTCCTGACGCTCGTAGCAAAGGTCTTCTCCGACAATCGCTCTGAAGAAAGCACACCGAACGGCCTTCAAATCGACATGCCGTTGTCTAGGGGGAATTTCGCGGACGCGTTTCCTAACCTAACCGAAGCATGGGGCGAGATTGCCGCCATGACAGCTACCGAAGCAGTTAAGTATTTTCGGGATAAAGCCGGCGCGGCGCGGCAAAATTTGAACGTCATCGGCCAACCACTCGACGAGCGCATCCTCTCGTTCGCGGGGCCAGTTGCCGTGCTGTTTGTTGCGGCCTATTTGCTTTGCAATTTGCTTGTCATGCGACGTGCGCTGGTAACGTATGAAGCGCCGACAGCTAACGCACTACTTTTCACATGGATAGGATTGCATGAGAAGGGTATTCCATCGTTGGTCACTACAGCGTCCATTCTTTACTTGCCTGTTATGTCATCCATCTCTCTATACATCCAGTCTGCCGGTGCGCTCGACGTTGGTAAGGCGGTGGGCTTGGGTGCAACTACCTTGACGGCGGTATGCGCCAATCAGGCGCTGAAGGTCACGACACTGCTGCACGCCGACCTCGAAAGGGCGAGAAGTGTGGCGAGAGGAAAAGCCGGTTCGGACCGACGGGCTGCGAAGGGTAACAAAGACTAGCCACGTTTTTCTCGCACCGTTGCGAAATGTCCTGCGGCACTCTGCAACACGCGCCTTCACGGGCTTGAGCTTGAGAAGGCTGGCCACCTGCCAGTCTCACTGATCTGCAGCGCGCATCTGGACATTTCTCAGACGCCCGGAATAGATGAGTAAGTCATTGATCTTGCAGAACTGGCAGTCTCACGAATTCCGTTTCCGTGGTAGAAATCAAAATCCCCGACCCGCCACACGCCAATACTGCCCGGCTTGAACTCATTAGACTTAATAAAGGCGGATCGACGTCATCCCCATCACCGTAGTAAAAGTTCCGACGGCGGCAATAGCATCCTCAATCTGCAGCCGAAGCGGTCGCCCCACATTTGAATCCGTGGACTAGGGCGCCAGCTAGCGCAGAATCTGATCAATGCGGGAAGGTCCGTTTTCTAGGGCGAAGCGGTCGTCCAAATGCCCAATTGCGGGCTGCGGTGAACGACCCTTCGTGGCCGGATAGCGACAGATGACCGATCGCCGGCCCGCACGCGTTCGGCGAAAGTCGAGGCGCCCGAATAAAGCTGCGGGCCGCCAACATGGCTGCATCACTCATACGCCCGCACGGCCCGCGCTTGCGTCGTATTCTTGAAGACGTTCGCGACAGAATATGCGGGGACAAGGATGAAGACCGATGACGTATTGGAAGGAGGCTGCGCATGCGGCGCTATCCGCTATCGAGCCACGGCTGTTCCGACCGACGCCGGCTTTTGCCACTGCCGCTTGTGCCAGAAGACCACCGGCGCCGCGGTGACCGCATCCGCGTCGGTTCCGATCGGCGAGTTCGAGTACGTCCGGGGTGAGCCGCGGGTGTACAAGTCGAGCCCATGGGGCGAACGGCGCTTCTGCGGTCATTGCGGTACGCAACTCGAGTATCGCGAGTCGGCAGCGCCGCAAACGGTCGAAATCAACTACGCGACGCTCGACGATCCCACAAGGATCAGCCCGTCATGGCACGTGTGGTGCGCGAGCATGTTTCCTGGCCTCTCGTTGAGCGACGACTTGCCGAAGTATCAGGACGGTGCGTCGCCCGCTTCGCGGTCTCTCGAGAAGTGCGTTCGGCTCAGGCGGCTCGGGCGGTTCGCGACGCCTGCGGCTCACGCGTGCTGCATCCATGCGGTTGCCAGAAAGATTAGCGATGCGGCAAGGCTCGACACGCTGCGAACTGCATGAAGGCTGCCCCACTTCTCGAGCAACGCCCGCGTTTCAGCCGATGCGAGATCACGCCCTTGCATTAATAGCTGCGCGTTAGTGGGCTTAATGATGATCAAGGTGAGGGATATGATCGTGCAGATCTGGATCGGTTCATTTTGATCGAGCCTTGCAGCAAGGAGAGCAACCATGAAGAGCGTTTTGATGAGCGTTTTGATGGGCGTTTTAGCGGGTCTCTCATTCGGGGGCCTTGCCGCCCAGAATTGCAACGACATAAAGACCAATTGCATCGACAATTACAACCGGGACATCGAAGCTTGTGGAAAATCCTCCGACAGACAAGCAGAACTTTGCAAGGCGGACGCACAAAATCGATATCTGTCATGCGTTCAGACTGGTGGCTGTGGGGGGTAACGGCGCGGGTGCGGCGGCCTTCACGATGTCCTTCGTTCGCTGCGTCAGCATAACCTGGCTCCTTCACAACGCCGGGGAGCGCCCCCGCCTAGCTCAAGTCTATACAACGACGGCGCGTTTGATGAGACCGAGTCGGCCCGGCTCGAGCCGAAAGCGGCGGCCGAGAGCATACTAGCATCGGTTGACGATATCTCCGTTGAACACATCGGGGGACGAACATGCACCTGATCGAACCAGATGAACACAAGAATTTTCTCGCGACCCTGCAGCGCAACGGTTTGACAGAAGGAGATTTCGATCTTCGGGAAACCGATACGACAGACCCCAAGAGTGACGAGAACTGCGGTCTACAGGGCTATGTCTGCATAACCAGGCTATCGACGCAGGTTACGAAGGAATACCCGTTATGCGACGAAAGCGATTGGCTACAGCATTTCACGAGAGATCTCGATGCGGGCGTCTTCGGCTGACCGGAATGAAATCCCGGGCGCCATCGAAATCCGTGAGTTGCGCTACGCAAACGCGAGCACGAAATCGAACCGGGCTGCCTTGCGCCCGCGGTCGTCGCCCATCATCATCAACAGCCGGCGATCAAACAGGAAATCGCGAGCGTTTCGCTGCTCGCCCGGAAAGTAAAGTTGGGTCGTAAGAGTGGGCCCGTTCGGCGCTTGCACCGTCACATGGAAGTGTCGTGTGCGTCCCGGATACAGACCCGGCACGATGGTCTCGAGGCGATAGCGTCCCTCGCTGTCGGAGAATTGGTGACCGCGCAGCCGGAACCCCTCGACATCGTATTCTCCGGCGTCATTAGCGTGCCAGAAATCGAGCAAAGCCCCGGACACCGCCCTGCATCGTGTCGACAGCACCTGCCCGGTCAGGACAATCTTCGTTCCATTGATCCCCGGTTCGAGCAGCGATGCGCGTTGCGGCGAGTGCGGCAGGAAGAACGGGCCTGCCGTCTGCCGCGGCGTCGGTCCGTGACCGTCGTCGCAGGCGGGGGTCGGTGAAACTGCGTCGGCCCGGCCTTCGTCGGTTTTTCCGAGCGCCAACAGCAGCAACGTGGACGGCACCACACCCGACCTGCGAAGAAAATCGCGCCGCCCCTGGCTCACACTTCGTGCGCGCATCGTGGACCCTCGTTGTTTCACGCCCGATCGTCACGCCGCGCGATCCGCGCTGGGGAGTCGACGGGCGTCCGTGCGCGTCCCGTCGAAGTTACCAGAGCCCGCACCGGTGCCAACCATGGTAAGCCGAAACTTCAGGTCGGGTGAGCCGGCCGCGGGGTCGCGACCAGCCGTAGTCGACCCTGAAGAGACGGTCGTATTTCCCCAAAACGGACGCTCCTCTGCCTGGGATCCTGAGGTTAGCCCTTCTCCCGGGTTTCGATCAGTACCGCACAGGGCGCCTTCTCGATGACTATTCCGCAGGTTGACTGGTTGGCCCAGCGGCGTAGCCGTGACAGATGGTGATGTCCCATCACAATGACTTCCGCAGTCAGCTGCCGGGCTTGTTCGACGACGACTTCGGGTGGATTTCCCGCGCAGAAATGCTGCTCCACCGTAAGGTTCCGGGCGGCGAGCTGTGCAGCTGCTGCAGCCAGGACGGATTGTGCGAAAGACGTCTGCGCATGTGCGCACGGATAGGTCAAGCCATCTGGCGCGACACCGTCCTCGCAACCGGGAGGCAACGCGTAGGATGGGTCGACAACGCATAGAAGGTGTACGGTTGCCGTACCGGGTGCCGCCACACGGCCGGCCAGCTCGACGACGTGGACAGTCTGGGGTGAGCCGTCCAGCGGGACGAGGAGAATATTGAACATGGTTACAGATACCCCTCGAAGATTGGATTCACGCCTCCGCGACACGCGCGACCATTTGCGGCTGTCCATTAAGCGCGTCATGACACACGTGGCGCAGCACGGAACCTCGTTCGCCCAGCGCGCGATTGCCGTAAAAGGGCTCTCGCTATCCGGTGAAAAACGCAACATGTACATTGCAGAATCGTGCAAGTGCCCTGTCAAGTAAACGAGTGAATTGGAAAAGCTGTGCGTGTCGCCGGTTGAATTGAGCAATGGCTGGAATGCACATGCCCTGGTAACGTGGACTACTGGATGCGCGTCGATTGATTGTTGACGATTTTGGAGGCGGTGCAGAATGGCTGAATGTGGCCGCACCCGGTCACACGACGAACTGCCGTAGTCGACCCTTAAGTGCCGTTCGATTTCGTCAATAGCGGCCGTTCAGCACGCTCACCCGAGTTCGTCTTGAGCATTTTATTAATCACCCACATGTTGAATCGATGCTGACGAGTGCACTGTGCAGAAAGTACGCCAAGGAACCCGCGTGTGTACTGACCTGCGCTAATCACTTATCTTTTCGACGCGGCCACGTCTGCTAGCTACCGCGCATTTTCGACTCGAAAGATATTTTGGACTTGCGGAAAACGTTGACTAGACTTCATAACAAACTAATGCAGCAAAAACTTGGCATGACCTTGTGCCGGCCAGAAGTTCTCCTCACCACCAGATAGTGCAATCGCCCTCAACACGAGCTAGCACCTCCGAAATTAATCTGCAGGCGTATTGTAATAAGGCGAGGGGCGGGGCGTTCATCGCTGGCGTTGAGATGGCGCTCCAAAGTCGGCGGCTACGATTCGCCATCTCGCTGCGGCTTGTTGCATCAACCTTAACTCCATATAGCAGGAGGTTTAAATGTCGCAATCCGCATCGGAGCTCGACCAAGTCATTAGCCAGGTTGCTGACCGCACTGGCGTGAGCGCAGAAGATGTGAAGAAGGTGCTGAGCAATCTGGGCCTCGACTACGCCGTTGAGTCGGTGGCTAGAATCGCAGGAGCGGACAAGCTGTCGAGTATCAGTCCCGACAATTTGGTGGTCGGCATCCGGTACGAGAATGTCGTCGTCGCCAAATGAACGATCGGTCCTCGGTCGTATAGTTAGGAACTTTCCCTGCTTCTCCTTTGCGCTTGATGAATACATATTGTCGCTAAAGTATACGCAACAGATCGCCTCGAAATGGGACGCTGCTCGCATGCTGGACGCGGGAGAGGTAGGGACGGACTACGTGCTGTCGCAGACAGCCGTCGGCGGCGTTGCCCGTCGACGAGAGCAGTCAGCGCGCGAAGAGCCCGTCAACATCTGGTTGAAGACAACTAGTGGTACCACTGATGATGTCAAGACCGTCTCCTACAGCGAGAGCTTCTACTTCCAGCAGCTATTTTTGCCGATCCGGTGGTTTTTCTATCGCGCCAACGTAGCGCCAAACCTTGATGGTGTGGTGGTCTCGATCAACAATAGCGGTCGGTCGGGCAATTGGCTGTTTAAAGATCCAGCAGGCTGGTTCGGCGCAATCGCTTTGCTAAACATCGATGAGCGAGATCCCTCGTCGGTTTTCGCGGCTTTGGAGATCGCGGAAGCGCTTCGGCCCACCGCAGTGATTTCAAAACCGCCGCTCTTTGAACTCTTTGCGGAGATGGGAGCGCTTGAACGCCTACAGGGTGCTGCGTTCTTGGTCAGCAGCGGCGCAGAGCTTGATGCGTCTCTGAAGCATCGCCTGGAGTGGGCAATTGGTTGCCCGGTCCTCAACTGTTACGCCCTAAGCGAAACTTCTGTGGTTGCGATCGAATGCCCTCAGGGGCAGGGATTGCATGTCACTCCCTGTTCGTCTCAAGTGCACCTTAATAGCATTATCGGAACTATGGGCGAGATCATCATCACCGCTCGCGCGGACAATGCCATTCTCGTGGAAGATTTCCACACCGGCGATTTCGCGAAGTTGTGCGAGACCCCATGTTCGTGTGGTTCGCAATCCGCGCGCCTCATGCATCTGGAAGGCAAGCGGCTGCCCCTGTTTTGTCTTCCAGACGGATCATTTCTCGATCCAAGCCGACTCAACCGGACCTTGCCGCCGATTCTGGGCACGCATAGGTTCAAAGTGCACCAGACATCCGCGACGGAATTCACAATCGCGATGCCGCCGCACGCGTTCAGGAATGCGGAAAATTCGGTTGACGTTGCGGCGGCGCTGAGCGGCATCTTCCCACGAGGTTGTCAGTTGTCGTTCTTTCTTACGCAGGATTTATCAAAACGGACAAAGTTCGTCCGGTCGTTCGGATGACGCCTCGGGAAAGCAATGAATCGGCGTTATAACGGCAGATAGTTCGTTAGCCGTATCAACGTCTAGATTCTGCGCTTCTGTGGCGCACTTCCACGTGTTGTCGACGAACTTTCAACATATTGCGACCCCGCGAGAAAATGCGTCCACGACATCACTCTAAAGGTAGCTCAAGCCTCGGTCGACGTACTCCCTTACCACATCCGCGGAATTCTTGTAATTGTCATTGGTGAATTCTTCGCCAAGTCACCTATCTCGAATTCGACTTTCAAACATATCAACTCACCGTTCTCAATATCCAAGCCAGCAAAGCTCATGAGCCAACCTCGATGACCAACGAGACATATTCGTCTTTCAGAACGACTGGCCAGACTCCGTATCAATCGAGCGGTACTCGCTTCGGCAAAAGCCTCCGGGAAACAGATTGCGTTCTGACGACGTATTATCAGACTAGGTTGTGCCTTTGCCAGAAGATCTGGCGGAAGCGGTAGGTCGCCTTCATTATGAGGCGTCTCTGTCAGGTCATAGTCGACTTCGACCTGAGTGGCCGTCGTGCGGGCGACCGCTATCGCCGTGTCGATACACCGTCTCAACGGTGATGTCACGATCAGTTCGGGTCTCCATTCGGCTAATATTGCCACGATTCCTGGTAGCATCTGGCGGCCCCGACCACAAAGCGGTGCGTCGGCGATTCCGGGCCAGGGCAAACCAAGTAACCAAGCCTCATTGTCTACCGACATTGCGTGACGAACGAACGCGAAGCGGACTTCGCAAGCTTTAGTTTGGCCGTTCATCGATGAAGCTCTTCATGCCGCGAATCGCCCCTCGCAACGGCATTTCTTCCAGCTCGGCGAAGAGCTGTGCAAGCCTAGTGCGATCGCGGCAAGCTTCCAACTGTTTCTCACTCAGTGCAACACCGTAGCGCAGCATCCTTTCCTGAAAGCTCCCACCTTCAGGAAAGAGAAATGCCAACTGAAAAGTGGCCTCAATGTACCCCGGAGAAATATGGAAGAAATTGCGCGCGACCGATACGTCCTTAAGGCCAAGTTCGGCAGCATGCGCCAATGCACTGGCACGCAAGCTGCCCGCTTCCGCTCGGCTAGGACAAATGTTGCCTACCAGCGTCTCGCGCATCCGATGCAAGCCAAGTCCGGTCGCTCGGCACTCCAGCGCAGTGATTGCCGCCTTCTCGGCATAAAACCGATCACGAAACTCAGGGAAAAAATGATTAAGCACGACGCAACGCAGCTCGACAAAGTGGGCGGCGTATGCGCCTGGGCCAAGCTTGATGACTCTGCCACTGTCACCCTCGACACAAAGTTGCGAGGCAGATTTCGCAAATTCGGTACACGCCTGATCAGCTGAGAATCTCATGGTACCCGGTGCTGCTTGCGCCAGTGCATCACGCTCGCCTGAATTCAACGCTTGCTCGCCCATCTGCGCAATCAGTGACAAGCGCGGATATATGAAATCGAGTGCTTGCCGACTGCGAAGTGGATGCCCGGTGAATTGTCCTTGGTCCAATATCTCCACATGGTGGCGTTCAAAATGCTCATAGATCAGTCGCAGAAGTCGCGGTCTATCGACCTCGGGCCGGTTCGCCTCCGGCTTGAGTAGAATGAGAAATTGATAGGTGGTCATTTCACCAGCCAAAATCTTCTGAATCTCTCAATAGAACACCGTTCTTCGGAGGGTCCAATGCCGCCGCGACGATACCCTCGGCACCTTGCTCTATGGAACGAACTGCTCGGTCACCTCCCATCCTGGTGCGTACCCAACCCGGACAAACAGCATTGACGATGATCCCATGTCCCCGCAGACGCTGTGCGACGCATCTTGAGAGCGCAGTGAGCGCAGCTTTGCTGGTGCGGTAGTAGATAGCGTCACCTGCTAGCTCTACGTTTCGCCCCATCCCACTCGATACGTTCACGATCACACCCGATCCCTGCCGAATCATAATGGGGCTGACCGCAGCCATTGTCCGGGCAGCCCCAACCAGATTGACGTCAAGCGTCGCCTGCAGAAGTGTCAAAGGAAGCAATTCCGGATTAAAAAGGTCTTCTCGATCAAGATACACCCCTGCATTATTGACTAGGATATCGATCGCACCGAATCGAGACACCGCGTACGCCACGACGCTGCGAACCTGCACTTCGTTCGTGACGTCCATTTCCGAGTGATGCACGCGGAAATGCGTAACCGTGCTATTCGGCAGCTTCCTATATGTCGCAAGGACAATGCAGTTGTGCTGGGCGAGCCTATGCACCACTTCGGCTCCCAAGCCTTGGCCGCAGCCGGTGACCAATGCGACCCGCGTTCGACCCGTGGTCTGTACAGTCATACGATGCTGTACCCCCCGTCCACGACCAGATTGGCTCCGGTGATGAAGCTGGCCTCGCTTGATGCGAGGAACGCAACGGCATTGGCGACCTCGTGAGGATCGCCCAAGCGCCGCATCACGTGCTTACCTCCCAAGTCCGGATGTTCGTCGGCGCCGCCACGATCGATCCCGAATCGGCGCAGGATGTGCGCCGCATTTGATTCGGTCCAAATTGTGCCGGGACTTACAGAATTCACTCTGATGCCCGCTGCCGCGAGATCCAGCGCCATGCATTTTGTGAGGGTCAGCAGCGCGCCTTTCGAAGCATTGTAAGTAGCAAAATGCGATTGCGCGTGCGTCGCCGAGACCGAGCAGATGTTGACGATAGAGCGATTGATTCCCACGAAACGCGCGTGCGTGGCCATCCAGTGCGCCAACCGCGCGCAAGCGACAACGTTGAGCTCAAACACCACCTGCCAGTCTGATGGCTCTGCTTCGATCCCTTTCATCACGAAAGCAGCCGAATTGTTGATCAGCACGTCACACGAGCCGCGCCATTCGATTGCCTGTTCAATGGCTGAGCGTCGGTCTTCTTCGCGTGAGACGTCGAAGTGGCCGAATTTAATCGCGTCACCAGCAACCGAGAATGTTTGGCGTGCGGTTTCGAGCGCTTCGTTGTCTTTGTCGACCAGCATTACGTTGGCGCCTTCCACTAGGAGCTTGCGGACGCACGCGGCGCCGATGCCGGCTGCGCCTCCCGTGACAACCGCAGTCTGATTTTCGAGTCTTTTCGTCATGACCGGTCAAAATAGGCGTGCCGATCCCGCAAGCAGCTCGGTACGGATCACATCGATGTCATCGAGCGCATTGCCAGCTATTTGCGCGGTGCGGCTCGCACAATTTTCCGGAATTGCCGTCTCGGCATCGCAGTGAACCGCAACGATCGACGGCGCCTGAACCGGGTCGCCCTTCTTGGAGAAGATGTAGACCGTGGTCGCCACCTCAAGCTCGCGGTACACCTGCTCGGCGATCAAGCTGGCCGCGACGTTGAGCAGCTTGCCGGTGTGATCCAACGGGTTTTTTCCCGCACTGGCCTCGATACTCATACTTCGCATCGGCGTAATGAGCCCCGAATGTCTGTTGCCTCGACCGACGACGCCGATATCCCCCGTATCGAGACACGTGCCGGTGGCGGTTAGATACGCTCGACCGTGTATCCATTCGGGGTTCACGACGACATCGCAGTCGGAGGTTAAATAGTCACTGCAGTACAGCTTCAGCTCGGCCTCGAGCGCTTCTCGCATATCAAGGTAGGTCGCCAAGCTTTCAACGTGCGACGCAAGCATCGGGATATTCGCGAGCACCCGCGTCTTTGCACCCACACGAGTCACGACCGTCTTAATGTCGGAGCCGAGCCAAGGCCGCCTGCTTTGTTGCTGCGGAGAAAGCAGAAATCTCTCGAGATCAAGTGAGAGCAACTCGCTCGGCGTATATGGGGCAAACCCCACACAAAGATTGCAATCATTGGAGACTAGCCTGCCGGACTCGAGTTCCTTCACCTCGCTGGCTGACTTTGGGCGGTACCGGGTCGAGCGCTGACCGGGTCCCACGCTGTCGCACACGCTGAGTTCGCAGACACAATACTCTTCGAAGCGAAAATTCTTGAGAGTACCGGCGAACACATGTGCCACCGCTTCTCGGAAGATTCGCATTAGCGGGATCTCCTCGTTGCCAACCGCACGCACCGCCTTTCCAGCAAGGATTGCACGTACCGGACGAATCATCCGCCCCGCCCGGAAGTCAACGTCTGCCTCCCCGCCAATCAGCATCACTTTGTCGAACCAGTGATGGGCGACGGCGCCAAAGCGGTCCATGCAATGAGACGCATATCGGCGAGACGTCTCTTCGGCAATCGCATCCGCAAGCGTGTCGGGATGGCCGAAGCCCTTACGCTCGACCATTTCAATTTGCAACGACGCAGGATTTGTTCGACCATCGTTGCGAAACTCGAAAGCATTCATATTCCCCCCACGATCGGTCTTTCGGCGACAGTGGCCGACGGACGGCACGTCAGTCTCCGCGCTCCAACCGGACGAGCTTGCGTTGTGGGACGGCACCACCTAAGAGTTCGGCGAGCAATGACGCCAAATCGACTGGTACGAACTTTGCGGCCGAGGCTGCAATCTCATGAGGCGCCCACCAACGAAGTTCGTGCGTGCTCAAGACCTCTTCTTCGTCATGGCCGACAAATGTGTAGTCTGCCGATCGAACTCTTACAACATAGAAGTGTTCGATGAGGCGAACTAGGTTGCCGCCCCAGTTCACGGTTTCGTCACCGAGCCAGACTTCCTGCCCGATTTCACATCGGACTTCGGCAAGTTCCTCGGCCAACTCACGCGCTAGGGCTTGCTGCAGCGACTCGCCTTCTTTTAGCCGACCACCGACTGTGACCCAGAGATCGCGGCCTGCAGCAGCGCCTAGCGGGGTCACTCGACTGAGTAAAATCCTTCCGGCATCGTCGATCACCAACGCGCGAACGCTCTCACGAATCGTGGTCATCATGCATCTCCAGTATCGGTTGCAACGGAATGTCGCCGTTCAAATGTTGGACAAGCCGAACGTACGCTGAATGTGCCGTGGAATGGGGCACTGGGATCAGTGGGTTCTTAAACAGATGCGCGCATGCTTCGCGCGCCGATGTGGGCGTTTGACGTGTGAGCATTGCGATGCGGATTGCGTCGGCGATGACGCTGACAACGTTCGGGCTGTCCTCGACATCAAGTCGCGCCTCGATGTTGAGCTTCATGCCCAGCACTGAAGTACCCTCAAGGCGGATATAGGCGATTTTGCGATCCTGCAGAAACGGTACGAAGCCGGTTGGCCCCGCTAGGATATCGACGTCAGATTCGATCCCGGCGCCCTCAAGGGCGGCACGTTTTGAATTCCTTTTGCTGGCTGAACGAGCTTGATCCGCGAGATTCTTGAAATCGGCGTTGCCACCGATGTTGAGTTGATAGGTGTGGTCGACGTGAATGTTGCGGCTGCTAAAAAATTCGATCAGCAAGGTATGAAGAGCGGTTGCGCCGGCGTGGCTCTTCATGTCGTCGCCCAAAAGCGGCACGCCCGCGCGCTCGAACATGGAACGTAATTCCTTGTCGTGCATTATCGCCTCGGGACAGGCGTTGATGAACGCGACGCCCGCGCGGCAGGCAGCGACCGAGTAGTTACGGGCGTCCTGGCGCGAGCCGGTCGGAAGATAGCACACGGCGACGTCAATTTCCGCGGAGCGAAGCTCGCTCTCAATGTCGGAAATCGCGCGTCCCGCACAAAGGGCGTGCGGCTTGATAAGCGCGCTCAGCGGACCGTCCAACCCGTCGGCTAAAAGTCCGGGCCTTACTTCCAAGTCTTGCGCCCCGACGTCGAAATAATTTGTTGTGCAGTTAGGCGCTGCAGCCATGGCATCTCGAAGGTCGCATCCTACCTTTTTCGCCGAGACATCATAAGCTAGCACGACTCGCACATCGCCGAGTTTGTAGCCCCCAATGACTGTGCTTTCCAAGCCCCGCTGGTCATCGCGGTCGCGGCTTCCGATGATTGCCTGCACAAGGCTAGAAGCGCAGTTTCCAATTCCAAAGATGGCTAGGCGGATCTCTCTTGCGTTCATTCTAATCCCCCACTTGCATTGCAGCATCTGAAGTCTTCGTGGTTTAACTAGTACGAAAAACTAGACAGCCATGCGGTGAATGCATCTGTCATCTGTCTCGGCTCCAGTTTCTCCAGTTCGTCCGCGACTCGCGTCGTCGCCTCGGTAAGAGAAAAAGCCGACGTATCAACACATACCCAGCAATCGCGCGGCAAATATCGCCTGAAGAACTCCAATCTAACGTTGTCGAGGTATCGAGAGACGTCCGTTCGCGCGAGAAACGGGTGGCAACTACCACGTTTCACTAACCGTGCCTGGCGAACGTCTTCGGAGACCGTCAAGTGCACAATCTTGTCGGGCAACAATATCTGGCCCGTCGACAATAAGTTTTGATAGGTACGGATCGTCGCCGCGACGTTTCCTCCACGATTGAACTTACGACGAGCGCACCCGAATGCGACGACGCTCACGAGCGACGTGTCAACTAAGACGGGGCGGGAGCGCTTCTGAGTCAATAGTGCTGCCCGATGTTTCTCAGCATTCCGCCAGACATGCGATTCGTCGTCGTCTGTTTTGTGCTCGAACGAACACATTAGGACTTGGCGAAGCTCTGCATCCAGCGTTTCGGTATATTCCGGGAGAAAATGCCCTTCGACCTTCTCCACCATCGCAGCGCAACAAGTCGTCTTTCCAGTTCCCGCATTCCCTTCAAAGCAGATTACATGGTCGCATTGCATTGACATGATCGGGAATCCCCTTCTAGTGCCGCGTCAACACTTCGGTAGCGGGATGCGAACGTTCAAGGTTGTGCTCAGCGTGACCAAGTAATATGTGAGCGTGCATGTACGGATCCCAGTTTGATGTTCGGTAGCGCACAATAAGCTGGGTAATGCGCCATCGGACTACTCGTCGCAACGTCCCCTCGGGGAACGCTAAACGAAGATTGACGACAATTTTCGCTGCTTCGCTGAGTGACCGGTTGTGGCCGTTAATTGCCAATCGATGTGCAATCAACGAAATCATTGCGCGAACGGCAACACGCAACCCAAACCAGTCACTGGCTACCGCTCGAAAGCGGCCGTTCGCCAGGCGACGATGTTCAACCAAATTTCTCTTCTGCTTTTTTCTGAGCGAACTATATTTGCTAAAGAACCTCGGCGGCAAACCGACTTGGCCACTTTTGGATTGCGCTTCGTGACGTTTTAACGACGACCGGATAGCGTGTAATAGATTTGAAAGATGGTTGAGGAGGGGAAGAATGATCAAAACGACAAAAGCGCACCCAATTGTTGCCCAGGCGCGTCGGGTGCGCCAAGCAACCGTTCCTCAAACACAGGCGAAGCGGATCGCAGCTGGCCTTCCACGCCAGCCGAAAACCGTTCCGCGGTCACCGGCGAAACGGATTGCAGCAGGCCTTCCCAGCCAGCCGATAGCGAAAGCCCGTTCGAGCCCGCCGCCACAACAAAATGCATCGAATCCTAAGTTGCTACAGTGTGCTTCGCCTGGTACACGGAGTGGTCCCTCCTTCGAACTAACACTGCGTCGGCCGATTCTGCTTGCGCCCCCTCCCTTGGACGTTAAACCTGACGTCCTTGCCACATTGAGGATTGCGGGCACAGCAATAACCACGAAAACGGTCGGGTCGACGAAAATTTCCACTCTTACCCCGTACTTCGGCCTTGACGTCACGTTCACGCAGACGTGGAATTTGACCGACGTGACCTTGGGTGACCTGGCCTCTACCATGGCACTGG
Organism: Paraburkholderia sp. PGU19; assembly: GCF_013426915.1. GTDB lineage: Bacteria > Pseudomonadota > Gammaproteobacteria > Burkholderiales > Burkholderiaceae > Paraburkholderia. The sequence goes on from NZ_AP023181.1 coordinate 416,277, forward strand.
CACCGGGCGAAAAGGTGACCTTCGAATTTCAAAGTTCCCAGCGGAAGGTTCTGGAACAGTCCACGATGGATTCGACAGAGTCACTTTCCTCCATCGAAAGTACGACCGCCGACAAGGAGGCCATAAACATTGCCCGTTCCTCCACGGAGACCCAGGGGTGGCATGTGGACAGTACCGCCACCCTGACTTGTGGCTACGGTTCACTGAGTGTCAGTGCGGGCTACAATAAAAGCGTAACCGACTCGAACAGTCAGGCTATCAGCCACATCCACGACACTACCGTGCACTCCGCCAAGAGCCTGAAGGCGCTGCACAAAATCGAGGTGAAAGGGGTTACCGAATCGACTGTTTCCAATCGAATGACGCGGACCATCGAGAATCCTTATTTCGACCGCTGTGTTTCGATTAATGTTTTCCATCTGCTTAAGAAATTTTCTGTACAGACTGCACTGTCGGAAATGCGTTATGCAATCGTCCTTAGCATCGACGATCTCGCCTTTAACAACGACTTTGTATTGAATAACGGGGATTTTCTGCGTTCATATCTTCTTGATTCTTCCTTGCTTGACGATCTGCAAGTGGCTGTTCAGGGAGCCAAACCGGCGTTGACGCAAACAGCGACCCAAGCGGCGAAAGAAACCGCGCAGCGCGCCTTGGCATATCTCTATGATTATTCCCCGTCTGTCCCTCGCCCGACAGCACACGACCTGTTTCATCTGCCTGACCTGAATAACGTAATGGGACGACCCCCTGTTCCTCAGACCGTCGTGAACGCCTTCACGGAGAACCTGATGGCTGGCCAATTACAAGGAACTGCCGCGACAAATTTCCAGAACTCCGGTTTCGGCAAATCGAATGACCAGCACTGCATTCAGCTATTCACCATATTGGGATTTTTCTATGGCGTCATCCAGGAAGATGTAGATAACCCCGATCCGGCAACCCCGCCTGGCTCGCCCAAGGTCAACATCCTGGGGGTCGGCCAAAATGCGGTGAACATCGCCGTTGCGTTGGCCACAGGCGTCGGCGCAGTTTATAAAGATGTCTTTACAGACCCTCTTAAGAGCGCCGAACTGATAAATGTTATGAAGGAAGACGCCTTGACCGAAGTAATCCGACGTGTTCCTGGCTTCCTTACCATCGTCTCGGGGATATTGCAGCCGCTGCTAGATCCACTTAAGGTCGAACAAGCGGCACTGGCAGACTACGCTCAAGCCCAATTCGTGCTCCAGCGTTTGCTGACACATCTCGAGTGCAATCGGCATTACTACGTTCAGCGCTACCTTCGCTATGTTTCGAAGGTCACGGCTAACCAGGCCATTGTGGACTTCGCTACAGATGCGCTGAAAGTGCTTGTTGATACCCCCGGTGTTTTACCCCAGGACGCGAACAAGAATCCGGTGGTCGCAATCGGTGACTTCGATCTCGACAGAACGTTCATCGACAAGACAGAGGTAGTAATACCAGGGATTGTGGCGTTGGGCAACGATGTTGTCACCACTCTGGTCCAGACGGTGCTGGGTGACAAGGACTTGCTCCCGGTGGTAGACCCGGGACCCTTGGTGGTAAATGACCTGGAGGTTGCGGCCGATGGAATCCATATGGAAGTAGTGGAGGGCGCGTGCCCTCCTCTAAAGAACGTACCCGCGCCACAGCCAGGTGCCAGCATCACCGTTAACGACTTGCAGGCCTCGATCAACAATTGATATCGTCCTTGCGAGCCTTGGAAGGAGCTTTGAATGGCAGACGGTTCAACGCAGTTTGATGTCTCATTTTTCCCTCTTCCGACGGGAAATCACGCCGCAGCAGCGGATGACATCACAGCGAAACTCGAGCAAGCCTCGTCCGATGGCGACTGGAAGATTGCCTGGATGGTAACTACGTCCGAGGGCGTCATCATGGTGCTGCAGAGGCCTACGCCGGCGCCCCCACCGGCAAAGGTGTCCCTGGGCGCGTATGCCAGCGGCAGCTAGCACTATGCGAAACGCCGGAGCCAGCCGATTCTTTGGCCTCGTTCATCAGGTTCGAAGATAGACTCGGGTCCATACGATCCGTCCCGATACGACCTGAGGCGAACAGCGATGGCAACTGCAGTGCCGCGGATATTCCCCGAGGCGTCACCCATCTTTCCGGCTACCAAGGGCAGTAGTCCTGCCCAGCGCGTAGACATCCTGCAAGGGAGGGGCGAGAAGACGTTCTTCTATACGACTCCGGGAATGGAGATAGATTACGACGGCGGAAAAGGCGCCTACCACCTCCCAACAAAAACCGCCCAATTCGGGAAACCTCCTGGAAAAGACAACATTTTAAATGCTTCCAAAAGCCCAAAAAAGACCCGAGTGCCATCAGCCGGAGAGAGGTGGATATCAGCCAAATGGCCGCAACTTGTAATCAATAAGACAACCAAGTTCCCTTACACCTACACGATTGACGGAGACCAGAATTATTGTGTGTCGAAAACAACGCTTCACGACCCAAGACCCGGCCTGTCGGATCGAGATACAGCTAAGTGGGTGGATGCAATGAGCATCCCCTATATCGTGCTGCCAGGAAATTTCTGGACGGAGCACGGCGTTGTCACCGGTGACCTCGCAACCGTTTACAACCAGACGACGGGAAAAATCGTGCATGCGATCTTCGCCGATAGCGGGCCCAGGAATCATGTCGGGGAAGGGTCGTCCGCATTGGCCAAGGCCCTGTCACCTCATGACCAAACGCCCCTCACGTGGGTTGTCTACCCTGGTTCGGTCCGTCGCCCCGCTTGGCCAGTAGCCACCACAACTATTAACAGCGAGGGACAGCGGCTCTTCAGGGCGTGGGGAGGCACGCTTAGAATCGCCGACATGCTGATCGACGAGATGCAAGTTACATTGAACTCGCTGGAAGTACCCGGGCTACCCCCGTTCGCAATTCCGAAGCTTCGAGACATACTGGACGCTGCTCAAGCATCTATCCGGGCAAGTAAAGGAAATCCTTCAAAGAGGGATGACGCCATTGGCGAACTGGACAACTTCGTTAAACAAGTGACCGCTAGCAAAACATTCCCTAGTCGGGTCGCCGCTAAGTTCCGAAACCAGGCCGAGCGGGCACGCACAGCACTCTCAGTGCCGGAAGATTGAGGAGATTGGCGGATTCCAGCCCGACTGATATGTCAGCTGCTGATGGAAGTGCTTCTCCACGGACAGGTTCTGTTGATGCTCCGAAGCATAGGGATCTCTACCCGCGGTGGCCGATTTCCGACCTGATCTATGCGCCGCTGGAGAGAGGTCCGTGATCAAGGTCGGGTGAACGAGACGGGCGAGTCATACTCTTATGTGCGGGTAGCTTGAGGCCTTTGGAACGCCGATTGTTGACGATTTAGCTCGTCGCGTCGAATGTCCGCTCGTGGCCGATTCCCGTCTCATGCGAACCGCATACCTACCAACTCCACGCGTCGATTGGTTTAAGCGATCGTACGTCTATTAACAAGGGCGTTCGGTGATGACCTGTCAGAGGTGCGAACGGAACACCTATGATTCGCACCCTGCGACCGATTGCCTTTTCAGTCTCGAACCGCTCTGGATCTTGAACAATGAGCTGAACAAAATACGTCCGGCCAGCGTCGGGGCCAAACGAGGTTAATGCCTTGGAATCGGAAAGCTGCGTCGTCGGCGTGGCGGGCAGTTGCAGAAACAGCGAATGCTCAATTCGGTCGCCGCCCGGATTCTCTCCGTATCCGGATGGACCATAAAATTCTCCGACCTCCAGAACTCCTTCGAGCGTGATCGGAGGCGCAGGTTCGGCCGCCTTGCCGACTATCACCACGCCGAATATGGCGAGAGCCAACGCGAGATAAGCAGGTTTCATAGGAGCCGCGCTCAGGGTGTCTAGTAACGTGCGGATTGTCGGCGATCTTGATGTGATTGGTCTCTTCCTGGCCGGTTTGAGGCAGTGCCGCCGGCTATTTGCTCACCGGAGAGCGGCCATTGAGCGAGGGCGGTTTGGATGACGACCTCGACTGGCGACGCGTGCCGACTCTAGCCTGAGTCGCCGGAAGCCGGTCGCCTACTGCACCGTCGTGTTTGCTGCCGAGGCAGGGTAGGCGACGGGCATTGCGGTACAAAATCAGTTGCAGCGGGACCGCCGGGTAGTACCAGAATTAGTTGACGACGAGTTTGTGCTGAAGCCTTACCGGGCGTGCCGCGGTGCATAATGCTGCGCTGCACAACGGAGGTAACAAATTCGCTTGCGCGAGCGTCTATTTTTTTCATTCTGAGCGCCCCGCAGCCCCGCGCTGGGCGCAGCAGGCGAGTCAACGCAGGGGAGTGCGGGGAGCGCGGCCGTGATTAGCTGGAGCGACGCTTGCGCGACCCTGATGCCAGAATGATCCGGTCTTCATCGATCGGAGTGCGCGAGGACATGATTGAGTATGTGAGTGAAGCCTTGCTGGCGGCGCTTTTTCCACCGGACGCTGGCGGCCCCGACGTGTTGCGGGTCGCGGGACCGGTAGCGGTGGACGATGCGGTGGAGGCTAGTGGTATCGAGTACGCCGGAACGTGCCATCTCGTCTTCTTCGTCGACGTGATGGCCTTACGAACGGTTCCGCCAAACCTGGCTCCCGGCACGGTGCGGCTGATTGAGCCGGCGGAGAACCCTGACAGGTGATGGAGACGAGTATGCGCATTTTGATCGTCAGCACGATACTGTTTGTCTTCGGAGCGTCCCCTTTCAGCGCGAATGCGAAAGTCGACCAACCTTGTGTATCCGTCCAGACCAGCGTGTGTAATTCCGCACTCTCGCAATGTCGATGCAATTCTTCGGGTCGGACGACGGAGTCTGACAGCGTGGCCGAACAACAGAGACGGTGCGCCCACGACTGCCAGGAGGCTTATCAAAAGTGCGTCGATGACGCCGCGCGTTCGTGTTACCGATAGGGCGGCCAGTCGGACAGGCACTCGCCTTCGGCGATGAATCCGGGACCATTCTTTCCGCCGGCACCGGAGAGACTGCGCCACCTGTACTCGCCATCGCTGGCGGGCGAAGCGGAGCGACGAAACTTTTTTCCGGACACTTCCGGTGACACCGAGACTTGATCCTTGCCGCTTGCGACAGGCGGCAACAGTCAGGCAAACGGAAAAAGTGTCGCTCGCATTGCCGCTCCCTGCACTACCATGGCGGATCAAGGAGGGTCGCCATGTGCACGAGCTACGAAGCCAATCCGAACGACGCCTGGGACGTTTTCAGCCTCTTCCCGCAGCCCGACTTCGACTACAAGGGCGAAATCTACAAGGACTATTACGCGCCGATATTCCGGAGCACCGGCGATGCGCTAGAGACAGTTCCGGCTTCTTTCGGCATCGTGCCGCGCCGACACATTCCACCGGGGTAAAAGTGTTCGACACGATGAACGCGCGCTCGGAGACCGTCGACCAGAAGCGCAGCTTCAGCGGCGCGTGGAAGAACCTGCAACTGTGTTTGATTCCTTGACGCACTTTCTTCGAGCCCAACTATGAGACTGGGAAGGCGGTGCGTGGGAAGATTGGCATGGCGGACGGCTCCTCGCTAGCGATCGCTGGCTTGTGGCGCCAGTGGAAAGAGGCTGACGGCTCGTCGACGCTGGCGTTCACCATGCTCACTCTCCCAGCGGCCGATCACCCGCTGATGAAGCGCTTTCACAAACCGGGCGACGAAAAGCGTTCGGTCGTGATTGTTCCGCCGACAAGGTACGCCGAATGGTTGTCGAGCAGTTCGACTGATGCTGCGCGTTCGCTCCTGCAACTTTATCCAGTCGAGGCCATGCGCGCCGACCCGTTTCCTCTGCCGCCGCGCAAGCCGAAGACGGTGGAAACCGAGGCGGATCAGAAGCAGCTTCTATGACTGGGCCTTGGCGCGCTCCGGACGTGCTGCTCGCAGCGCTCGCCGGACACATCGCCCAGATGCGCACGAAGGGAAGGGCGGGTCATGAACTTGAAGCGGTTCCTGAGGAACGGTTACCGGAAAGAAATGGCGTTGGATACGGCCTCTTATCGGAGGATTGTCGCCGACGTCGAGCAAGTATCCTGTCGGATCTCTCAGGTTCTGCCCAGTGACCCTCGGAATGGGGTGCCCTTGATTTCCGTGCATTCTTCCGGTTAGAGCCGCCTAAGCCAGGCGCGGCTTCGCCTTGTGGCCCTGTATAAATTCCTTTTTCTATCAAGCATATGCTGACTACCCGTCAGGAGCGCTCCGGTTTGCGTACGGCGGATTGAAAAGCCGATATTCCAGACGCTGTCTGGAATATCGCTTTAGTGTGCAGCATCCGCCTGTCTAGGCTTGGCGACTGGCGGCAGAGGCGGGCAGATCGCTCGCGAGACTTGGCAGGATTCGTCGCGCGTATCGAGCCACAGGGAAATTGAACGTCCCGCGTAAATTGATGCCTTCCAGGTGCGTTGGGGCGATTCGCCTCAACTGATCAGAATCAAGTGACTGGCCCGTGGCAACCTGTATTTCATCGACAGCGCGTTGCATGTAAGTCGTGTTCCACGCCATCAGGATGTTAGAGAGAAGTGTCAGTGCGGAGGAAACTGCGGACAGTGACTCCTGACGCCGCGCGAGTTCGGCAGGGATCTTGCCGATATGGATTGCACGCTGGACGTTGTGCACGGCCTCGCCCCGGTTCAACACATGCTGCAGCTCGCTCCTGAACGCCGCGTTGGTGAAGTAGTCGATCAGAAAGATGCTTCTGAACAGACGCCCGATATGAACACCACCTTCGTACACGCTCTGTCCACGCGCAGCCGAACCGAAACGGGTGAGGGCATCAACTGCCGTGCACTTTCCCGAACGAATAGACGCAGCGATTCTCACGAACTCGTCCCAAACCTCCGCGATGAGATCGAGTCTGACATCGCGATCAGTAATCGAGGCGAGCTGCGGCGGGACATCGTGTCTGCGGGGAACGTGAAGACGACGATCACGAAGATGCGACAGGCGAGGGCAGAGATCAAAGCCTAATACCCGGGCCATTCCCATCGCAAAGTCGGTGTACCCATGCGTGTCGACCGCAAGCGCCGCGATGTCCGTGGTTGCACTCTGCCGCACGACACCTTCGATTGCCGCACCCGCCTGACGCTCATTCAGCACAATGGGCTGATCGTAGAAGATGCCCCAGCGATCGAGCATGTGTGTGTACATTCCGATAGATGCTGTACGACGCCGTGGATCAGCGCGAGCCTGCCAGACAGAACGCGTGGTCTCAAGTGACATCATGTCGGACGATGCGAGATCTGCACGTCCCCAGTGAGCAGCGACAGGATGCTCATGCATGAACTCGAGAACGGCATCGGCTGCAAGCCGAAGCATTCGTTCATCCTCAAGTCGCTTCATCATCTGGCGGATCGCGGCCGGCGAAACCTCCGGAACCATACGGGAGATGTCTGCAGCCGAGAGCGAAGTCCCGTGCGCCAGAACCGCTGAATAGACCATTAGCAATTCGATCCGTGATCGGGGTTCGCGCCCCAGCAGGACCCAACTGAAGCGGGTCGCGCTATCAATCTCGAGGATGATCTCCGGTAACTGGCCGGGCGGATGGGCTTCGAAGATCGCGCGCCGCAGGTGGTCGGCCTCTGCGCTTTCGGGTTGAGCCTGCAACGGATCCAGATGTACCGCCGTGTCGATCCGCACCTTCCCGTCGTCGACTGCCTGGCGAAGCAACTCAAGGCGCTGGTCGAGGTGCGCCAGGATCGGGTTCAGAAACTCCTTTGGATCCTGAGGAACGCCGAGATGCCCGTACAGATTGTTCCGCCTGGTTGGCCACTCTTCGGCCGGGATAAGCATGTGTGTCTGGCTGCGGAACGAGAAGCTGTGCCGGACAAAGATGGTGCCATTGCGCAGCGCGACCCGCAGGGCAAACAGCGTGGCCCATTCGAAAGCGATCATCGCCTTGAGGCGATCGTAGCCATCGATCGCTTCGCGCCATGCCCGACCAAGCCGGATGTTCACGCCATCGGGCAACAGATAGACATGACGTCGATAGAGCCCTCGCAGCAGCCCGATCGCGTCGAGGACGGGATGTGCCGCTTCCGCTTCGAACGGCAACTGCACAAGACGCATCAGCAGATTGCGCGCGGATTGACGTCTTAGAATGAGGCATTGACGGATCTGGCTGCGCCTGTTTGGCGTATGGGGCTGCAGAACCTGATCTGCCAGCGCGCAAAGCTCTTTACGCAGGTTTTCATGCGACAGCGAATCGTCGGTGGCCAATGCCTTCACGGCGACAGCAAATTCATGGAGCTGGTCGGCGGCTTTTACCCGTGCAGCATCGACGTTATGGGATGCGTCGCCGACGGCTTTCTGTACCCAGCGTCGCAGCATCGAAAGCACCTGGTTTGTTGATGTGCACAGGGCATATCGCATAAAGCATGCGGCCTCCAGCCTTCGGCCGTGAGGCTCGATCCGCTTGCTGATCGACGGTGGCCGGCTGGCGCAACGGCGCGCGTAGTGACGAACGCCGCGGTCGGGAAGCTCGGCAGTGGAGTAGCCGTCAACCATCGACGAAATCGAATCGCAGACTCGACCGTGCTTCTACCGATGCCATGTGCGCGGAGTCCAATTGATAGGTATCCGATGTATTTGACATAAACCAAATTAGCGGAATTTTGTAGGAATCCCATATAATTACCAAGCTCGAAGCTCGGCGAACTCCACGTGGCATTGTCTTTCTGAATCAAAAATGCCTCAATCCGAAGATTGAGGCTCGTGCCTGTCTTTACATTCTGATGAGTCGTTTTGCGAGTATTGCCTTCAGGTCTCTTCTGGTGTCGCTTATGATGTGTATGTAGATGGTGTCATTTGCAATCTGGTAGATGATTCTGTTCATGCCGCTGATGACTTGATAGTAACCAGTAAGTTGGAAGTCCATCAGTTCAGGTGGGTTGCTGCCCTTCAGTGGAAACTCTTCTACCTGTTTGATTGATTGCTGTATCTTGGTTCGGGTCTCAAGCCACGTCCTGTTGCCAAACTTGTTGATGATGTAGCGTCGCAAGTCTTGCAAGTCGGACTTGGCAGGCCCGAGAATGACAGACTTCATTCGATCCCTTCTTCCCTGTCCATGCGTTCCAGTTCGGCAAACACTTCGTCCGTGGGCGTGAAGTTGCCAGTCTCGATGTCCTTCTGACCCATCGCGAGAATCTTGAGGAGGGCAACCGTCTGCTGCATGTCCTCATACGATTGGGCATCCTGCACGACAACCTTTGCCTCGCCGTTCTGGGTGATGAGCATGGGCTCGCCGCTCTCGGTGATGTCCCGGACGATTTCTGCTGCGTGGCTTTTCAGGTAGCTTATTGGCTTGACCTGACTCGGTTTCATACCCGCTCCCTTCGGTTGAGATTGCAGGACTAAATATAGACCTAAATTCGGTCCGAGTCTAGAAGGAGGCGCCATGAGGCTGAAATAGGGGATGGTTCAAATAAAGAAGGCTCCCTGTCAAGACACCAACCGTGCGTCGGATCATAAATTTGATTTGACATAAGGTTTTTTAGCGCAACATAGCAGTAGTCCTTACCAAATTAAAGCGGACCAAACGCGGCCAGCAGACACGTCGACTGGGTTCGTACGTTGGGAGCAACAACGTCAGGCCGCGATGGATCAGGTCTTTGCCGATCCGTGTCGCCTCGCTTATGAGGTAGCTCTCGGCTTCGCGTGATCGGCGATAACGTTCTGACGAAAGGTTACAGCGCGCTGAATCCGAGGAACAGGCCGTCGGGCCAATCGCCGTCCCGCTAGGGGAGGGGCTGCTCTGATGAATACGTTATCAACAGGCTTACGCACAGAAATTGTGGATAAGCCGTCAGCGCGAATTCTACCGCACTGGCGATGCACGGCTATTGAACGCCCGGTTGTTCAGAATGGCATTTCGTCGAAGCGAAGTGCTGCCCGCTGACGCTTCAGGTGTTTTAGCCAGGTTTTGAGTTTCCGAAGGTCTTCGAACACGAGCAGATCTTTTTCCAGATCGCGTATGCTGTGCTGAAGCTCAGTGATGTCACCCGCGAGATTGCGTACGACGGTGTCGGGAGAGACTTCGATAAATGGCGGAATTCCATAGGCCTGCCTGAAGCCGGCCTCAACATGATGGATTTCCTGATCCAGTTCGCCGAGCTGCTCCTTCAGGATGCTGTTGTAATGCTTTAGCCGGTCTTCGCTGATATCGTTGATCGTGCTCTGGTCGATGTGTTCAAGTTCCAGCTGCAGTTCCAGCAATTGCAGGAGATTGTTTTTGGCGTAGGCCTGGTTGACCCGCTGCATCAGCGCAGTTTTGCGCTCCCGCTCCTGAGGATCGGATTCGCGATCAGGATGCAGGGCGCTGGCAAGTTTGCGATAGACCTCGCGGATAGACTGGCTCAACTGCGCCTGCTCGGCCTCCTGGCGGGCCTGTGCGGCGAGCTGCTTCACCGATTTTTTCCGTTTGGCACGACGTTCCTCACGCGCCTGGTTTTCGGCAATTTCCTGCGCCTGTTGCTCTTGCATTCTGGCATGAGCACGCTCCAGGACCTCGTCTGGCGAGGTCATGTCAAGGTCGTCACCCAGTTCAACACCGAGCATCGCCTCCAGTACCGACTTCATATCCTCGAGTTCGGCCGCCGCTTCGGTGTCATAGTCGGATGGACCGTGCCTGTTGTAGATGGCTTTCAACTGCGGATCGTCGCGCTCTTCGAGTAGCTCGCCGGCCAGACCGGTGATCAGCTCCGAGATCATGCGGCGCTCGGATGCGGTCAAGCCTTTCTGGTTGCCGGCGTCATCAAGTCGGGAGACCATCTTGACCTGCAAATCCGTCGAGGCCCGTTCGAGCGGAAGCAACTCGTCGAGGTATTTCTTCTGGAAAACAGGCCTTACCGCCTCCCACGCAACGAGACGGTTACGCCGCTTTTCAATCTGCCTGATGAGCGTGTTGAATGCCTTCTGGCCCTTCGACAGAGCGGCCTTGTTGTGGCGCGGAGCGATACTGACGGACCTGCGGTTCGTCCTCGTCATGGGATAGATTCCTCCGGTTGCTACGGGCAAGCAAAACAGGCCGATATTTTAACCGGACGATCGAGCCGGTATTGCCTCAGCCCGTGCTCGCCTGCATCGGTTCACGACTCTTGCAAACCATCAAAGCGAAACGCGTTGCGCCAGCGGGACTCTTCGCGGGTGTCAACATTCAAGTGTTTTGTGAGCTTCACCAAGCCCTGGCCTCAGCCATTGATCTGACGCTCGACCTGTTCCACAGTCGCCAATACCTCATCAAGGGATGGTGTGCCGTGAAAGATCATCCCGGCCATCGCGTCATAGTCGCGACGCAGACCGTCGCGCATCGCCTCGGGCGGCGATAGTGTATAGGTGCCAGCTCTGGCCAGTTCAAGAGCGAAATCCGCACTTCCGAAGAACAGCCGCGCGTGCCGGGCGCAGTCTTCAGCCAACGGCTGGTTGCGTAGCCAGTCGGATGCGTGCGTGCTGAGCGCAAGCTGATGAACGTCGTAGAAGTGTCGCGATATACGCTGTCCGCCGTGACGCAGCTCTCCACGGCGTTCATACCATTGACGTAGACCATGCAGGATAACGATCTTGTCCCATAAGGTGCGCTCGGGCTGGACGGTGGTTACCTCCGCGACGTCAAGGTTGAGATGCGGAACATCCGCGGCGACGTAAGGTGTGACCATCGCGGCCGCGTGCGGATCGAGGGCGGATTTGGCACCTGCCTCGATCTTGACGGCATAGCGAATGTACAGGCCAGAAGCTGCGGTTACGGCCGGATACCACAACAGCTGTGTCTGACCGTCACGGTCGTCAGGGTCGGGCTCGAGCCTGAAACCTTGCGGGATGAACTCATTGGCCAGGGCTTGCAGCTGAGCCGTAAGATCGCCACGGATGAAGGCCTGACACGCGGTGCGGATTGCATCGAGCCGTTTGCGGCGCTGTTTGCCGCTCAAAAGCTCCAGTTCCTCGGGTTCTGCGTGTTGTCCGATGTCGTCGCGAAAGACGGTGATGTCGATGTCCTCAGAGAAGCGCGAAATCAGCCCAAAGGCCTTGGACAGCGACGTACCACCTTTGAAGAGCAGGCGCGGCCCATTTGTGCTCATGCCGTTGAAGAGCGCGTCGAGGACCAGCAAACCCAGAAGTCTTTCTCGACGTTCTGCACCGCAGTGCCGAGGCGCGCTGCAGTTTCGAGGAAGAGATTTCGGCGATCGCCGTCGGACGCCGCGATGATGTCCTTGTACGCTTCGTTCATCCTTGTCCTCCCGCATCTACGGCTCGGCGCGTCCGTTGCGCAATCAGGTCAGTGCCGCGAGGCAGGGGCTTGGCGGCCTTGCTCGGGTCGAAGTTGGGGATGGACTGCAGGAATTTTTGCATCCAGATAGGCAGATAGGCGAAACCGTCGATCAGGTCCTGCTTGATGTCGTCGCCATGGCCAGGGTCTGACAGAACCACACCAAGGCGGCCCCGGACCCGGTCACCATCGCTATCCAGCGTGTCCTTGAGCCAGTGGAGAGCCTGGACGACACGCATTGCCGGCCGACCGGCCCAGTAGAGGCGGCTTGGCGCGGTGCGTTTGAATTCGATCAGCAGGTTTTCGAGTTTGATCGAACGCCGTCGAGCGTCGGTATGGAGCGTGACCCTGGCCGGCACGGCGTCGGTGAGGCCAAGATCGTTCGCGGCGGTGATACCGTCGACTAACACCCGGAGCTGATCGCGTCTGGCAACAGCCTCGACCACGGCGCGATAGTCGGGAACGCTCGGGCGGCGCGTAAGCCGGTTGACCGCCGGCATGTCATACAGGCCGCGATCGATCCGACGGAGCTTGCCGCTGGCGACGAGCCGCTGCAGTGTTTTGTCAACGAGGTCGCGGGAGGCCCACTGGGCAAAATCGGCAGGCACCCAGACAGATCCCGGCGCGCCGGCGCTGACGATTGAAATCATGCGGTTGCTGAGCTCGGTCACGGCTCCTCCTTGTCCTAAAAATGTACACATTTTTCGGACAATCTGCAAGTCGGCCACTGTCCGAAAAATGTAGGCATTTTTCGGACAACCCCGACGCCCACGCTCGAGCACGCGCGACGCGGATAAAAACTCCGCCGGGCGCGGCCGCCATGACTATCATGTACATGTGGCTCGTGTTAACGGCACGTGGCCGCAAAGCGGGGCACAGGCGGGGCTGGCGGGAAACTGGCCGCCTGTCTGTGTCTCGCCAGAAACGGGTCCGCAAAGATGCGGGCCATTTTTTTGCCACCGCTTCAGCGGTTTTACTGGCACGGAGACGATCGATGGCGCAGTCCTACGGGCAGTCATGGACGTATCGGCCGGCTGCGTAAGAGGCGACGATCATGCTCGAACAGCAGATGATCGGCAGGGTTCGAATCAACTATCTACCCAGTTGCATCAGCCCGGATGAGGTCGAAGCTGCGTTGTCGAGAATCAGTCCGGCAGAAGCAAACGTATTTGCGCATGAGGCGCTCGAAGGATATGTTCGCTGAGCCTGATCTGGACCAATCGGGCGGCGGCCGTTCTGAATGCGCCAATCAGCGGCATTGCCCAGACCTTCACGGCCAGTGATCCCGACAAGATCACCGGCCTCGCCAACGTGATGGTTCAGGCAAGCCGCAAGATTGCTCACAGGTTGACGTGTTGAATGGACCATGGCATGGCGACGGCCGGTGGGACACCAACCATGCGAAGGACCAGCCGATCATGGCGCATGCGGAAATTGTCGGCACACCGCGTGTCCGTGCCTTTGGGAAGGCATAGGCGCCTCCGCCGGAACGGATAATTTGACATAACATAAATTATCGACGTTTCGTATGTAGCGGCTAAGTTGTAATGTCCGCTTTTAGCCAAGTTCAGATGTCCGCTTTTGCTCCCTAGGCCACGCGCTGCGCGCATGCTGCGCGCATGCTGCGCCATGGTGATCGCTCTGGGAGCCGGACATGAACGCACGTGGATTCATCACGATCAGCATGCACGAACTCGAGCGAATGAAGATCATCGAGGCGACGTCCAGCGGCTACAGATATACCTCCGCGTGTCACCGCCCAGCAGTGGTCACTGTCTTCTGCAGCTTGTTGCGTATCTTCGCAATATCGACACCGCCCGGACCAGGCACATCCGCAAGCGGCATATAACGCGCCGGCGTATGCAGCAGATACGCCTGCATCTCATCGATGACGATCCTGTCGCTCGGGTCGTAGCCCATGCCCTCCAACTGGCGGGTCAGCTCCGCGCGTTCCTCGTAGCTGAGTTCGTGCCACCAGAACGAGCGGCATGCGTGCGCGTACGCCTCGTTCGAGAAATATTGCCAGTGACCCAGTTCATGACTGAGGATCGCCGCCCGAACGGGCGCATCGATCATCTCGCCGCCGGGGGCCGGACCCAGCCCCGGAATCGTGATCAGAAAATCATGCGTGCTGCGTGCCTGCCAGTTGCCATCGCGCTCGACGATCAGCCCCATCTGCACGACCACGCGTTGCAGCGTACGTTCGCCCGGTGTCAAATCCAGACGCTGCTGGCGTGCCACGTCGAAGAAGTGCGCGAGTTCGACCGAGCTGAAATTGTTGCCCGCCGTCAGTCCCGCCGGGTCCGCACCGAAGCGCCGCGCATGAGTCGCGATCGCGGCCATCGTAACGATATGATCGCGCGGCATGTCGCGACGTTCGAACAATGCGACCACCCGCGTAAACATCGCGCCCTGCTCGGTCAGGCTCGGCGCGTGCATCACATACAAACCCGGACGGTCGGCAATCGCAAAGAGCGCGAGCCTGGCATCGCCTGGCAGCGACGCATCGAGTTGTGCGAGTGGAATGCGCCGAATGTCGATGCGCTCGCTCTGCATTTCGAGCCGCGTGGTGCCCGCCTGCGCGCATGCGTTGTCCGCGGACCACCCCGCCGACAACGAGAGCGCGCAGGCCGCCGTCAACCTGATGCCGTGTCTGTAGGAAATTGTCATCGCCGCCAATACGGCCGCTCGCGCCTAGTTCGTCACCGTAACGATCGTCACGCGGCGGTTTTCCGGCGCGGTCGGATTGCGCCGATTCAGCGGCTCCGACGATCCCTTGCCGACTGACGTCAAACGCTCGGCCGCGATACCGTCCTTCTGCGTCAAATACTCGACGACGGCGGCAGCGCGGTCTTCCGACAGCTTCATGTTCGCATCGGCCGAGCCGCGCGGGTCCGCGTGTCCCTCGACACGGAAGCGATACGCCGCAAGCCGGTCCGATTGCAGCGCGTGAGCCACCTTGTCGAGCGCGGCTTGCGCGGTGTCGGTGAGCGTCGACGAGTTCGTCGTGAACGTGATCAGCATCTGCAGCGATGCCGCTTTTGCCGGTGCCGCCGGCTTCGCCGCCGCGCCCGGCTTGTTCGACAGCACGAAGCCACGCGTGACGATGTTGTCGTTATCTTCCGGCGTCAGCGCTTTGGTCACCGAATTTTCATCGATGTCCTGCTCCTTGACCACCGGGTCTTCCGCATGAGCGGCACTCACACACGCGACCACACACAGCGCGGCGACCCACGCCCCGCGCGCCGGGCGTCCCGTCAGAAAAGAAACGATTGAGCCAGACATACCCCGACCTCCCATCGATGCCTACACTGTCTACCGCTTCGGACCTTCGAGCGGTTCTCACAACCGTAATTCGACAACCGAGCGCCAGCCGCTGCGAGCCTTATCAAGCAGGCCGACAAAACGCTCGCCATCCGGCAAGCCCTTCCCTCCCAGCAACGACGCTGGCACCGCGCTCGATCCTTCCGTCCACCACGCGCCTGATCCCGCTGCCGCGTAGAGCGCGAGCAAAGCGGAGAAGCGATCGGGGGCGTCGGCAGCCTGTTCGGTTTGGTTCGGTTCGTGCCCCTCCTCTTCCACCGGATACAGCCGCCACGCAGTTGCAGGCGTTTGCGCTGGCGCCGCCGTCAAAGGCCCCCACGCATCGAGTTGCGCATCGAAACGCTCCAGCACGAAATCCGCGTCGAGCGTCGACAGCGCGCGCCGCATGGCGTCGTCGTACCAGGCCTGCGCGCCACCCAGCCAGCTCGCGATATCGTCGCGCGGGAGCGGCGCGGCGAGCGTGAACGGAAAGTAGCGCCCTACCCGGTCGACACCCGGCATCAGCACACCCGCCCATGCCGACTCGCCGCATACGTCCGCGCCGAGCGCAAAACACCAGATCGGCGCATTCAGATAAACGGGCAGCCATTGCGCGCCGAACCATCGCTGCGCGAACAGCATGCCCTGCTGCAAACACGCATCCCATGGCGTGACGAATCCGGACGGCAAACGCCGCGTCACGAAGTCCCCATGCGTGCGCACCTTGCCGAAAAAACCAGGCCCCTGTGCAATGAACCCGCTCATAACCGGTCAGGACAACGGAACTGTTCGAACACCCCGCGACGGAACGGATTCGTCACGCTGCTAGCGTCAAGCTGAAGCACGAGCGGGTGTCCGTCGGATTCGAAAGTCATCTTGAAGCGGTCCGCTTGCGCGGTCGGCTGCAAGCGCGCGTTGTCCACCAGATGCAGCAGCGCCCATGGTCCATCCGCGCGCGCGGAATCCCCCGATGGGTCGAAATCCACATGCGCCTGTCCGGTGCCTTTGCCGCTCGGCCACTGGAACACCATCGATTGATCCACGTGGGCGGCAACCAGTTGCTGCCCGTCGATATCAATCGTGGCGTGGTCGATGGCAGGATCGATATCGAGCACCTTGAGCGTGAAGCGAACCGACACGTCGCGTCCTCCCGCTCGGAAAAACGCATCCCTGATCTGCGCGGCCCGCTGGAACTGCGCCAGCACGTCCGCCGGAATGCCGAGCGAATCGGCGCCCGTGCGCCAGCGCCATTGCGGCCCCGACATATCGACCAGGGTGGCCAGGTTCTTCTGGAAAAAATCGTCGATCAGGCCGCCTGGCCCGAGTATCCGACTGAAGTCGTCGGGCGCTGCATCCCGGTTGGAGCCGCGTACCAGCGGGTAGCGGCCATCGAGCGCCTGCCG
The DNA here is from genome assembly GCF_013426915.1 of Paraburkholderia sp. PGU19. GTDB lineage: Bacteria > Pseudomonadota > Gammaproteobacteria > Burkholderiales > Burkholderiaceae > Paraburkholderia. The sequence goes on from NZ_AP023181.1 coordinate 433,245, forward strand.
GCAAAGCTGCGCGACATTGGCCTGCCACAACGCATTCAGGCGCGCACGTTCGCCGCCGATCATCAGCATCGAGCCACCGCTCGCGATGTCGTTGGCGATGCCCGCAAGCGGAGCGGGCGCGCCCTGCGCGACGAGTTTCAGCTTGTTCAGCGCGTCGCCCGGCGGCGCGGGCAGTCCTTGCTTGCGCGCCGCGTCGGACGCTTCGAGATACGACGCCGCGTCCTTGAGCGCCGCGAGTTGCGTATCGAGCGGCACGGGACCCGCCGCACCGGGCTTGCCCGCGAGGTCGTGCAGCGCCTGAAAATGCGCATCGACGGGATTGACCTGCGCGGGCGGCGGCGCCGCATCGTCCGGCTGGCTGCCGAGAGCGTTTTCGAGCCGCTTCTTCACCGCATCGAGCTTGTTGCCCAACACCGCGGCGCCCTGTTCTGCCAGCGAGCCACCTGTCTTCACCGTGCCGAGCGTGGTCTCCTGGGAGGCAGCAACCATGAACGCCTTCAACGGCGAATCGGGCGCGGCCAGCACGTTCGCCACGCGCGCGCCCTTCTCCACGCCATCGAACGGCACCACGGCGACATCCGCCAGCAGCGCGTCCCACTGCTTGATGTACTCGTCGTAGTACAGCTGCGTCATCGCCGACTTCAGATCGTCGATGCCATTCGGCGTCAGCACGGATTCCTCGCGACCGAGCACCCAGTTGTCTCTCGCGACATCGACTACGGCTTCGTCGCGCAACTGGCCAAACTTCTGATAGCCCGCACGCGTATAGGCGCCCGAGACGCCGCGCGTCAGCGGCGCACCACTCTTTCTGACGAGCACCAGCGACGCGTTGCGACCGGCGGCGGCCGCGACACTGAATGGCGGCAGCTTGGCCTGTTCGAGATCGCGCGCGACACGATTGAACATGCGTTGCGCGAGCGGCATCTTCGCAAGCGTCGTACGCGCCTGCGCGATCAGGTCCTTGTCGAGCGGCAGCGACGCGTCGAACTGCGCGGGCTGGAACAGCGCCGCGAGATGACCGTCGATGTCGTTGCGCTGATCGTCGCTCGCATTGCTCAACGGCCCGCGCCGCCAGTCGATGTCGGCCCATAGCCGCACGGAATCGGCGTCGAAGTGGGCCGAATCGCCGAGCATCAGATACGCGCGCAGCACCTCGTACTGGAAGTCGGGATTGTTCGCGTCGCCGCGCCGCAGTTCGTCTTCCATCCTGTGCACGACGAGCGGCAGCAAGGTCTGCTTCAGCAGACGCCGGTAGCTCGCCTGCGCTTCGAGGCCCAGCTTGTCGCCCTGGTACAAACCGAGCCGCGACAGCCACGGCACGCTCCTGTTGCGATCCGCGTAGCCGCCAGGCAGGTCGCGGGCCGCATTGAGCAACGGCAGCAGCAATAGCGGATCGTCGCCCGCGCGGGTGTTCTGCGCGAGCTTCTGCAGTTCGGTCACATGCTGCTCGACATTGGCGATGTAAGCGCGGTTGCGCTGATAGCTGACGAAAAACAGCACCAGCGCGAGCACCACCGCAATGCCGATCAGCCCTAGCGCGATGCGCTGCAGCCACGTGCGGCGGCGCTCCAGTTTCGGGTTGGTGCCTGCCAGCCCGGCTTCCTGAAAAATCACGTCGCGCATCAGCCGCGTGATGAAGTACGCCCGTCCGCTTGCCGGGTCCGGCAACACGACCTGACGCTGCAAGCCGAGTGCCGCCGCAACCGCGCTCATCACGCGGTCGATTGGCCGCCCTTCCTGGGTCCCGCTCGTGAAGTAGACGCCGCGCAGCAGTGCCGCCTCATCGAAGCGCGACGTGCTGAACGTTTCCTGCAGGAAGCCCGTCAGCATGTTTTCGAGGCCGGCGAACTGCTGCGGAAAACCGTACACGAGCGCACGCCGGCGCGTGTCGGTCTCCTGCTGCATGCGGTGCAACACACGTGCCTGCAACTGCTTTTCGAGCGCAGCGAACTCGCCGGGGAACGACGCCAGCGCTTCGTCCGGGCCGCCCTGCGCAACGTAAGGGAACGTCACGCCCCACACCTGTTCGCGCTCGTCACGGCCGAGGTCGTCGAAGAATTCCGCGAACCCCGCCAGCAGGTCGCACTTCGTCACGACCACGTAGACGGGAAAGCGCATCCCAAGGCGGGTGTACAACTCCTTGAGTCGTTCGCGCACCGCGCCTGCCTGTACCGCGCGCTGCGTGTCGGACAGCTGCAGCAGATCCTGCACCGACAGCGCGACGATCACACCGTTCAGCGGCCGCCGCGGCCGGTATTTGCGCAACAGTTGCAGAAAGCCGCCCCATGCGGCCTGATCCGCTTCGGCGAAGCTGTCCTGCGTGGTGAAGCGGCCGGCCGTGTCGAGCAGCACGGCATCGTCGGTGAACCACCAGTCGCAATTACGCGTGCCGCCAACACCGCCCACTGCCTGCTTGCCAAGCCGGTCGGCGAGCGGAAACTTGAGGCCCGAATGCAGCAGTGCCGTCGTCTTGCCGGTGCCGGGCGCGCCGACGAACATGTACCACGGCAACTGGTAGACGTACTGGCTACCGAAGCGCCCCTTGACGCGTGCCTTGCGCAGGATCGCCATGGCCTCGTCGAAGCGCTGCTTCAGCGCGGCGACATCGGCTTCCGATTCTTTCCTGCCAGGCTGCGGCGCCTCCTCGGCGACCACCCGCGTGAATTTCACGTTCGCGAGCCGCACGATCAGCCAGCGCACGCCCCAGTAGAGCACCCACAGTGCGAACAGCACCGCGATCACGATCCAGCGGCTCGCGGCCGTTTCGAGCGGCGCCTTGCCCGCAAACGCCAGCAACGGCCCTTCGATCCAGACGATCAGCGCAAGCGCCAGCACGCCGAGCAACGACAGCACGATCGGCCGCATGAACCAGCCAAGCAGTTTCATGAGCAACCACCTTCAAGGTGCGGCGCACGGAGGGCGAACGGACTCACGATGCCGCCCCCGGCGCGAGTATGGTGATGTCGACGCGGCGGTTCTTCGCGCGGTTCGCAGGCGAGTCGTTCGGCGCGATCGGCTCGGTGTCGCCTCGGCCTTCTGCTTCGAAACGCTTCGGCGTGCCGGTGCGTGCGGCGAGCATGTCCCTCACGACATCGGCGCGTGCCTGCGACAAATGCCAGTTCGACGGAAAACGCGCCGACAGCAGCCGCTGGTTGTCCGTATGTCCGGCGACGACGACATTGCCGGGCACATCCTTGAGCGCGTCGCCAATGCGCTGGATCAGCGGGAGATAACTCGATTCGAGTTCCGCGCTGCCCGACGCGAACAGCCCATCGCCTTTGATCTCGACGACCGTCCGGTCCGGCAATTCGGCGACAGTCACGAGTCCCTGCGCGATTTCCGGCGCGAGGAACTGCGACAGCTTCGGCGCGAGCGCGGGCGGCGGCGGTGCGGCTTTCGCGGCGAGCGGCTGAGGCGCGACGCGTACACCATGCAAAGCCGCGAACACGCGATCGGACTCGTCGTTCAGGCGCAGACTCAGCACCAGATGCACGGCGACGAGCACCACGCAGGCGATCGCGGCGGCGACCCACAGCGGCACCAGTTGCAACAGCGGCTTGCGCTCGGCCTTCACGGGCAGCCAGTGCACCGACAGATCGCGTTCGGCGGCGCCCCGCTGCGAACGGATCATCGTTTCGAGCCGTTCGCGGATCGTGTCCAACTGCGTGCGGCCGCCGTCGATCAGCCGGTAGCGCCCCTCGAAGCCCAGCCCGAGAATGACGTAGATCAGTTCGAGCACATCGGCATTCCCGGTGGGGTTCTGCGCGAGCCGTTGCAGGATCAGGAAAAAGCGCTCGCCGCCCGACGCCTCGTTATGAAACGTCACGAGCAGGCTGCGGCTCGCCCACATCCCCGCGCCCCACGGCGTGCTGGAGATCGCCTCGTCGAGGAACGTGCACAGGCAGTAGCGCGATGCGCCGAGCTTCTCGTCGTCGATGCCGCTCGCGCGCCCTTGCGTTTCGAACGTACGGATCATCTGGATCAGTTGCGTGCGCAGCTCTTCGACGTTCGGATGGGTCGGCAGCTGACGCAGCGGAACGGCCAGCTCCAGCAGCGGATTGGCCGCACGCAGCAACGGATTGAGGCCGCCCGTCAGCGTCGCGATCGGCGCCGCGGTGGCCGCAGCGGCGACAAAAGCGGCACGCGCGCCCCCGGGCGTCGGAATCAGAATCGTCGCGCCAGGATCTTCGAGTGGGCCACGTGGTTCGTCAGGAGTCACGATGAGTGTCCTCGATCAATGCGTCAGCGGCGAATGGCCCAAAACTCCATCGCCAGCCCTGGAAAGTCGCCCGCGACGTGCAACGCCATGCCGGCGGAGGTCGCGAACTGCTTCCACAATTCGTTGCCGCGATCGAGCTCGAAGTACGTGAATCCCGCATGAAACGGCAACTGGCGTGGCGCGACAGGCAGCGCGCGCAGCCCGATACCAGGCAACTGCAGATTCACGAGATCGCGAATGCGCTCGACCGGCCCAATCTTCACCTGCGGCGCGAAGCCCGTCAGGATGTGCTCGGCCGGCATCTGCGCACGGACGGCCAGCACGAAAGTCGCCGAAGCGAACAGGTTCTTGTCCGGCACGAGAGCGACCCGCAGGCCGAACTTGCGTTCTTCGAGCGGAATCGGCACCGCATGCGGGTCCATCACCATGCTGAGCGACGCGCGCAGATCGTCGATCACGGGCGCGAAGGTCTCCCGCAGCCGGTCGTGCCGGTACACCGGGTACGCTGGCGGGCGCTTGGTCGGCTGGCTGAACGTGGCGAGTTCTCCCGCCAGTTGCACGGCGATCTGGTACAGCGCTTCCGGATGCAGCCCCGTCATCGTCGACAGGTGGGCGGCGAGCGGCTCGTGGCGGTTGATCAGTTGCAGCAGCAGGAAGTCCGACACTTCCGCGACGCCCGTCACACCCGGCTGCGCGAGACGCGCGGCGAGCGCCTCGCCGCGCTGGTGAAGCAGGCCGACGAGGTCGTCGGCGAACGCGGCGAGACGCCGCCCGACCCGGTAGTCGAGACACGGCGGGCTGTAGTCGTTCTCTAGCACGACGCGGTTGTCGGGCAGCCGCTCGACGACGCGCGCACAACCAAGCACCGCATACGCATGCGCGACGTCCGGTTCGAGTGCGAGCCGCACGCGCAGCTTGCCGATCTGCATCAGCGCCGGCGCGGCATTCGGATCGTTACTGTCGCCGATTTCGAGTTCGGCCACGCGATGCCGCGCGAAGTTTTCCTCGCTGGCTTCGTTGCCCGTCTCGGCAATGCCCGGACGGCGGACGGGCAGCGCGAGCGCGACCAGCGTGTTGCGCGTGCCTTCTGGAATATCGAGCGGTTCGGGCAGATCGTCGTCGGCGGGCAGATTGAATGGCGTGCCATCGGGCATCACACCGGCGCACGACAGGAGCGCGACCTTGCCGAGCTTGAGCAGTTGCTCGTCGATCTCGAGCACGGTCAGCCCCCAGCTGTACGGACGCAGACCGGCAGCCCGCGTTTCCAACTGGGTCTGCAGATAACGGTCGTGCTGCTGCAGATGCTGCGGCTGCAGGAACATCCCCTCCGACCAGATGACTTTGCTGTTCCAGGACATTTTTTCTCGTGTCTTTCTCGTGGCCTTCTCGTAATGAGAAGGGGTCAGTGGTGGCTAGTGGTGGCTACTGGGGTCCGTCTTGCCGCGCTTGCGCGCGGCGTGCAGCGCGTCGATCTGCGCTTCGTACGCATCGTTGAACGCCTTGCCGAACAGTCTCTGAAAATCGTCTTCTGCTTCGCGCGCGACGTCTGCCTGTCTGTCGACGAACAGGTCCCACAGTTTCGCCTTGCGGTTCGACAACACCTTGTCGATCACCCCGCCCGCTTTCAACTGCGCTTCGATGCTGGCGGGATCGAAACGGCCGAGCACTTCGGCCAACCCCGCGCGCATGCCGACGATCACGGCCAGTTCGTGCGACTCGATGTCGTCGAACGCGCGCTCCAGCGCTTCGGCGGGCGGCAGATAACCGGCGCCGCGGCCCGTGAGCATCTGCGCGAGCGCGCTGTCGACATCGGGGAAAAATTTCAGCGGATTGTTGTCGCGCGCGACAATCAGCGTGACGTCGAGGCGCGCTTCGCGACGCGTCATCGAACGGGCGCGCAGCACGGCCATCGTGCCGCGCAGCGCCTCGCGCAGCATCGTGCCGACCAGTCGCGCGAGTTCGGCGGGTGGCAGGTTCGGCGCGCGCGAAGGATCGAGGCCAAGCCCTTCGAGCAGCGCCGCGAACGCGTCGCCATTCGCAATCGGGCCACGCGGCGGCACGGGTTCAGGCTGGGCGGCTGGCGTGGAGGCGGTTGCGTTTGGGGCGGCCATCGCAGCGGGGGCCGGCTCGGGTTCGCGTTGCACGGGCGATGGTTGCTGCACCGCTGGCTGTGCGGGAGCAGGCGCAGGTGCGGGCGCGACGCGAGCAGGCGGCGGTGCAGCATCAGGCAACGAAGAAGCCGGCGCGATCTCGGTGAGATCTTCCGGAATGAGTGGGGCTGCCGATGGCGCAAGCAGATCATCGAACGGCGTTGCAGCGCCACCGCCCGGACCATCGAGCAGGCTTTTGGGCAAGCCAGTGGGCCCGGTTTGCGACGCGGGAACCGGCGGCGGGGGTGCGTGCGCTGGCGCAACGTTCGACGCAAACGCGGACGGATTGGACGGCGCAGACGGCGACGGAGCAAACAGCGGCGACGTGTGCACGCCGCCCGGCTGCGCCGGCTTTTCCCATTGTGCGAGCACGTCCGCGAGCGGATCGTAATCAGCGGGAATACCGGAGGGCGACGGTGTCGCCGCACTGGGCACGATGGGCGGCGCAGAGGCAGGCGCAGGCGCTCGCGGCGCCGCCACAGGCGCGGAGAACGCCTGAAACTCCGGCGCGACGTGATCGCTTTCAGAGCCCGCGTAGCGCGGCCCCGACGCAATCCCCGCGCGTTCGCCAAACGCGGGCTGTCCGAGAGGATCGAGCGAGCCAAGGCCAAACGGGTCGCCTTGCGCATCGGCCGGCAACGGTCCGCCTAGCACTTTCACCGCCGCCAGCGGGTCGGGCAGGCCCGTCACGCTGCGCGCGCCCGGCACGCGTTCCGCAATCGTCACTTCGAGCAGATAGGTGCCGATCACCAGACGGTCACCGTTCGCGAGCCGCGCCTCGCGCGTGCCGCCCAGCGCCCGCTGGTTCAGCACGCTCGGGTTGCTGCCCAGATCGCACAACAAATACTCGCCGCCACGGAATTCGATCCGCGCATGCACGCGCGAAATCGCGCGCTGCTGGTCGGGCAACACCAGCGTGCAATCGGTCGCGCGGCCAATCGTCCCGCCTGTCGGGCCGAATTCGACCGCGATCGGCTCGGCGACCGGCTCGTCATTGAAGCGCGCGACGCGCAACGAAAGAATCGGATCGTTCACTTGTCTCCCCGGCCGCAATGGCCAAGCATCGCGTCATGATTTGAGCTTCTTCGTGCCATCGTCGGCGTCCTTCGGCGCGGTCGGCGCGGTCGGCGACGAGCCGCTGCCGGAGCCGGCCGAACCGCCGGAATTCAACAGGATCGGCGTCCCCGATACCGCGACGCTCGCTGGCCCCACCACCACGAACGCGCCGCCTGCCTTTAGCGTAATACTGACGCCCGCTTCAATCACGACATTCATGCCGGCTTTGATATGCACATTCATGCCCGCATCCATCGCGTAGTCCATGCCGACTTTTTCCTGCAGCTTCTGGCTGACGTTCAGCGAATCGTTGCCGTCCACTTTTGCGTTCCGGTCACCCGTCACGGCGTCGTGCCGGGCACCCGTCACCGCGATGAATTCGTTGCCGGTGACCTTCAGATGCCGGTCGTTGCCGACATTCGCCAGCGTATCGTTCTTGATCCACGTTTCGTGGTCTTTCTCCGCGTGAAAGAACAGTTGCTCGCTGCCCTTCGTGTCGTCGAAGCGCATTTCGTTGAACCCGCCGCCGCCTTTGGTCGAGTTGCTCTTCAGCGTCGAGAGCGCGGAGTTGGCCGGCAGGTCGTAGGGCGGCATCGTGTTCGCGTTGTACACACAGCCCGTGACGAGCGGCCGGTCCGGATCGCCTTCGATGAAATCGACCAGCACTTCCTGGCCGATGCGCGGAATGAAGAACGTGCCCCAGCGCTTGCCCGCCCAACTGTGCGACACGCGCACCCAGCAGCGCTTCATCCGTTCACTGCTATCGGACGGCGGCGCGAACTGCTCCCAGTGAAACTGCACCTTGATGCGGCCATACTTGTCAGTCAGGATCTCGTCGCCGTCGGGGCCGACCACCATCGCGGTCTGCGGGCCCGCGACGACGGGGCGCGGCGTGATGCGTTCGGCGCGGAACTGGTTCTCCTTGCGCAGCGCGGTGAAGCTGCAATCGAAGAATGGCAGCGCGCGGTGATCGTTATCATTCGAGACGTAGGTGTCCGAGTTGATTTCGTACTCGGCGCTGACCACCAGGTAGTCGTGATTCTGCGCATCGCACGCATGTTCCTGCAGCTTGAAAAGCCCCCCGGCCATACACCGCGCGCGCTGGTGCGCCCGCTGATGCTGTCGTTGCGCGCCTGGCGGATTTCCACGCCGACTTTCGCGTAACGGTCGCCATCGCTGGATTCGATGTGGCCGCTTAGATGCTCCTGCATCGTGTATACGGGCGGGTCGTAGACTTTCGGCCGCGCCGCGCGTGACAGCAGGCCCTGCTGATTGCTCGACGACGGTTTCTCGAAGTCGTACTCGTTGACTTCGTACTTGCCCGTCTGCAACTCCGCGCCCGACGACCATTGATACACGCACTCCTTCTCCTGCACGGGCTCGTACCAGCCATCGTATGAAATGGTCGCGTAATGATCGATCGACGCATGGACGTCCGCGGAATCGGTCATCACGAGCGTGTGCTTGCCGCCTTTGTGCTCGAAGTAGTAGTAGATGCCCTCGTGCTCCATCAGCCGGCTGACGAACGCGAAATCGGTCTCGCGATACTGCGCGCAATGCTCCAGCGACGGATAGGTCGCCGAGCATTTGTTGCTCAGGTCGACGTCATAGTCCTGCAATACCTTCGCGATGATGTCCGGCACCGTCATCTCGTGAAAGAAGCGGCAGTGCGATGCGCGCGTGAGCAGCCACAGCCGGGCCGTACCATCGCTTCGTAGCGGGCCATCCGGTTGCGGGTCTTGTCGCCGGGCGCAAGGAGGCGAAATGCGGTGACGATGCCGTTGATCTGCCGCTCGCCTTCGGACGGCAAGTCGATCGCCACCGAGATGTCCTGGCCGAGCAGGTCGCCCGGCTTCAGGTCGTTGCTCGTGCTGAGCAGGTCCAGATGAAACTCGCTCAACCGGCCCAGCTCCTCATGGCCCGTCAGGCGCAGAAACAGCAGGTCGCTGCCGGCAGGGGCGCAACTGACGGTGACGTGTCGGTCGGTGGCTTGGCTGGTCATGTCACGGAATCATCGTCTTGACGGTGGCCGGGTTGACGATCGTGACCACGCCGCCCCAGTTGCACATGCACTTCGATACGTTGTCGAGCGACGGCTGATTGCCGAGCAGCACGGTCGGTGCGCCCGTCACCCATGGCGACATCGTCGCGGGCACGCACGGCATCGGTGTCAGCACGCCGAGCGCGGCCGTCGTTGCGGCGGCCACCGTCGGGTTGGCTAGCGAGCTGCACACGCCGAACGGCATGATATTGACCAGCGGCACGTGGTCCATGATGTTGGCCGCGGGCGGCCCCTCACCCATCACGCGATTCACCGGCAGGACGACGAGCGTCGACGGCGCTGCGCCGAACGAGCACTGCAGCGTCGCGCCCATGCTGACTTGTTGCGGCATACGAATACTCCGTCAAATGAAACGGGCCGATCCGGCCGCCTCATCAATCGAACGTGTAGACGAACTCGCCGTCGCGCGCGCCGATCTGCACCCTCGACACGGTCGCGCCGTTCATCATCCGCGTCAGGAACTCGTTGCTGATATGTGGCAGCAGCGTGTTCGTCAGGATCGCGTCGATCATCCGGCCGCCGCTTTCCAGTTCAGTGCAGCGGCTCGCGATCAGCTTCACGACGTCGTCGTCATACGCGAACGGAATCTTGTGCGTCGCACGCACGCGCTTTTCGATTCGCCCGAGCTGCAAACGGATGATCGCGCCGAGCATCTCATCCGACAATGGGTAGTACGGAATCACGACCACGCGCCCGAGCAGCGCAGGCGGGAACACCTTCAGCAGCGGCTCGCGCAGCGCCTTCGCGATGCCCTCTGGCTCGGGCATCAGTTCGGGGTCTTTGCACAGGTTCGTGATCAGATCGGTGCCGGCGTTGGTCGTGAGCAGGATCAGCGTGTTCTTGAAGTCGATCACGCGCCCTTCGCCGTCTTCCATCCAGCCCTTGTCGAACACCTGGAAGAAGATCTCGTGCACATCGGGATGCGCCTTTTCCACTTCGTCGAGCAGCACGACGCTATACGGACGGCGCCGCACCGCCTCCGTCAGCACACCGCCTTCGCCATAGCCGACGTAGCCCGGCGGCGCGCCCTTGAGCGACGACACCGTATGCGCTTCCTGATACTCGCTCATGTTGATCGTGATGACGTTCTGCTCGCCGCCGTACAGCACTTCGGCGAGCGCCAGCGCGGTTTCCGTCTTGCCGACACCGGACGTGCCCGCGAGCATGAACACGCCGATCGGCTTGTTCGGATTGTCGAGACCGGCGCGCGAAGTCTGGATACGCCGGGCGATCATCTCGGTCGCGTGGCCCTGGCCAATGATCCGCTTGTTCAGGTTCTCGGCGAGCTTCAGCACGTTCTCGATCTCATTGCGGACCATCCGGCCCACGGGAATCCCCGTCCAGTCCTGTACCACCGAGGCGACCGCCTGCTGGTCGACGGTTGGCAGGATCAGCGGATCGTCGCCCTGGTGCGCCGCGAGCTTCGCCTGCAATTCGCGCAGTTCGGCAAGGCGCGCTTCGCGTGTGCCGTCATCAGCGGGCGCAATGGGGGTTGCTTCGGCTGCGCCTTCGACCTTGCCGGTTTCGTTGCGCAACTGCGCGCGCAGTTCGAGGATGCGCTTGACCAGTTCCTTCTCCGCCTCCCAGCGCGCTTCGAGTTCGCTCAGACGCGCGCGTTCGGCCGTCACGCGCTCGGTCGCCGCCGCAAGCCGTTCGCCCGTATCGATGCCGACCGCGGTCTCGCGTCCGATGATTTCCAGCTCTGTTTCGAGCGCGGCGATGCGCTTTCTCGAATCGTCGACGGAAGGCGGCGTCGCATGCTGGCTCACCGCGACACGCGCGCAAGCGGTGTCGAGCAGGCTCACCGCCTTGTCCGGCAACTGGCGCGCGGGGATGTAGCGGTGCGACAGCCGCACGGCCGCTTCAAGCGCCTCGTCGAGCACCTGCACCTTGTGATGCTTTTCCATCGTCGACGTGATGCCGCGCATCATCAGGACGGCCTTTGTCTCGTCCGGCTCCGGCACCTGCACGACCTGAAAGCGCCGCGTGAGTGCCGGGTCTTTTTCGATGTGCTTCTTGTATTCGGCCCACGTTGTCGCCGCGACGGTGCGCAGCGTGCCGCGCGCGAGCGCCGGCTTCAGCAGGTTCGCCGCGTCGCCCGTGCCCGCCGCGCCGCCCGCGCCGACCAGCGTGTGCGCTTCGTCGATGAACAGGATGATCGGTTTTTCGGAAGCCTGCACTTCCTCGATCACCTGACGCAGCCGGTTCTCGAACTCGCCCTTCATGCTCGCGCCCGCCTGCAGCAGGCCCACGTCGAGCGTGCGCAACTGCACGTCGTGCAGCGTAGGCGGCACGTCGCCCGCGACGATGCGCTGCGCGAAGCCCTCGACCACGGCCGTCTTGCCGACCCCGGCTTCGCCCGTCAGGATCGGGTTGTTCTGACGGCGCCGCATCAGAATGTCGACCACCTGGCGAATCTCTTCGTCGCGACCGACGATGGGATCGAGCTTGCCGTTGCGCGCCTGCTCGGTCAGATCGGTGGTGAAGCGCCGCAGTGCTTCCTGCTTGCCCATCGCGGCGGGCGGCACTGCGCCGCCGGTGTCGCCGGGCTGGGCTGCGCCGGCGGCCTGAGAACCGTCGCTCGCGGTCATCCCCGCTTCGGGCGAGCCACCGAGCAGACTGTCGAATTCGTCGACGAGGGGATCGAGCTTGACCCGCTCGAACTGGCGCGAGATGCCGTACAGCCCGTTGCGCAGCGACGGCGTCTTCAGCAGCCCGACCACCAGGTGACCCGTGCGCACCTGATACTCGCCGAACAGCAGCGAGCCGAACACCCAGCCGCGTTCGACGGCTTCCTCCACCTGCGACGAAATATCGACCACCGACCCTGCCCCACGCGGCAGCCGGTCGAGTGCGTCGGTCAGATCGCGCGCGAGCGCCGAAGGCTCGATGCCGAAGTGCTTGACGATCCGATGCAGATCCGAGTCCTGCAACTGCAGAATCTGGTGGAACCAGTGCACGAGCTCGATATACGGATTGCCGCGCAACTTGCAGAACACGTTTGCGCTTTCTATCGCGCGATAGGCCAGCTTGTTCAGCTTGCCGAACAACGCTGCACGCTTGATTTCGGCCATTTTGCTAGTCCTTCGGTGAGTGTTGGGATGCCGGCCCGCTCGCCCGTGCGTCGCTACGCGCGGGCTCGGTGGGCCGTCCGGACAATGAAGCGGGATGCAACCGCAACTGACGCTGGTCCTGCGCGGCCGCGCCGCTCAGCAGCCAGCTCGTGTAGCCTAGCCGGGCGCGGCGTCCCAGCGCGAGGCGTGGCACGTCCTCCTGCCTGAGCCACAGGTTCACGTCCCAATCGAGGCCGTCGCGCGCGTAGTTGCGCACCCAGTCGGTGAGACGCCGCAGGCTGTCGCCGCCGGGCAGGAAGCGTTCGTAGTCTGCGAGCGTCAATGGCCCGATGACGATGCGGAACTTGTGCTGACAATCCCACACGCGCCCGCCGAGCAGCGTCGAGATGCCGAGCGACGCCGAGCCGTCCCGAGCGCCCAGGCGCGATAGCGTGTCGCGGGGCAGTTCCATCCAGTGGCCGACCCATTGTTCGATCCGCACGGGCAGGTTGAAAAAACGCGCAAGGATCAGTTGCAGTCCTGCGGCGGGACGAGTCGGACCGGACAGCAGGCCCGCGAAATGCAGCTTCGCGAAGTCGGGCACCGCATCGCGCTCGCGCAGCGCCGCTTCACCGAGGCCAAACGTGCTGCCAACATAGACGGAAAAACGGTCGCGCTCCGGCCGGTCGAGACTCACGGTCGGCTGCGCATTGGCCCAGGCGCGATAGAACAGCGACACCATCCGGTGATGGAAGATATCGAGAAAGCGCGCGAAGGTGGGATCGTTGGCATTGCGCGCGCGGTCGCGCACGTATTCGGTCAGATGCACGGGCATCGGGCCGTGCGGCCCCATGAGGCCGAAAAAATTCACCGCCAGCCGGGCCGCGTGTCCGTCGTGAGACGGCCAGAACGCCCCGAGCGTGGTCGGGTGAAAGATCAGCTCGGGCTCCTGCGAAAAGCGCACCGCGTCGTCGCGCGGGCGCAGCGATTCGCCGATCCGCGGCTTGTCCCTGTGAGCGTTCTCGATGAGCCTCAGGGCCTGGAAGAAATCGAAGCGGTAGGCGTGCGCTTCAAGCTCGCGCAGCAGGGTCAGAGCGTTCGGCATTGTCCGCCCCTCGCTGGCCAGCGCATGATCTCGCCGCGCGACAGCGTTCTGACCACCGTCTCCGCGAATGAATTGATCGATACGTATTGCGCAAAGTACTGCGACAGCACGGCGCCGAGCAAAAAGGCGCCGGCGCCTTCGAAAGCCGCGTCGTCGAGCGTCAGCGTGATCGCGAGGCCGCGTCCGAACACGATCGGCCCCGCACAGGGCAGACGCCGCGTGACGGGATGCGATTCGATCGAATGCAAGCCTTCGATCATCCTCTGCGCGGCGGGATCGTCGACCGGGCAATAGAGGCTCAGGAGATCGCGCATGGCGCGGGCGCCCTCTTTCGCGTCGCTATCGACGAGCGATGCATAGTTCAGCGACAGGTGACTCAGGAGCCGCCACGCGACTGCGCCATGCGCAAACGACGGCAGCGGCCGGCTCGGGCCGCTCACGCAGCGCACGCTTTCGATAGGCGCCTCGACGTCGAGCGTGAAATCACTCGCGCCAACACCGATCGACAAGGTGAGCGGCAGGTCGCGATTCGTGCAAAGCACCTGCAAACCAAGCTGGCGCAAATCGCCGCGAAACGGCGCGTTCGCCGCGTCCACGAGGGCGATGAAGGTCTCGCTGCCGAGATAGCTGGTGCGCGGTCCGCGCTCGGCCTGGCGCGACGAGCGCACGCGCCTGTCGCGCCGCACCTGGTAGTACGCGCCTGCGCCATAGCCGGCGCCGAGGTCGCGCGCGTGATAGAACGGCTCGAACTTCTGCTCGGCGGCGGCACCTGCGCCATAGCCGGTGACCTCCTCGATCCGGTAGATCTCGAAGTCCATTGGCCGGGTGCGGTCGGCCACCACGTGGTATTCGAACTGCTCGGCCGACAGCGCGATGCGGTCGGTGCGGCGCGGAAACAGGTTGATCGCGGGCGTGCAGTAGAGTGCGAAGTTCGAGGCGTCGACTGCCTGCTCCAGCATCGGGTCGCCGCGCTTCAACAACACGATCACTTCGACCTCGTTGTCGCCGCAGCGGCGCAGCGCCTGCTGCAACCCGTCGATCGCGACGAACATGAAACGCGGTGAGAACGCGAAATACTCCTGCAGCAGCCGGTAACCCTGAAACGATTGCTTGCTGATCGGCAGCAACGCTTCGTCTTCCGCGAAGCCCATCGGCGCAACGGCCGTCGCGGGCAATTGCGCGTGCCAGGTCGCTGGCCGCGACACTGGCATCACGACCACACCCATCGCCGATCCGACGAGGCGCTCGTAGAGACGCGTCGGCATCGAGTCGGTGCCGCGCAGATAGAGCGCCAGTTTGTCGAGCTTCAGCTGGTTGATCTTCAGACCACCCGTCGCGCGCAGGCGCAGCCGCAGGCCCGCTTTGACGCCGGCCGGCAACGCGATATCGGCACCGCCCAGCGACCCCGAATGCGTGAAGAACTTCGCGTCGGCGATTTCGAGCGGCCACAGCGTCAGGTCGTGCGCGCTGCGATATTCGCAACGCGTCGAGCCGTTCTTGTCGAGCAGGCTGCGCAACGCGCTGCCGCGTGCAATCTTCACCCCTTCCGCGAGGCCCGAGTTGCTCAGATCGGGCCGGATCTGCACGACGGCCATCGACGGCGTCGGCGCCAGATAGTGCGGATAGACAAGCTCAGCGAGATGCTGGGTGAAACGCGGAAACTCCGCATCGATCTTCAGTTGCACACGCGCGGCGAGAAAGCTGAAACCTTCGAGCAGGCGCTCGACATACGGGTCCGCGCATTCGAGGCTTTCGAGCCCGAGCCGCCCGGCGATCTTCGGATATTCTTTTGCGAACTCGCCGCCCATTTCCCGCAGGTGCTGGAGTTCCGCGCTGTAGTACTTGATCAGTTCCGGGTTCATGTGTTCAGCGCGCGCCGCTCTGGTCGATCACTCTGATTTCCCCGGCCTCCAGATCCAGTTCAGTTCTGAAATAGAGTCGCTCCGGGTACGGCTGTGCCCACAGATCTCCCTCGATCAAAAACGACACGGTGTTGTGCTGGGCCGTCGTCTCTTCGACCTGGATCGCCGTCACGCGCACTGTCTCGCGCAAGATGCGTGGCTCGAATGCCCAGATCGCATCGCGCACATGTTTCTCGAGCTTCGCCGGATCGACACCTGAGGCGGTTTTGCCGGCGATATCGGGAAAGCCGTAGTTCAACACCGACGTGCTGACATACGGATAGCCCGACACATCCTGCACCGACGAAAGGCCGTTCGCGTTGAGCAGCCACGCGAGATCGCGCTGCACGCTCTGACGCAGTGCGCGTATCGACAGCACGCGGCGTTCGCGTGCCTCCTGCTTGACGTCGGGCTCGTGGTCGGTCAGCCGGTCGAGCAGCGACGGTTGCAGCCGGTCGCGCGTACTCAGCTCAGCCATGATCCGGCGCGGCGCCAGCGCCGCCCTCGCTGCCTGACGGAGCCTCGACCGCGAGTTCGATCGTGCGGATATCGAGCAATGCGTAGTCGTTCGCGTCGGTTGTCAGCATGCGTTGCCCGACCGGGCGCGCGTCTGCCGCATCGCTGCCAATCCATTCGGTCAGGTGCGCGAGCCACAGCGCATGTTTCTTTTCGGCCAGTGTGCCGGCATAGCGCGTCGGAATCAGTCCGACCGCCTGGCCCTCGTTGGCCCAGGTGAACACCGCCGGCGTCCAGACCCGGTCGCGCAGGTCGACGGGCGCCTCGATCTCGATGCGCTTGATGCGGAAAAACGGCACCCAATAGTAACGGCCGTTGAGCACCGTTTCGAGCGTCGGCCCAAGCCGTGTGTCGGCATCGGCGATCCACTCGAACGGTTCGCTGTTCACGCTGCCCGAGGTGGTGGGTGCATCGCCGAGCGCCTGCTCGCGTGCGGCCACGGCCGCCGCGTGGTCGCCTGCTGCATCGAGCCGTAATGCTTCGACCAGCAATGCGAGCCAGCTGGTCGGCTCGCCGAAAATCAATGGCGCACGCGCACCGTTGAAGACTGCTTCGCGCAGCGCCTCACATTGCAGCGCCTCGCGATACATTTGAACCATTGGCAATGCCGCGGCGTCGAGATCGCCAGCCACATTGAGTTGTGTCAACGCGCGGTCCCATGCGCCGAGCACTGCGAGCAGCTGGAACAGGAACACGCGGTGCGACGCTTTCGACGGATCGTTGCGAACCTGCATTTGCAACAGACGCAGGCATTCGTCCAGATTGCCTTCGCGCAAGCTTTCTTCTGCCGTCATGTCAGTTCGCTCCGTCAGGCCAGGTCAATGCTGCTGCACCACACTGCGATGCCATCGGCTTGTGCCATGACATCGCAGTGCCGCCGCGCCACACGCCACGTGGCACGTGGCACGGCGGTACGCTGCCGCTAGCCGTTGGTTGCGTCGTTTTTCACGATGTTCCACTTCATCTCGACGACGCCTCCTTCCTTGGCGCCCTTCGCGTTCTGCGGCTGATACTCGACGTGGAACTGCTCGAAGTTCAGTGTCACGTTCTCGGTGAAGCGATCCTCACCACCCGAGCCGCCTGTCGAATACGAACTGATCAGGCATGCCGTCAGCGTGACCTTGTAGTACTCGAGCGGATTGTCACCCCCGGCCTTGCGCACCGTCAGAATGCACGAGTCGATATGCTTGCCCTGGGCGCAGGCGAGCATGATCGTCGGCGTCGACTTGTCGACGTACTTGGTGAACGAAATGTCCTGTACGTTCACCTTGCCCGCGCCGCCACCTGTTCCCATGTGCATCGTGCCGCTTTGGCTCAACCCCCAGCTCCACGCGAGCACATCGATCTCTTCCTTATGGGACTTGTCCTGAGATTCGCCCTTGATGTCACCAATCTTAATGAACATATCGACGGCCATGTTCTTCTCCACTCAAACGGTTCACCACTCACAATGGAATTCCGTCATGCCGCCTTGGCGGACGGAAGCTTCGAGACCAGCCGCAATGACACGGTCAGGCCTTCCAACTGATAATGCGGACGCAGGAAAAACTTCGACGTGTAATAACCCGGGTTGCCTTCGACTTCTTCGATCACGACTTCAGCTGCGGCAAGCGGCCGGCGCGCTTTCGACTCTTCGGTGGAATGGGCCGGGTCGCCGTCGACATATTGCAGAATCCAGTTCTGCAGCCAGCGCTGCATGTCGTCCTTTTCCTTGAAGCTGCCGATCTTGTCGCGCACGATGCACTTCAGGTAATGCGCGAAGCGGCTGCATGCGAACAGATAAGGCAGTCGCGCAGCCAGATTCGCGTTCGCGGTCGCGTCGGCATCTTCGTATTCGGCCGGCTTATGCAACGATTGCGCACCGATAAACGCAGCAAAGTCCGAGTTCTTCTTGTGCACGAGCGGCATGAAGCCGTTCTTTGCCAACTCTGCCTCGCGCCGGTCGCTGATCGCGATTTCGGTCGGGCACTTCATGTCGACGCCGCCGTCGTCGGTCGGGAACGAATGCACGGGCAAACCTTCCACTGCCCCGCCCGACTCGATGCCGCGAATCCGCGAGCACCAGCCATACATCTTGAACGAGCGGTTGATGTTGGTCGCCATCGCATACGCGGCGTTGGCCCACGTGTACTTGCCGCTGTCCGCGCCCGCGGTATCTTCCTCGAAGTCGAACTCTTCGACGGGATTGGTCTTCGCGCCGTACGGCGCACGCGCGAGAAAGCGCGGCATCGCGAGGCCGATATAGCGCGAGTCTTCCGATTCGCGCAGCGAGCGCCACGCGGCATGCTCCGGTGTCTGGAAGATCTTCGTCAGGTCGCGCGGATTCGCCAGTTCCTGCCACGAATCCATCAACATCACCGACGGGTCAGCGGCAGCGATGAAAGGCGCATGCGCGGCAGCGGATATCTTCGCGATCTGCGTCAACAGGTCGACATCCGGCCCGCTATTGTCGAAGTAGTAATCGGCGACCAGCGCGCCATAGGGCTCGCCGCCGAACTGGCCATATTCTTCTTCATAGAGCTTCTTGAAGAACGGGCTCTGGTCCCAGGCGGTGCCTTTGTATTTCTTGAGCGTCTTGTGCAGTTCGCCCTTCGAAATGTTCATCACGCGAATCTTCAGCGTTTCGTCAGTCTCGGTGTTGTTCACCAGATAGTGCAGACCGCGCCACGCGCTCTCCACTTTCTGGAACTCCTCCGAGTGGATGATCAGGTTGATCTGCTCACTGAGCTTCTTGTCGATCTGTGCGATCAGGCTCTCGATGGTCACCAGCACGTCATTGGAAATGACAGCGGTGTCGCGCAGCGCCTGTTCCGCCAGCGTGCGCACCGCCGTCTCGACGGCTTCTTTTGCCTTATCGCTTTTCGGCTTGAATTCCTTTTGCAGCAGATTCGCGAAGTCGCTCATCTCGAGCGTGCCCTCGGTCTGCTGCGCTTGTCCTTCGGGGGTGGGTTCGGCCATGGTCTGACTCCACTGTTAGGTCGCGCTTATTCCTGTGGCTTCGGCGCGGATGCGAGCGATTGCAGCAAAGCCGGGTCGTTCAGCACCTTTGCGATCAATTCCTCGGCGCCCGTCTTGCCGTCCATGTAAGTCAAGAGGTTCTGCAACTGGCCGCGTGCCTCCAGCAGCTTCGACAGCGCATCGACCTTGCGGGCGACTGCGGCAGGCGAGAAGTCGTCCATGCTCTCGAAGGTCATGTCGACGGCAAGATTGCCTTCGCCCGTCAACATGTTCGGCACCTGGACCGCGACGCGCGGCTTCATCGACTTCAGGCGTTCATCGAAGTTGTCGACGTCGATTTCCAGAAACTTGCGGTCCGCAACGGGCGCGAGCGGGTCCGCCGGCTGTCCGGAGAGATCGGCCATCACGCCCATCACGAAGGGCAGATTCACCTTCTTCTCCGAGCCGTACACCTCGACGTCATACTCGATCTGCACGCGCGGCGCGCGATTGCGTGCTATGAATTTCTGACTGCTTTCCTTGGCCACGACAGTTCCCCTGGTTGACGCCGCACCGTCGACAGGCGGAGCAGCGTATCAGTTACGATGCTGATGAACTCCCCGACGACTATTCTTCGATACCGCCAACCTGCCGGGCCTGACCGAGACCTTCCGGCGCGAGGTCCTGCAATATTTCGATGAAGCTCTTGTCCACCAGACGGCGCGCCCGTGTCAGCAACAACGGCACCGGACTCGACGGCTCGTGCTGTTCGTAATAGGCGCAGATCTTGTCCAGCAGGCGGATGACGTCCTGCCGGCTATTGACTTCTCCACTGGGCGCCGCGCGCATGACCCCGCCCGGGCTGACGGTTGCGTCATCCCCTCCCTCGCCGACAGATGCTTCGCCCGCTGTCTGCTGATCAGCGTCGCTAACCCGCGCGCCAAGGAAGCCGGCCGCCTGTTGCAACAGACGCGACAGTGGCGACAGGTCGATCGCCTGGGCCGCGCCGACGCGCTCCGTCAACAGCGTTTCAATCCGGGTGTTGCTTTGGCGCGCTGAGAGCAACGCGGCGTGCGTAGCCGCCGCTTCGTCTCGCACGTCGGCGATGGCCGCGTCGATCGAGGCGAGCGATGGCGGTTCGACGCCCTCGGGTACGGGCGTGTCGCCCGTCGCATATTCGATATCGCGCAGCCTGACGATTCCGTGCGTGCGCGACGCGGCAAGCGCTGTGTCGCGCACATCCAGCAACATCCCCGACTGTTCGACAAGCACGGCGAGCGCATTGATGCGCGCGGTCGGATCGTTATCGTCGTCGGGGTCGAGTTGCGGGTAGACGTGATCCCAATGCCGCTCGAGCAGGCCTTCGATCAACGCCATTCCTTCGGCGAGACCGGTGAAGCCCTGGCGGTTCAGGAGCGCGCGTGCAAGATGCGCGGCGACGCGCAGGTCGCGACTTTTGTTGAACAGTTCGAGCGCAAGGGCCTGGGCTGCTTTCCAGTCAGGCGGTGTGGCGGCGACGACGGTGTCGCCATACTGGACTTCCGGTTTGCCGTGCACGACCTGTTCGAGTTCGAGAAACATCGGGTCGTATTCGACATCGTCCCCGCAGGGACTGTCAGGCGATATTTCGGCGAGCAGTACCCCGGCATCGAGCGTGGCCATTGTTGTATCGGCTTCAGTCTGAAACGAATAGTTTTAGCGTGCTCGCGCCTCGCGACGGATCACGCCACGTTAACTTCCGAATCCGGTCTTCCTCAAACCGATTTACAACAAATCAAATTTGGAATCCCGATAAAAATACGCGATGCCGCAGCGTTCCTCTACGAACATTTCACAACAGACCGATATGAGCATAGCACGCAATATTTAAAAGAAAAGGAGCGCCACGGTGGTCACAAACTTGAAAGGAGCGAGTCGCAAATCCGATCGAAATAACAGTTTCTAAGCACCTGAAAAAAACGCAAGATGTGCATGGCCTGCGGTCTTTTGCTCATCGATCGGAATGAATCATTGTCTCTCCATTGATAACGAATTACTCATCAATCGACGTGATTGCTGTCAGCGAATGTTTCAGCTTTATGAAATTAAAAATGTCGCGTCAACGAGTACAGCAAGGTAAACCCTCATATAGGTTTTGTTGTCTGATGTGCAATACCTAGAGCATTGCCTTGCGCAGTTTCGAAGTGAATAACTGTCTCTTTGAGTCACGCTCGACAACCGTGAGCTGACAGTCGTATCCGCATTCCAGTTTCCCCTGCTGCAATCGAACAGACGCACATCGGGTATTCACATCTGCACAGCGTGACGCTGTGCTCATCATGCGGGGTGACATGTGACACACATTGAAAGCGCACGGTCGGCCGATAGCGTCTGCGACAGTGCGTTGTCGGACCTGTGGCAGAGGCGCACCTGTCTGAATCAGGACGAGATGGCATCGATCTATACGGTCGTGCGCCGCGCATTGCAGGGGTATCACCCGTTCGAGTTGCAGGCGCTAGGTGAAGACAAGGAAGAACTCATTTCCCAGTTCATCTACTTCAAGGTCTTCCGGCTCGAAGCCGCGCACGCGCACCCGGAAGCCTTCCCACTGCATAGCGCGCCATCGAACGGTCATGCGGTGTGCGCGTACTTTCGCCGCTATCTGATCGACTGCCTGCGCAATGCCGGCCATCAACGCAACGTGTCGTTCGACGATGACGACGTGCTAGCCGAGGTCGAGCAGCAAGCGGCCGTGCAAAGCGATCCTGTCGGCTCGGTGCTGGCCCAGTACGGTCTGGACGAGCGAACCGTGCGGGAATCGGCAGCGCGCTTCATCGCGGGGATCGATGAGTCCGACCAGTTGCTGCTGGCGGGCAGTCTGGGCTGGCTGTCGAATGAAAAGGGCGGGCTGTCGCGGATCGCCGCACGCTACCGGATCGCGTCGTATCACTATCGCGCCCGCAAGCTCGGCGTGACGCTGAAAAAAAGCGCCCTGCCCGCCGATTTCGCGGCGACCAGCATCGGCGAGTGGATCAAGCACACGCTCGGCATCGACATCGCCACGGAGAATCGCGTCGCGATCCTGTTCGTTCTTGGCATCCTCTCCGAACAGTCGCGCGCCCCGGCAGTTGAACCCGATCCGAGCAGAGGTTTCCTGTGCAGCTTGCCACAGCAAGCCTGAGCGACCCAGGCGGCCGCAAGCGCAACGAGGACGCGCTGGGTGACTGGTCGAGCGAGCGCCTTTACTATTGCGTGCTCGCCGACGGTGCGGGCGGACACGGCGGCGGCGATACGGCATCGGCGATCGTCGTCAATAGCGTGCTGGCGGATCTGCGCTACCTGACGGTCGCCGAGTTGCCGCCGACGGGCCAACGCCTCGTCAAAGCGATCGGCCACGCGAACGCGAACATCCTGGAAGAACAGGCACGCGGCGATGCCGCGCTGAAAGACATGCGCTCGACGGTCGTGCTGCTTGCGATCGACTGCGAACTGCGCACGGCAGCGTGGGCGCACTGCGGCGATTCGCGGCTGTACTGTTTTCGCGGCGGGCAGGTCAGTGTGCAAACACGCGACCATAGCCTCGTTCAGGATATGATCGACGCGGGCCTGATCACGCCTGAGCAGGCGCGCCATCATCCGCGCCGCAACGTGCTGCTCGCCGCGCTCGGCACAGCTGGCGAGCTGGATATCGTTGGCTTCGATGGCACGTTCAACCTGCTCGATCGCGATGCTTTCCTGATTTGCAGCGATGGGCTGTGGGAGTACGTCGACGAGACTTATATGAGCGAGACGCTTGGCGAAGCCGCGACCCCCGACGCATGGCTCGGCGCGCTCGCTGCGCGCGTGCGCGAGATCGCGCCCGCCAGCCACGATAACTTCAGCGCACTGGCCGTGTGGATCGTCGATCCGGAAGACACCCAGGCCACGGTGCTGCAGGTGGCGCCTTCATGAATGCGCCGCCTGTCTGAATCGCGCACGATAACGCTAGAAGTCCCCGCATCCATGTTGACCATTCAGCAACATGCAACTGTTCAGATTGGGTTGCGATCGCACGCGCTTCCATTCGACTGCGAGGATGTCCTGATTGTCCCCCGGCGGCGCGGTGGTGAACAGCGGCTGATTCGAACCGATACAGATGTTGGTGCCCTGCAGGTTGTTCTCGTAGACGAAGGTTTGCTCCTGGTTGCTGAAGAACTGCTGCAAGCCCGCTTGCGAAACGGGATCGATCAACTGCGTGACCGTCAGCACGCCCGGCACCTCGATCACGATATAGCCGACGTTCGACCCGAAGTTTGAAAGGATCGGATACTTCCCAGGCGGTGAACTCTGGTTGGCGGGCGACGTTAGCGTGCCCGTCAGCGCGCCGGCGGCGGTGTCGCCGTTGATCAGGCCGCTGGTGGTAAACGTGAACACGGGGTTGGGTGCGCCAGCAATACGCGTCTTGCCATCGGCTGTCACCGTCACGGTTGGCCTTGCGATATAGACGTAATGATTACCCGTGGTCGGCACCGTGCCGCCCCAACTGCAACCAGCACCGAATGTGCAGCCATAGAAATTGGGCTGCGCGGTATTGGGCTGAACGTTGCCGCGCGTCTCGCCCACCCATGTGCTCGCCCAGATCCGCCAGCCGTTGCCGGCAACGATCGTGCCGGAACCCGCCGCGTTGAACACGCCGCTTTCCATGACCAGATCGATCGTGCCGCCCGCACTCAGGCTGGTGCTCGGACCGCCCAGCCCGATATTGCCCGTCGTGGCCTGAGCGATGAGGTTGCCCGTCAACGTTGAGTTGGTGCCATCGAGCGTGGTCAACTGGCTCGTACTGGAATTGAATGTCTGGCTGACCACCGGACCGATGACGAAGCCGTGCGAGTTCGTGAAGTACACGTTGCCGGCGTTGACCATCGCCAGCACGCCGACGTCGTTTTGCGGATCGGTCAGCGTGAAGGTGCCGGGCCCCGAAAGCAGCAGGCTCGCTGCCTGAATGCCGCCCGGGTCGGTAACCGGACCGCCGGAAGCGAGCGTCAACGTGTGGCCGGGGATCGAGATGCCAAATGGAAGCGTGATGCCCTGGCTGCCCGACCCCGGATTGGACAGCGTCAGATTGTTCGCGAGGCCCGGCCGTGTCAGCACGCAGACCGCGCTGTCCGATGCGCACACGCCGTTTACCGTGATGAGCCCCGTGTGCGTGGTCGAACCCAGCACGATGTTCGGGATCGAAACGAACGTCGAAAACGTCGCCGCGTCGATGCTCAGGCCACCTGTGCCGAATAGCGTAATCGGTGTCGCGTTCTGCGCGATGATCGCGAAGGTGTTCGGATCGACCGTCGCGGGCATGATCGACAACGTGCCGCCGGGCGACGACAACGTCGAGTTACTGATGAACAGACTGCTGGTCGTGCCGTCATTCGACGCGCGCAAGACGATGGAGCCTGGCTGGGCCGTCGAGACCGTGGGGTCGGCCAGCAGCGCGGCGCCGACGATCGGCGTGCCGCCGCCCGAGAACGGCGGCACGCCGATCGCGAGGCCAGGGTCGGCCGTGTTGGTCGAACCGGCGATCTGGATCGTGCCCGTTTGCCCCGTTGCCTTGATGTCGCCATTGGCGATCAGCACGCCGGCATCGCCCTGCAGGTTCGGGCTGCTGCCGCCCGTCGGTCCGCTCACGGTGCCGCGAATATCAATGAGACCGCCATTGTTCGAAACGATCTGCGTTCCGTCAGTGATCTGCACGCCATTGGCCAACGGACCCGTGCCGTTGCCGTAGATGCTCAACGTGCCGCTGCCCGTCGTGACGGACGAGGCCGCACCCGGCGTGCACTCGCAAATGCTGTTTTCGAGAATAACGCCAAGTACCGACGCATTGGACGGGACCCCGACAGTTTGCCCGATCAACTGGATATTGCCGCTCGTCGACTGGACCGACGCACTGTGCAGATCGAGCGCGAAGCTGTTGTTGAGCGACGACGATACCGTGCCCGTGATGCCGATATTGCCGCCGCTCGTGCTCACGTTCGCGTTGAATAACTGAACGCCGTCGACAAAAGTCACGGTGCCGCCCGAGACACTGCCGGAGAGGTTGATCGCACCTGTCGTGTTCGTCACGGACGTGCCCGACACCGAAAGCCCGAACAACCCGTTCGCAGTTGCGTTGCCAGTAATGGCAATCGCGCCGCCTGAACTGCTGACGGCGGGGCCGGCAACGGTACCGCCGACGGGCGTGAAGCCGCCCGAGATACTGACGCCCGTGCCTTCCTCGCCGGGCGTGGTCCCAACGATGTTGATACCGCCCGTCGAGGTATTGAGCGAGCTGTTAAAGAGGCTGACGCCGGTGCTGAGTCCGATGCCGTTGGTGCTGCCCGTTAGCGTCATCGTGCCGGCACCGCCGGTGAGCAGACTGTTAGTAATACCGACGCCAACGCCTTCCGCCAATGTCGTCGTGCCGGTGAGCGTGAGTGCGCCGCCGCCAGTATCGACCGTCGAGTTGTTGATGGTGACCGGGCTCGACCCGGCCGCATTGACCGTGAAGCTGCCGCCATGGGTCGTCACCGTCGTATTGCTGATCGCGACGGAACTGAAGGCATTCGCTCCGCCCACGTTCCCATTGAGCGCGATACTGAGCGGCCCCAAGGTCGACATGATGGGTTGGCCAGTGTCGACGATCGAACCGAGCGCGGTCAGCGTCAGGGTTGGGATGGTGGTCGGATTTGCCGGTGTGGCCGCGACGATCGGCGCCTGAATGTTGATGTCACCCAGTGAAAAGTTGGTGGGTGTCGAGCCGACTGTCGTGATCGTCACGGAGACGCCCTGATTCAGCTGGTTGGTGATGAGGGAATTGACCACCTCGCTGTCCGTGCCCGCCGGCGTAAAAATGGCCGGCGATCCATTGGCCGGCGGCGTCTCGGTCGCCGGTGTTCCCGATGCCGCCGCCACGATGGCGATATTGTCGGGATCGATCTTCCACGCCCCGCCTTTCCCCTTTGGTGCCGAAGCGTCGATGGTCGCGCTCGTGACATCGAGATAGTGACCCGATGTTTCGATCAAGCCACCATTGCCGCCCTGCGCCCCGCCCCTCGCAGAAAGCGTGCCGTAGATCCGGCTCGCCGTTTCACTGAACGCCACCACATTTCCGCCAGGTCCATTGATCAGCGCATCGGCATGAATGCTTGCCGTTGGCGACATCCACAGGGCGTTGGCATTACGAATGCTCGGGTCCTGTCCGGCGGCACCGCCGCCAACGCGCACCGTGCCGCCGCCCGCCGCACCGCTCGCATCGACTCGCGCGCCGTCCACGAGCGCAAGGTTGTAGCCTGTCACATCGATCCGGCCACCCGTCAGGCCCGCGCCGCCCGTTGCATCGAGCGTGCCGCCGACCGAAGCGACACCGCTCGTGCCACCATCGAGCACGATGTGCCCATTGCGCTCGGCGACGCTTTGCGCACGGATGATTCCCTGCTGGTTGATCACGGTGCCCGCCAGCGCATCGGCCGTCTGCGCGCTCATCACTACCGTCCCGCCATCGGCGGCGAGCGTGCCCGTGTTGCCGATCAGCGCATGGGCCGCCCCCTGGTTTATTTTCAGCGTGGTCAGCCCGTCGCCCGCGAAGTCCAGCGTGATGTCGTTTCCCGCGCCGATGGCAACCGTACCGAGGCGCGCGCTCACCATACCCGAATTGCTCACGCTGCCGCCAAGCAGCGCGATCGTGCCACCCGTGCCGGCCGTCAGCGTCCCGGCGTTGCTGACGGGCGCGACGGACGTGCCGACGAAGCGATAGTTGCCAGCGAGAAAATCAGCGTTCGAAATATTCAGCGTCGACGCGATCATCGAGCCGACATTCACCGATGAACCGGGAGCGAAGATCACGCCCGCCGGGTTGACGAGAAACACTTTGCCATTGGCCTGAAGCCGCCCTGCAATCACGCTCGGATCATTGCCCATCACGCGGTTGAGCAGCGCCGCACTGGCCGACGGCTGCGCAATCGTCACGCCTTCGTTCGCGCCGATCGAGAAGGTGTTCCAGTTGACGATCGCCTTGGGCGTCTTCTGCGTGATATTCATCTGCCCGGCAGCGGGCGTATTGACGCTCACCGTACCCGACACCACCTGCGCACCCGTCGGATTTGCAAGCAGCGACGACATGTAGGACCCGGCAAGCAGCGTAGCCGCCGCACAGACGATCGTGCCGGCAACCCGCAACGGCACGCTGCATGGTTTGTTCATGGCAAACCTCCGCGCCGGGCAAAGCCCGGCTCAACCACCACTCAGCCATCCCGCTTGCGCCACCCTTGCCGCTTGCG
Organism: Paraburkholderia sp. PGU19; assembly: GCF_013426915.1. GTDB lineage: Bacteria > Pseudomonadota > Gammaproteobacteria > Burkholderiales > Burkholderiaceae > Paraburkholderia. The sequence continues at coordinate 460,514 of NZ_AP023181.1, forward strand.
CAACGTCTGCGAACTGAAGCAGGAAGTCGGGCGTCTTCAGAACAACTAGAACGTCTTGGTCAACTGCACATAAAAACGCGGCACCTTGTCGTCGCCGGTGGTGTCCGAGCCCGTCGTGCGCCAGGCAACCGTGCCTTGCAGCGCGATCCCACCCGGCGCCACCCAGTACGCGCCAAAGCCGACGCCGCTGCGCGTGATCATGTTCGGCCCCTGTTCCGGCCGCGAGTTGGCGTTGTACCAGCCAGTACCGAAGTCGAAGAAGCCGAACACCGTCGCCTTCGCATTGATCGCGTAGCGTCCTTCGACCGTTGCAACAAAGCCCTCGTCGACGAGCCCTTCAGACGGCGAGTAGGCGCGCACCGCATGCGGCCCGCCCAGCAGGAAGCGCGACGAGTTGTCGAGGGTCGTGCCGGCCCACTGGCCGGATATGCCGGCAAACATGCTGAAGCGCTCCGTCACCGAATTCAGGCGGTTCGCGAAGAACGTCGCGCGCACTTCGGTGCCATGCGTGTTGCGCCCAAACGCGGACGCATCGAGTTCCTCGGCCGCCGCATTCCTGAAATGCAGGCTGCCGATCAGGAACTCCACGTCCGCGCTATTGAAGCCGCCGCCCAGCAGCGCGTCGCGGCTTTCATAGCTGAGACCGACGCTCCCCTCGACCAGCGAGCGCGGATTGTGCAGGTCCACCACGCCGATGTTGTCAATGAGATCACGATACTCGAGGTTTGCGCGGGCCAGCAGGTTCTGGTTGCGGGTACGCAGCAGCGGATGCGTCACCGTCAGATCGACGACGGTCGCCTCGCCCTGCGCATCGAGCGACGCGAAATCCTTGCCGAGCGCATAGTTGAGCCGCGACAGCGCGACACCCACGCGCGTGCCATATGCATTCACGGGCGCCTCGTAGCCGATGCGGCCATACACGGTATCGAGCCGCTCGCTGGCCAGAATCCGCAAGTCGAGGTTGTCGCCGATCATGAACGGCGAGTTGAGCCGCGCCAGCGCGCCCAGACGCCAGGTGCCGCTCGAAGGCGCGCCGTAGTTGTCGAGGTCGACGGCAAAGGTCCAGCGTTTGGCGGGCGCGACGCTGATCGTCAGATCGACCGTGCCCGGCTCGTCGCCCGTTTCGATTGCCGAGGTCACGACGATGCCGGGCAGGTCCGACAGCAGCAGCATCGTGCGCTCGAGATCGTGCTGCTGCAGCGGCTGGCCGGTCGGAATCTGCGCGACGCGTGCGCGCAGCAGGTCTTCGCGGATCGGCGTGCCCGCCGCGACATCGAGCCGCACATGGCCGAGACGTCCTTCGAGCACGGTGAATTCGACCGTGCCCGCGCTCACGTCCTGCTGCGGAATCACCACCTGGGCGAGCAGATAGCCACGCGCGCGATAGACCTGCGTCACCTTGGCGGCAATCGTTTCGAGATCCGCAAATCCGATCGGCTTGCCGATCTGGTCGCGCACGGGCGCAAGCAGCTCGTCGGACGGAATGGTGTCGTTGCCCTTGAACGTGATGCCCTTGAGCACGAACGTCGGACCGGGCGCCGTGACGGGCGGTGCGCCCGCCTGCGGTACGGCCGGTAGGGCTTGCGCACCACCCGGCGGCGCCGGGCGCGTGTCGCGCGGCGCGGTTTGCTGAAGGATGCTGCCGGCATTCGGCAGCGTCTGGCCCCACGCGATCGTCCCGCTGCAGGCCATCGCTGCCGCAATCAGTCGGAGTTTTTTCATTGTTCTTCTTAGCGCGCAATGCTCAGGCGCCAGCCTCCCATCAGGTCGAATGGTGCCCAGAAGAACGGATGTGCGAATCGTGAGTTCTGCATCACTGCGAGTTGCGCGGTCCGCATCGCGTCGATGGCTTCATGGCCGTCGGCGAGCTGCGCGTAAAACGTGCGCATGGTCAACGCGCTTGATTCGTCGGCCACCGGCCACATCGACACGATCAGGCTCGTCGCGCCCGCATAGAAGAAGGCGCGCGTGAAGCCGAGAATCTCGTCGCCGCGCGCGATCCGCCCAAGCCCCGTCTCGCACGCCGACAGCGTGACGAGCGACACGTTGTTCAGCTTCAGGTTGTAGATGTCTTTCGCGAGCAGCGAGTCGGGGCCGTCAGCAGGCTGCGTCGCGGGCGCGAGCAGGATGCGCGAATGCAATGGATCGATCGTGTCGGCCTCCGCGTGGGTGGCGACATGCAGCACCCGGCCCGTAGGCGCATTCTCGCGAAAGCTCACACGCGTCGCGCTGGATTGCAGAAACACTTCCTGGCGCGCAAACAGCGGCGCGATGCCGCGCACCTCCGCCTCGGCGCCGGGCAGCGCATAAGCGGGTGCGATCGTCGGATTGCCGAATGCGACGAGATTGCTCGCCACCTTCAGCTCGCGCGTGGCGAGCTGCACCGCGACGCTCGCCGAAGGCTCCAGCGCGATCGCGTGGCGCTGGATCAGGAAACCATCCGGGCCGTGCAACGCCTGGAACGGCAGATAGTGCAGCGCGCCGTGCGGGACGATGATCAGCCGGTCGTCGGCGCGCAATCCGAGTGGCGCGATCAGCAGCGCGTAGAGCTTGTCGCCATAGGTGATCGCGGTTGGCCGGCGGCGCACGATTGCGTTACGGAAATCGGTGACGGCGGCGTCCATGTCGGCGCGCGCGATGGGGAGCGTATAACCCTTCAGCCCTTCGTTGCGGATCACCCACACGATGATCGATTTCTCGAGGTTGTGATATTCGACGAGCGTCTCGTTTGGCTTCAGTGCGTTGCGCACCACGTCGAGACCCGGCACATCGCCGTTCAGTTGACGGTCGTTCACACCGGCATCGACGCGATTGCGCACGACGTCGAGCAGCGCACGCGCGCGGCTGCGTTCGGACAGATTCCACGCCGAGGCATAGTCGCCCACTTCGACCGTCAGCGTGATCGCCATTTCGAACACGGACTGCGTATCGCCGAAGAGGCCCGTCTTGAACTCTTCGCTGCGAAAGCGCGCGCGGATCTTCTCCGAATCGTCCACGGCCTGCAGATAGGCTTCGCGCGCCCTCGCCCGCTGGCCAAGCGCAAGGTCGGCACGGCCGATGCCTTCGTGCGCCCACAGGCGGTCGTAGTTCGCGTCGCTGCCGCCGCTTTCCGACAGCAGCGTGGTGAACGCGAGCAGCGCTTCCTGGGGCTTGCCTTCGGCGAGCAGCAGGTTGCCTTCGATGCGGCGGTACTCCGGCGCGAGGTCCGCGCTCGGCGCGGGACTGGCGGCGTTGAAAGTCTTGCGCGCGCCGGCCGTGTCGCCCGCGGCGATCTGCGCGTTCGTGATCGACAGCAGCACCAGCGGACGGTAGCGCGGCGACGCCGTTTCGAGCGCGCGGTTGTAGGCGTCGATTGCGTCTTGCGGATGGCCGCGGCGCAGCGCGATGTCGCCGAGCACCTTGTTGGCGGGCGCAAACACCTGTTCGGGCGCTTTCGGGGTCGAGGCCAGCGCTTCCTGTGCGTATTTCTCGGCGTCGTCGAGATCGCCGGCGTAGCTGTACGCGATCGCGAGGTCACGCTTCGACAGCGCGGCCAGATCGGCATTGTCGGTACGCTGCGCCATCACCAGCGCGCGGGCGGCCGCCTCGACGCTGTCGCGGAAGTCGCCGCGCTCGGCCGCCGATACGGCCATGCTGCAATAGTCGTACGCGGGCAGCGTGACGCGATCACGCGAGAGCAGCAGACGCCCTTCGGAAGTCAACGACTGCAGCGTTTCGGCATCGCGTTCGCGTTCGCTCGCCTGTCGAAAGCCTTGAGATTCGGGCGCGAGGCCCGGCGCGGGGCCGGTGGCAGGTGCGGCTGGCGCGGCCGCGAACGCGCCGCCCCATACGCCTGAAGTTGCACAGACGACGAGCGCAGCGATGCCCATCATGCGTGACCCGGCATGCGCCCTGACACGCAAGCGCGTAGTGCCGCTTTGCACTGCACGCCTCGCGATGCGCGCTACGCAGGACATCGGGTTTCTTATGAGTTCGTTCACATCGTCTTCCTGCTGGAAGGTCCATGGACGCGACCGGAGAGCCGTTGTGACTGCGAGGGTGTGCGGGCCAGAGCGAGCGCCGCCAGAAATGCCTGCAACTCTTTCTAAAGAAACGATTGTGTACGCGCATTTTGAAAACGGCCGGGGACGCGGGAGGCCGTCGCTTCAAAAATGGCCGCGTGATTCGTCTTGTTGATACACGCACGTGCGCGTGGGGATGGCGCATGCTCGTTCGCAGCGCCGCGCGACTGGACTTTCCTGTGAATCCCGTCCCGATGAACAGCCCCGATGACAAGACGGTAATCGTGCCACACCCACCCGAGCCCGACAGCCAGCCGGTGGGCGTCGATCCAGCGGGCTCGGATAGCTCGGATAGCGCGACCATCGTGCCGCCGGCGGCCGTCGCAGGCGTAGAGTCGCATCACGCGCTGTCGGTCGGCATGCGGGTCGCGGAGTTCGAAATCAAGGGCTTGATCGGTGAAGGCGGCTTTGGCATTGTCTATCTCGCGCACGACACCCAATTGGGCCGCAACGTCGCGCTCAAGGAATACATGCCAGCCTCACTGGCTTCGCGCGGCAGCAACGCGGAAGTCACGGTGCGCTCCGAGCGCCACAAGGAAACGTTTCTCGCGGGCCTGAAAAGCTTCGTCAATGAAGCGCGCCTGCTCGCGCAGTTCGATCATCATTCGCTCGTCAAGGTCTACCGGTTCTGGGAAGCGAACAGCACCGCCTACATGGTGATGCCGTACTACGATGGCGTCACGCTGCGCGACGCGCTGCGAGCGAAGAATGCGCCGCCCGACGAAGCGTGGCTGCGCGCGCTACTGACGTCGCTCGTCAGCGCACTCGACGTGATGCACCGCGCGCAGTGCTACCACCGCGACATCGCGCCGGACAATATCCTGCTGCTGAAGGACAGCGGCCGTCCGCTGCTGCTCGACTTCGGCGCGGCGCGGCGCGTGATCGGCGATATGACACAGGCGCTGACTGTCATCCTCAAGCCCGGCTATGCCCCCGTCGAACAGTATGCGGAAGTCCCGTCGCTGAAACAGGGGCCGTGGACCGACATCTATGCGCTTGCCGCGGTCGTCTACTTCGCGATCGTCGGCAAGACGCCGCCGCCCTCGGTAGGCCGGATGATGAGTGACAGTTACGTGCCGCTCGCGATGCAAGCGTCAGGCCGTTATTCGCCCGCCTTCCTGCGTGCTATCGATCACGCGCTCGCCGTGCGGCCCGATGAGCGGCCGCAGAGCATGCAGGCGTTCGCGGCGGAGTTAGGCCTTGCATTGAGCGCTCAGGACGGAACCCATGACGAGCCCGCCGCGTTGTCTTCACCGCGTACGGCAGCGCCTGCCGCGAGCAGTAGCGTGCCGGCCCGCGAGGCGAGCGACGCGCTGCGACCGGGCACGGCAAGCCGTGACAACCTGGGGGCTTCCCCTCCTGGTGCCACGGCGGCGGGCGCGTCGCGCACGACAAGCCGGCGCTCCACGGCAATAGCGGTTGGCGCCGTCGTCGTCGTCGGGCTGGCGGGGCTTGGAGGCTGGTTCGCGATGCGGCCCTCGACGAAAACCGCACCGCCCGTCGTCGCCGTTACAGCCAGCGACCATCCGGCGGCGTCGGAAGCGCAACACGCGCAGACCGTGCCCCCGCCCGCTCCGTCCACGCCACAGGTTGCGGGCAACGCCATGCAAACGCCGTCGGCGAGCGGGCCTGCAAGCGCCCCCGTCAGCACTGCCGCGAATACGGCGGCAAATACGACCGCGAACTCGATACCAGACATCACACCCGCGCTGCCGCCTTACACGCCCGGTGGCGAACTCGACCGGATCGTCTCCCTTGCCGACCCGTCGATCAGCGTCAAGGCCCTCTCGCGTATCACCACCGCGCGGATCAGCAAGGATCATCTGCAATTCAGCGTCGGCAGCAATCGCGCGGGCTACGTGTACGTCTTCATGGTCGATCCCGCCGGGCAATATCTGATGCTGTTTCCGAACGGGCTCGACAAGAACAATGCGATCGCCGCCGGCCAGACCCTTTCGTTGCCGCGCGCAAGCTGGCCAATGATGGCGGGCGCGCCGGCTGGCCCGAACCACTTTCTCGTACTGGTCTCATCCGCGCCGCGCGACTTTTCAGACGGCGGGCTGCATGGCGAATCGGTGTTCGCGGATTTTCCTGAAGACGCGCAACGCGCCGCCGCGATACGCCGCACGGTCAGCTATTCGCCGTTCGCCGGCAAGCCGCGCTGTGCAACTGGCGCGTCCCGCTGCCCGGATACGTTCGGCGCAGCGACTTTCACGATCGACGTCGTCGGGTCGCCGACGTAGCGGACAAGGTGGACGTCCACGCATGGGGCGCAGGAGGCGGCATGCACAACGTACGTTGGATGCTCTGTGTGGTTGCGGCGCTCGTGGGTTGTGCTGGCAATCAGCCCGCCTCGACGACGACCTTTGGACCGGCGGGCACGCCGTCACCCCAACCTGCGGCGCAAGAGTCTTCACAGATGCCGTCGCCCGCACCTGCGGCGCCGCTTCCGTCCATGCAATCGCAAGCGGCACCCGTCACGCCCGCGACGGTGGCGACCACGCCCGCCGCACCTGCGACATCCGCCGCCGCGTCCGCGCCGGTTGCAAACGCGAGCGGCAGCATCGCCTTCTCCACCCGTCACGCATACTACGCATCGGCCCGCTTCGCTGATCTGCCCGGTTGGAACACCGACGACCTCAGTAGCTCATGGGACGCTTTCAAACGCAGCTGTGCGGTACTCGGCTCGCGTGCCGGCTGGTCGGAGCCGTGCGCGGCGTCACGCTCGGTCGATGCGCGCAACGTCGCCGCGATCCGTCAGTTCTTCGAGACGTATTTCAATGCGTACCAGATCCGCAATGCCGACAAGAGCGGCGACGGCACGCTGACCGGCTACTACGAGCCCCTGCTGAATGGCAGCCGGCAGTACGGCGGCGCCTTTCTCTACCCGGTCTACGGCACGCCCGACGATATGCTGTATCTCGATGCCCGTCGCCTGCCGGACAGCGCACGCGGCACGGCGAGCACCGCGCGCATCGATGGCCGCATGGTCATCCCCGTCACCGGCATCACGCCGGGGAGCACCAAGGGCGTCTACGTGCTCGATCTGCGCGACAGTGTTCCCGACATACGCGACAAGAAGATCCGTCTGCGGCTCGATCATGATCGCATCGTGCCGTACTACACGCGTGCCGAGATCGAGCGCGGTGCGCTCAAGGCGCCGATTCTCGCTTACGTCGACGATCCCGTGATGCTGTACTCGATGCAGGTGCAAGGAGCAGGCAAGGTGCGCATGAGCGACGGCACGGTGCGCCGCTTCGCTTACGCGGAGCAGAACGGCCGCCCGTTCCTGCCGCCCGTTGCGCGCGCGAACGCCGGCAGCGGGCAGCGGATCACCGTGCGTGGCATCGACGTCGAAATAGACGTCGAGGACGAGTCGGCGACGGGCGGCGCCGGCAACGCTAGCGCACCGACGCCTGGCGATGCGACGGGCGGCGTGCCTGCCACCCGCACGCAGGACGATGACGAACCGGTGTCGCCGCTGCTGCGCGGTTTCAAGCTGGCGGCAGCGACACCACAAGGATCGGCGCCCGCCGTGCGTCCCGCTGCCAGCGACAACACGGCAGGCGGGATGTCGAAAGGCTCCGTTGCTTCGAAGACGGGCGACGCCGCCACGGGCGCATCGACGAACAATGCCCCCGTCAAGCGCGTGTTCGCCATCTCGGACCCGAGCTACGTGTTCTTCCGGCTGATTCCCGATTCGCCGAATGGGCCCGTCGGCGCACTGGGTGTCGCGTTGTCGGCGGGCCGCTCCATCGCCGTCGATCCGCGCACGACGCCGCTCGGCGCGCCGGTGTTCCTCTCGACGCGCGACGATCCGCAAGCGCCCGGCGCCATCGACCGCCTGATGATGGCGCAGGACTCAGGCGGTGCCATTCAGGGTGCAGTGAGAGCGGACTATTTTTATGGCTTTGGCCAAACCGCGCAGGCGCAGGCGAGCCGGACGAAGGAACGCATACGCATGTGGGTGCTGTTGCCGAAAGGGCTGCCCATCGCCGCGCGGGACGCGACGCTGAAAACGCGGGGCGGCGGCGCGGCGGCGTCGAGTGCCGATTGCCTTGTCAGCGATCCCGAGTTGTGCGTCGACGATACGCCTTGAGGGCGCTTCGCTTCGTGGCAATCTCCTGTCGGTATTCAGGGACCGGACGAATGTCCGCAGAGTGCTGAACCGACGGCCAGGAGGCGACATGTGCCCGCACCGCAGGTCGGCCATTCAGGTGCCGGATCGACTTGTGGGCCACAAAAAGAAAACGCCCGCGTTATTAAACACAGGCGTTTCCGTGGCCCCGCTACCGCGCCCCATTGAACGACTTGATCGTTCGCTATGCATCAGAGGCCGGCTTCCGCGCGACTCACTATCAGTATAGGACGCGCTGAGGAATATCCAAGTCGACGAAGCTTGCCTTTGGACGAGCCAGAACGCCAATGTGATTTAGCGGGACCGTACTATTTGGCTGCGCCCTGTTGCGTCGATCTTAACGAAGATCCGACCCGCAATATGCGCCGCCGTGTCATCAATGACGCGGCGCCAGCGGCAGGCACACTTTGAACTTCGTCTCGCCTGGGCGCGACGCGACGCTGATCGTGCCGTTGTGCCGCTGCACAACGGTCCGGTACGCGATGTGAAGCCCCAGGCCATTGCCCTTGCCTAACGGCTTGGTCGTAAAGAAAGGCTCAAAAAGCCGCGCGACGATATCGTCCGGAATGCCGGACCCCGTGTCCATGATTTCGATGACCGCAAAACTGCCTTCCAGGCGCGAGCGTATCGTGAGTTCGCCGTTGCCATCCATCGCGTCGACGGCATTGTCTATCAGATTCGTCCACACCTGATTCAGCTCGCTGCCATAGACGGGTACGTGCGGCAGCATGCGATCGTAGTCGCGGTTTACGGTCACGCCTTGCTTGAGCTTGTGGCGCATGATCGTCAGCGTATCCTCGATGCCGCTATGTATATCGACCTCCTGCAATGGCGCCTGGTCCATATATGAGTAGTCCTTCATCGCCTTCACGATCTCTGAGATACGGCCCGCACCGATCCATGCCTGATCTCCCAAAGACCGCAGTTCCAGCGTCGCAGCCAGCCAGCGCACGCCCGCGTCGAATTGCTCTGGTGTCACTCGCGCGGCGACGGGTTCGAGATCGTCTGGCATGAGACCGGCCACCGCGAGTTGCGGCGCGATCAGCCACGGTTTGGCAAGCCCGTGTGCAGCGAGCCAATCGGTGAGCATGCTTTCGGCTTCGCTTTGCCGCAATGCAGCTTGAGGTGCCGTATCGGCGGCAGGCACGGCACGGCTTGCCCAGCCGTTCAACATGTCGACGACATCGGCGGGTATCGCGCTCACCACCAGTGCTCGCGTCGCTTCACGCATGTTGTCGAGCGATTCGCGCAGACCATCGGCTGCGCGCGCCACGGCGGCGGCTGGATTGTTCAGTTCATGCGCGAGACCCGCCGACAGGCGACCCAGTGCGGCAAGCTTCTCGCCATTGAGGATGAACGCGTCATAGGCGCTGATGCGCGCGTAGATCGACCGGAAGATGTGACGGCTGAAGGACTCGCATTCGTTCAGCAGCGTGCGGACCACCGGCTCGGGAATGGCGACCAGAAAACAATCGGTCGCGGCCGTGAAGGTCAATGGCAGCGGCATGTCCGCCAGCAGCGAGGTCTCTGCAATCGATGTCGGCGCGGGCCGCCGGTCATCGAACACTTGCCGCCCGCCCACCATTTTTTCCGTCACGATTTCGCCGTCGAGCAGCACGAACTGATGCGTGACGCGCTGCCCCTCTCGCATCAGGATCTCACCCATCTTCAGATGGTATTCGTCCAGATTCGCGCGCAGCCATGCGCGTCGCTCCTCCGGCAATCCAGAGAAGAGAGGCATCTCAAACAGCGCGGTCAGATCGCTCATGGACTCGCCAGATATTGGTGGATGAAATGCACGGCAATCGATCCTTCGCCGACGGCAGCCGCCACGCGTTTGACGGAATCGGCACGCACGTCGCCCGCCGCGAAGATGCCGGGGACACTCGTTTCGAGCAGATACGGATCGCGTCCAACCTGCCATCCCGAAGGCTTCCTGCCGCCCTTGACGAGCGTACGGCCCGTCAGCAGAAAACCATGCTCGTCCCGCTCGACGACCCCGCGCAGCCATTCCGTGCAAGGCGCAGCGCCGATGAAAACGAACAGGCCGCTCGCTTCAACCGTCTCGATGCGCCCAGTCTGCAAGTCACGCAACACGATCGCGTCGAGATGTCCGTCGCCGCTCACGCTTTCGACCTCGGTATAGGGCCGCACGCGAATATTCCCGGTTTCGTGTATCTGCTGGACCAGATAGTGCGACATGCCCGCGCTCAGCGACGGTCCCCGGCACAGCAATGTGACCGATCGCGCGTACCGGGAAAGGAACATCGCGCCCTGTCCCGCCGAATTCGCGGCGCCCACGATATATAAATCCTGATTGGCGCAAGCGACGGCCTCGACGAGCGCCGCGCCGTAATAGACGCCCGCGCCCGTCAGCGCCTGCACGCCGCGCGCTTCCAGTTTGCGATACGACACGCCGCTCGCGACCATCAGCGCAAGACAGCTGACCTCGGAGCCATCGGAGAGCTTGACGAACTTGTACGGCGCTTCTATTCGCAAGCCGACTGCATGTTGCGTCAGTATCATTTCGGCGCCGAAGCGCCTTGCCTGCATCAGCGCTCGCCGCGACAGCTCCGCGCCGCTCACGCCCGCCGGAAAGCCAAGGTAGTTATCGATGTGCGAACTGGTGCCTGCCTGACCGCCGGGCGCATCACATTCGATGATCGCCACCTGCAGTCCTTCCGATGCGCCATACACGGCGGCAGCGAGCCCCGCCGGCCCGCCGCCCACGATCACGAGGTCATAGAAAGGGGTCGTCGAGCGCGTGCGCAGTCCTACTTGCTCGGCGATCTGCGCCGTCGTCGGACGGCTCATCACGGTACCGTCCTCGAAGATCAGCACGGGCAACTGACGCATGCCCGGATGCAGCGCGTTGAGCAACGGATCGGCCTCGTCGTGCCGCTCCACATCGAGCCATCGGAACGGAATGTGATTGCGCGCCAGAAAGTCGCGCAGCAAATGCCCTTGCGGCGACCAGCGGTGATCGAGCAGGCGGATGCCTTGCGATGCGGGACGAAACGATGCGTGCCAGTCCGCGAGCAGATCATCGAGCGCCGGATAGAAGTTCTGTTCGGGCGGATGCCACGGCTTGAGCAGGTACTGATCGAGATGCACCGTATTGATCGCGCGGATGGCGGCATCCGTATCCGCGTACGCGGTCAACAGCACGCGCTTGGCTTCCGGGAACAGTTCGATTGCCTGTTCGAGGAACTCGATACCGCTCATCTGCGGCATGCGCTGATCCGCGATGAAAAGCGCAATGAAGCGGTTTTGCAGACGCAATTGTTGCGCGGCTTCCAGCGCGGCCGACCCCGACTCCATGCGCACGATCTGGTAATGCTCGCCGTACGCAACCTGAAGATCGCGCGCGACCGCACCGGCCACGATCGGGTCGTCATCGACAGCGAGGATTACGGGCTTTTCCATGACAGCGTCAGCGGCTCACGCCAGTTCAAACGCCGGCTACGCGCTGTTCGTGTATCTGTGCCAGCGATGAATCGCGGCGTCTGTTGCAAGCATTGTAGGCGCTGCCGCGCCAAGGTCGTGATCGCTATCTCGATCGTGAAATGGGGCCGGTTCGACATGAGTGGCTACGCGGCGGGCGGCACGTTGAAGCCCAATGGCAGTGTCACGCGGAAAGTCGTCCAGCCCGGACCCGACTGCGCATGTATCGTGCCGCCGTGCCGGTTGACCACGATGCGGTACGCAATATGCAGACCGAGCCCCACGCCATGATCGCGTGCCCCGGCGACGTGCTTTGAAGTGAAGAAAGGCTCGAAGAGATGAGTCAATGCTTCTGGCGGAATGCCCGGCCCGTTGTCGGTGATTTCGACGACGGCACAGTCGGCATCGCGCCGCGTGCGGATCGTGATCGTGCCCTGTCCGTTCATCGCCTCGATCGCGTTCTCGATGATCCGCGTCCAGACCTGGTTCAATTCGCTCCCGTATACCTGAAGTCGCGGCAAGCCAGGGTCGTAGTCGCGTATCACGTCGATGCCGCGCTTCATCTCGTGCATCATCACGGTCAGCGTGTCGTCGATGCCTTCGTGAATGTCGATCTCCTGTTGGGGGCCCTGATCCATGAACGAATACGACTTCATCGCGGCCACGATATCGGAGATGCGCAGTGCGCCTTGCATCGCTTCGTCCATCATCGAGCGAAGGTCCAGCACGCGTGCAATCCAGCCGATGGCGGAATCGAACTGCGCTGTGTCCAGGCTGCTGGCCAACGGGCCGAGGTCCTCCACGGTGAAGCCATGTGCAACGAGGACGGGTGCCACGAGCCATGGCTTCTTGACGCCCTGCGTGGCCAGCCAGTCGCCGAGCCGTACTTCTGCTTCGCTTCGCTGCAACGAATTCATCGCACCATTGGGCACCTTGCCGTTGACCAGCGCACTGAGTCGAGCAACGACCTCGCGCGGCACGGCATTGCAGCCGAGCGCCAACGCCGCGTCTTCGAGCGCCGCAAACTCGCGGCGCATGTGATCGAGCGAACGCGTCAACGCGGCAGCAGGATTGTTCAGTTCGTGCGCGAGCCCTGCCGCGAGCTTGCCCAGGGCGGCGAGTTTCGCGCGATTGAGGTCCGCTGTTTCCAGCGCGGTCAGCCAGTCCGTCATTACGCGTGCGACGACACGCCCAAACGGACCGCACGACATGAACAGCTCACGGAAAGCCGCTTCGGGCAGCCGCGCAAGACGGCTATCGCGCATGGCCGTCAGCGTGGCCGGGAAAGGTATCGAAGCGATCACGCACGGCGTGCCGAACACATCCGGCGAAGAAAAGCGCTCGCCGTAGTCGCGTCCGTCGTCGCGTCTCGTCGTCGTGAGTTCGCCTTCGAGCAGGATCAGCAGGCTCGTGGTCATTTCGCCTTCGTGCAGCAGCACCTCGCCAGCACTGACCGAGAACTCGGTCAGGTTGTCACGCAGCCATTGCAGCCGATCTTCCGGGAGGTCCGCGAACACGGATACCTGGCTCAACGTGTGGAGTTCGATCATGGCTCGCTACAAAGAGGCAGCAACCCGGCGACAGCGCATGTCGCCGGGTTCGAACGCGTTGATTCAGTTTAGGTGCTCGGCGGGTCGACGGCCAATCACCTTCTACGCCGGATTCACAACCGAAGCACGCGCATCGACCTTTACTTTCCATGCACGAAGCGCGTTGCACTCGGCCGGCACGTCGATCTTGGCGAAGTGCGCAAACAGCAGCCCAGCCCAGACGGTTATGTCAGCCATCGAAAACGCATCGCCTGCGACATAAGGCTGGGCCTCGAGCACGCTATCGAAATAGCGCATGCCCGCGACTGCCTTCTCGCCCTGGAGCTTCCCCCACTCGGCGCGCGCCGCCCACTGCGGCTGTTTGTATTCGCGCAGCGCATCGCCCAATCCCGCCGTCGCATGATGAAAATAAATGCCTACGGGATCGATGAGCTCCGACTCGGCACGCTTTTGCATCATGTGAATCACACCTTTGTCGCGCGCGGTCTTGCCCGTGAGGATCGGGTCGCCGTCCAGATTGTCGAGATACTCGGTAATCGCCGTACATTCAGCGATGCGGGTTCCATCGTCGAGTTCCAGCACCGGCACGGTGCCTGTCGGATTGATCTTCAAAAAAGCGGCTTGTTTGTGTTCCGCCGCAGGCAGGTCGACCTTGACGAACTCGACCTGCGAAGCAAGCTGCTTCTCGGCCAGCACGATGCGAATGCGCAACGGGTTCGGGAACCCGGGGATGTCATAGATTTTCATATCCTTTCCTTGATCGAAGTGGACTTACCAACCGCTAAGTAAGTGCGATCGAATCATAGAGAAGGTAGAGCTGTCGTGTCAAGACTTACTTATCGCTAAGTAAGCTTACCAATCAGTTGGTAAGTAATCTGCTATGATTGCGCGCATGAATACTCCTGACACGAAAAGCCGCATCCTCGCGGTGGCGCGCTACATGGTGCAGGCCCACGGATACAACGCCCTCAGCATTCGCGAGGTCGCGAACGAAGTCGGCATCAAGGGCCCCGCCGTTCACCATCACTACCCGACCAAGGGCGACCTCGGCGCGGCGCTTGCGCGCCAGTACAGCGACGATGCCGTCGCATTTCTGGAGGGATTGCTGGAGCAGCACAGGAGCGAGCGCGCGACCTTCGACCACTACATCAAGGTGTTTCGCGCAGCCCTCGAAAACGACAACCGCATGTGCCTGAGCGGCATCATGGCGGCCGAGCATCATGACCTTCCCGAGGAGGTCAAGGTCGAGGTACAGCGATTCATGGATATCAACATCGAATGGCTGACTCGCCTGCTTTCGCTCGATGCCGAGCGAAAGGACAAGAAAGCAAACAAGGCGCGTGCGGTGGCAATCTTTGCGGCAATCGAAGGGGCACAGCTCATTGCGCGCGGCCGGTCCGACATTCGGGTTTTCGATGAGACGCTGCGCGCGTATCGAACGCACGGACTGATTCCCTGACGTTGGCCACGCATGAACGCGTCTCCGCGAGTGACGCGTAGGCAGTCCAGACGCAGTCTGCGTCGATATAAATCAGGATTGGCGCCGCTCATTGCGGGCCGGCGTGTGGATTAAACCTTGCTCGCCCGCACGTCGAAGGCGCCCCCAGTAAGCACCTTAACGCGCAACGTCACCGGCTTCTTGCCGGGCAACAGCGGAAACACCAGTTCCGCAAAACGGATCGATTCTTCGATCTCGCGCTATCCATTGACGGCAACCGCGCTGTCCGTCGCAGCACGTCCCAGTTCGCTGGGCGAATGCGCGAGACTGAACCGTTCGTTGGACGCCGCGCCGTTCAGATGAAAGTGGCCCACCGCCGCTTCGCGCTGGATCGCGGGATTATGCGAAGCGAGCACACGCGCATTGCGCCAGTGACGATCGAGCCGCCGCGTCTCACTCGTCGCAGACGCTCCGCCCACTTCGAATACGAGTGTGGCCGCCTCCAGCACCTGTTCGATCACGATCTGCTGCGCCTGGTAGGCTTCGATATCGAGCGCAATATAAGTGTCTGTATTCGCGCGGCCCGCGAGTCTCGCCTGATACGCGTTTTCGAGCGAGCGCACCACCGATGCCGTAATACTCTCAGCCGAATAGGCGAGACTGGCCAGCCGCCCCACCACACGATGCACGAGAGGATTGTCGCGCGGGCTCGAGCGACCTGGCACGCCGAACGTGCGCGTGTGCGCCTGCGCGAACGCAACGCCGTCACGCAGCACGGCGCGCGCGATGCCAGTCAGCGTCGCGAGATGGACGGTCTGATAGAAAGCCGTCAGGGAGGTATTGCGACGCGGCTCCGACGCCTTGTAGCGCACCAGTAGCTGATCGTCGCTCACATGGACGGAGTCGAAGCGCGTCGTGCCGCTCGCAGTCAAACGCTGACCGAAGCCATCCCAATCATCAATACGCGCGACGCCAGGCGCATCGGCGCGCACCAACACGCGCACGTCGTCGGCGCCGTCGTGCGCGGCGACGTCGATCCAGTCCGCGTAAAGCGTGCCCGTGCTGTAGTACTTCTCGCCGTTCAACCACCAGCCGTTGCCGCTCTTGTCGGCCACCAGCGTGACGCTGTTGTGCGTGCTCGCGGTGCGCTCGGATATCGCGGCACCGACGGTCTCGCCCGCCGCGATCTTCGTGAGCCAGCGCTCGCGCAATGCCTCATCATCGCTTTCGAGCCGACTTTCGATAAAGCCTGAATTCAGCCGCAATATCTGCGGCAGATTCGAATCGGCCTCACCCAGGCGCGTCAAAAGACGAAAGAACTGCGGCAACGTCGCGCCGCTACCGCCATAGCGCTTTGGCACTCGCAACGCGGTGAACCCTGCTTCCTTCAGCCAGCGCACTGCATCGTAGGCGAGTTCCCGATTCTGCTCGCGCTCGATACTGCCAGCCGCAATCCGCTCGAATATGGGCGCGAAGCGCGCATCAAGCTCCGCGTCGTCGGCATCGCTGGTGGCATCGTGCTGGGCGGTGGGAATCGTACTCATCGACAGTCTCCGGACAGGTTCACAGCATTCCAGATTAAGCGTCGCGGGTTCGCCGTTGCAACCAACAAAAGCCGATAACGATATGCGTTGATGCGCGTACCGCGTGCTTATTCACGCTGCGCACGGTTGCCTATATTTAAAGGTTTTGCCGGCATTCATTCAGACTCCGCTTTCCGAATGAAACTGACTGTGCATATCACCGTATCTGCGTTCATGAGACTCTAGTTTGTCGCGTTCAGCGCGGTTCTGCCGTTTTGAACGCGGCACTTTTTTCTCACTCACCTACGGGGTTGATATGGACCGCATCGATTCAGTCGTTTTGAAGCAAAATACGGGTTATACGTTGCTCGAAGAAGGCTTTAATTCGGGCACGGTAAAGAAAACGGAAAGGCTGCCGTTTACGATAAAGGTGGTAAGTAACCGGATGGAACTCGACAAGGCGGTCGAGATGCGCCGCGCCGCGTATCGGCGGCACTTGCCGGAATTCGCCGAAACCATGGGCGTCGAAGCGCTGGATGGCGCGCATGGCACGGTCGTGCTGCTCGCGCAATCGCGGCTGGATGGTGGGCCGCTCGGCACCATGCGGGTCCAGACGAACGCATTCGATTCGCTCGCCGTCGAACAATCGGTCCGACTGCCGGACTGGCTGGGCCAGGTGCGCCTCGCCGAGGCAACGCGACTCGGCGTGGCGCGCGGCGCGATCGGGCGGATGGTGAAGGTGGCGCTGTGCAAGGCGTATTACATGTTTTGCGCGCAGAACGGGGTCGACTGGATGTTAATTACCGCGCGTTCGCCGCTCGATCGGGAATATGAGGCGATGCTGTTCGAAGATGTATATGGGCAGAATGAATTCCTGCCGATGTCGCACGTCGGCGGCTTGCCGCATCGGGTGATGGCGAAACCGGTTGCACTGGTTCGTCAGCGCTGGGCGAAGGTCAACCATCCGTTCTATGGGTTCTTCTTCGAAACGGATCACGTCGACATCGACGTCAGCGTCGCATCGCTGCAGGGCGAAGCCGGCCACGGCATCGAGCGCGGCAGCCTGCCGGACAGCGCCTCGGATTATCTGAGGTCGTTGAGCGAAGCCGAAGCGTAAGGCAGTTGAGGTAAGGTGTCCGCCCGAAGCAATTCGGGCGGACAAAAGATGGAGGGGCGTCGGCGCAGTCGCGCTTCCGCTGCCAGCCGTCGTAGCATGGCAATGAAAATTGGGAATGAAGTCACTGGGGAAATGCAGCAGATGACAAGCGTTAAGTGGGCGTTTCGGGACCGACTGACCGGCTGGGCTTTCCTGCGCTTCTCCGTTTACGTAGCGCCATTTGTGATTGCGCTTGGCACCGTTGCAGTCCTGCTCTGGGGCCCGCGCCAATTCGACACCACGGGGACCGTTCCGCTCAGCTTTTCTGTGATCGCGGATCCGTCGGCGACGCTGTCGCCCGCCGCCGCCATCGAACGCCTGCGTAGTGGTGCACACACCGCCCGCTTCAGTACCCATCTGGCGGAAACGCCGTTCTGGTTCATGCTCACCGCGCCTGCCATGGACAGCGGAGACGCCACATTCGTCGACCTGCCGTCGCGGCATGCGCAAACGATTTCCTGCTGGCGGACGGCCCCCGTCCTCACGCTGCTCGGCGCGGGCGACCGTCACGGCACGAGCGGCGCGATGCGCGACAACAAGGCCGGCTTTGCGCTGAAGCTCGACGGGCATGCGCCCGATGCACAGATCCTGTGCCGGGGCACGTTCTCGGGACCCGCCTATATCAGCGCCTCGGCATCGAGCCTCGACAAGCTCGAAGAGACAACACTCGATTTCTACCAGAGCGCAGCGCTGATTACGGGCGGCCTGCTGACGCTCGCAATCTTCGTGTTCGTGACGGCAATCATCAATCGCGAATGGACTTACGTCATTTTTGCCGCATGGCTGGTCGGCAACCTGCGGCTGAGCGCCAACGCGATGGGCTTCGACACCGAATGGGTGGGCCGGCTCATCCCGCCTGACCATATCGAGTTTTTGCGGGAATTCACGTTCGCGGCCTACTACGTGCTGACCACGACGCTCTTCGTGGAGCTGTTTCGCCGCGAGCTGAAAGCCATCGGTCTGCGCTGGAGCCTGCAGGCTGTGCGGTATGGCGGCTGCGTGCTGATGGCCGCCGCGTTCTTGCTGAGTTACGCGCACTTCATTCCCGTGCTGTGGGCAACCGCCAGTTTCTGCATCCTGGTGCTGACCTACTTCCTCGTGCAGCTGTTCATCAAGGCGCGCTCCCGCACCGTGCTCTGGTATGTCGCGTCGATGGCCATCGTGCTGGTCGCGACGCTGTCGGAAGTGCTCGCCGCCGCGTTCGGTGTGAAAGCGCTGGCCGGAACGCATAGCCCCGTCGTGACGGCGCTGTCGTCGAGCATGCTGTGCGCGTTCGCGATTGCGGAACGGATGCGCGAAGAACGCGAGCGCCGCCGGCAGATGCAGGTCGAGCTGCGCAACACCTATGACGTCACGCCGATCGGCCTTTTCACGCTGAACGGCGAAAGCTGCTTCGTCCGCGCCAATCCGGCGCTGCACTCGATGCTCGGCCTGAATGACGAACACGACGGCACGCGCCGCTGGGCCGACTATTTCGCCCCGGGCGCCGAGCGCGCGCTGGGTGAACTGCTGGAGCGCGACGACTCGGCGTCGATCGAAATCGACGGCACCACGGGCACGAGGACAGAGTCGCGGCGCTACTCGCTGCGGGCGATTCGCGCGAACGGTTTTATCGAAGGCTCGCTCGAGGACGTGACAGACCGCTCGAAGGCGGTCGAGCGGCTGCACTTCCTGGCCGAGCATGATCCCCTCACCGGTCTGCTGAACCGTCGCGGCATCGAGCATGCAATCGACCGGCAATGCGGCGAAAGCGCCCCGTGGGCGCTCGCGTATCTCGACCTCGACCGCTTCAAGCTGTTCAACGACCTGTTCGGCCACGGCACCGGCGACGAAATACTGCGGCATGTCGCGGCGCGCCTCGTCGAGCGTCTCGGCGCCCATATTCCGATCGGGCGCATCGGCGGTGACGAGTTCGTGTGCGTGCTCGCGAACATGCCGATCGACGATGCCATCGTGCGCTGCCGCGAACTCGTCACCGCGTTGAACTCCGCGCCATTTCATGTCGACACGCGAGCGTTCCAGGTCAGGGGATCGATCGGCGTCGTCGAGTGCTCGCAGGGCGAACGGGCGCTGGACGCCCTCGCCTATGCCGACCGCGCGTGCCGCGCCGCGAAACGCGGCGGCAATGCGCGGCTGGTGGCACTGCGCAAGGGCGCGCCGGCGTTCGAGGAGCGCGCCGCCGAAATCAACCTGATCGAGGCGCTGGGACAGAGCCGCCTGCCCGATGGGCTGTTCCTCGTGATGCAACCCATCATGTCGATGCACACGCCGACCGAAGCGCTCGACTTCGAGATACTGCTGCGCATGCGCACGCCGGACGGCGCGGTGGCGACGGCCGCCAAACTGATCGCCGCCGCCGAGGACTCCGGCACGATCGTGGAGATCGACCGCTGGGTGCTCACTACGACACTCGCATGGCTCAGTGAGAACCGCGCATCGCTCTCCACCACCCGCTTCGTGTGCGTGAATCTGAGCGGCGGCTCGCTCAACGACGAACACTTCCTCGACGAGTTGTTCGCGCTGTTCTCGCGTCACGAGGACATCGTTCATTACCTGTGCATCGAAATTACCGAAAGCGTCGCGCTGCACGATCTCGAACATACGGAGCGCTTCATCGCGCGCGTGCACGACATGGGTGCAAAGATCGCCATCGACGATTTCGGCGCGGGTCAGACATCGTTGCGTTACCTGAAGACGCTGTCGGCCGATGCATTGAAGATAGACGGCGAGTTCGTGCGCACGATGTGCAACCATCCCGCCGATATCGCGATCGTGGAGGCGATCATTACGCTCGCACGCAATCTGGGCATGCGCAGCATCGCCGAGTGGGTCGAAGACTTCCAGACCTTGCGCGCGCTGGAGGAACTGGGCGTCGACTATGTGCAGGGCTTCGGAATCGCGAAACCGCAAGAGGCCAAGGATATTCTCGCGGCCTCTTCAGCCGCGAGCTTCGTGACTAATGGCGAACTCGCACGGTATCTGAAAGAACAGCAGACGGTACATCGGGGCGCCGACGATCAGCGAATGGAGCGTGAAAACGCGGTATGAGGCGGGTACGGCCGCGTGTCGCGTTGAACGTCTATCTGAGGCTGGCAAGCAGGCGCTCGCCAGCCCTGGCGGTTCATGGCCTCCGGATGACGGCCGTCACCCAACGAACCTCACACCACAGCCGCGACGCCCAACGTCAGCAGCAGCGCCGTGACGGAGATGAGCGTTTCGCAAACCGTCCACGTCTTGAAGGTCTGCGGCACGCTCATGCCGAAGTACTCCTTCACGAGCCAGAAGCCGCCGTCGTTGACGTGCGACAGAATCAGCGAACCCGCGCCCGTTGCCAGCACCAGCAATTCGGGGCGCACGCCCGTCGCTGTCGAGGCAGCCGCTGCCGCGATCGGCGCGATGATACCCGCGGCCGTCGCCATCGCGACCGTCGCCGAACCCGTTGCGACGCGAATCAGCCCTGCCACCAGCCATGCAAGGATCAGCAACGGCACATGCGCGCCCGTCGCGACATCGACGATCGCCTTCGACGCGCCGCTGTCGATCAGAATGCGCCCGAAGCCCGCACCCGCGCCCACCACCAGCGTGATGCTCGCGGTCGGTGCAAGACACTCGTTGGTGAACTTCAGGATCTGCTCGCGTCCGAAGCCGCGCGTCGTGCCGAACGTATAGAAGCTCAGCAGCACGGCAAGCAGCAGCGCCATGTCGGGGTGGCCGATCAGGTGCAGCACGTCGTTGGCCGTGGTCTTCGCGGGCACGAGCAGATCGGCCCAGCTGCCGACCAGCATCAGCAACACCGGCAACAGCACCGTCAACAGCGTGATGCCGAAGCCCGGCAACGCCTGATTGGCGCGCTTCGCGTCCTGCTCGATGAACTGCTGCGCCATCGGATTCACGCCTTCCAGCACCACGACGCGCGCGACCAGCTTCGAAAACAGCGGACCGGCAAGGGCCGCAGTCGGAATGCCGACGATCAGCGCGTAGAAAATCGTGTGGCCGATATCCGCGCCATACGCGGTGACGGCCAGCAGCGCAGCCGGGTGCGGCGGAATCAGGCCGTGCACGACGGACAGACCCGCGACCATCGGAATGCCGACGCGGATCATCGACGTGCCCGTGCGTTGCGCCACGTTGAACGCAATCGGGATCAGCAGCACGAAGCCCACTTCGAAGAACACGGGCAGGCCGACGAGAAACGCGATACACATCATCGCCCAGTGCACGTTCTTCGGTCCGAACAGGTCAATCAGCGTGCGCGCGATACGCTCGGCGCCGCCCGACTCGGCCATCATCTTGCCGAGCATCGTGCCGAGGCCGACGACGATCGCGATATGGCCGAGCGTGCCGCCGACGCCCGTTTCGAACGACTTGAGAATCGACGTCATCGGCATGCCGACGGCCAGCGCGAGTGCGACCGACACCACCATCAGCGACAGGAAGCGTCGGCGGCTGCGCAGGCGGCGCTGCCGCTCGCGCTCGGCGGCGTCAAGGTGACGCCGCGCATCGGCATGCGCTTTTCTGTATCTGCACGGCCGCACCGTGACGGTCGGCGCGCAGGACGGCACGCTGTTCGCCGCGTCCAGCACCACACTGCCGCGTGATCAGCTAACAGCAGGCGTCAGCCTCGGCATGCAGCCGACGAAAGCGCTGAGCGTGTCGATCGACTACGACGCGCTGATCGCGACGGGACATGCGTCCGCGCAGGCGGCACATCTGCAGGTGGGTTATCGGTTCTGAGCGCGCGAAGTTACGCGGCGGCTCGCGGGCGGCGTGCTTAGGCATGCCGCCGCCGATGCCGCCCTGCCCGCTCGCATGCGGGCTTCGTCGGTCATGAGAACGCCGCCTGATAGACCTTCGGTGTCACGCCCGTTTGCTGCTTGAATACGCGCGTGAAGTGCGACTGATCGGCAAAGCCGGTTCGCGCGCCGACTTCCGCGATGGGTCTGCCGGATCGCAGCATCGGCATGGCGTGACGCACGCGTTCCTGCTGCTGGAACGCATGCGGGCTCAGCCCGGCTTCGCGCTCGAATGCACGCAGCAGCACGAACGGCGTCACGTTGAATTCGCTGGCCAGCGTCGACAGCGTGATGCGTGCGTGCAGGTCTTCGCACAGACGGCTCTTGACCGCGCGAACCAGCGCAGGCTCCCTGCGCACCACAGGGAGACCGGCGGCGCGTGCCGCATGCCGCGCATGCAGCCCGACGACAGCACACGCGAGCGCTTCGCCGCGCTTGAAGGGATCATCGTCCACTTCGGAACACCAGTTCACGCCGTAAAGGTAGCGCGACACCTCGGCGTCGACGATGAACGGGCTCGTCACCTCGAACCGTTCGCGCCGTGGAATGCCGAGCCGCTCGCAATACGCAGCGAGCGCCGCAGGCTGCACGTGTTCGACGCGCATCTTCCAGTGGCCATCGCCAGCGGCTACGCCTGCATGCACGACGTCCGCGTCGATGACGATCACGTCGCCGCGACGGCACAGGCGCCGCTCCTGCCGGACCTCGACCGCGAGCGTTCCGCCTGTGATCACGGCAAGGCAATGGGTGTCATGCGTGTGCGGCGGATACCGGTGGCCGACGAACTGGCCTTTGAGCATGACGGCATCCATGACGTCGGGCGCGCGCCAGAGCTTGACGGAAGGCGTCGGCAATGTGGCTTTCATCGTGATGCGGCCTGTGGAAGCGGACGAAAAATATCATCATAGTCCTCCAGCCGCGGCATCGTCAGCGACGGCTGCTCGTCGAGCCGTTCGACGAAATCGCTCCAACGCGTAAGCATATCCGCCCGCTCGGCTGGCGAGCAGTAAGGAACATGCCACGCGAAGAACGGTTCGAGCACTTCGTAACCGACATAGCCGAGCGTGCCCTGCAGCAAATGACGCAGCATGCCGCGCGCGAGTTCGCCATGAATGCCTTGCGCGCCGAACATGTGCTCGCGTCCGCCCAGCGTCACGCCGATCACGGCCCGTTTGCCCACCATGCCGCCTCGACCGTAGATGCGCTTGCCGCCATACAGCGCGCCCGACAGGAAGCAGCGGTCGATCCAGCCCTTGACGAGCGCCGGCACGGAGAACCAGTAGAGCGGGAACACCAGCATCAGGATATCGCTCGCCATTAGTGCGTCGACTTCGCGCTGGATGTCGGGCGCAACGGCATCGTGTTCGAGCGCATGGCGCTGCTCCAACGCGTAGACGAGATAGTCCTGATTGGCGCGTTCGGTGAAATCGCTCGCGCGGACGACGGGATCGAAGTCGAGCGCATACAGATCGGAAAAGCTCACATGGTCGCCGCGCGCCGTCAGCAGGCGTCGCGCGTCATGTGCCATTGCCGTGCAGAAGGAGCGCGGCTCCGGGTGAGCGTGGACGATATGAACGCTACGCATGAGGGATGGACCTCCATGAAACAGCCGGGATATACGCGTTGAGATACGCGAGCTCGCTCTCGATTGCCTGCGCGGCCGACAGCGTGGCGCCTTCGCGCAACAGGCGTCGTGTGGCCTGAAGCGCGCTCGGCGGCTTTGAAGCGAGGCGCGATGCGTACTCGACGGCCGCTTCGCGCACCTCGGCGTCACGCACCACGCGCGACACGAAGCCACGTTGCAAGGCTTCCGCCGCGCCAACCGGCCGGCCGCTCATCAGCCAGTCGCGTGCGACCAGATCGCCGACCCGGCGAGCCAGCAACGCAGTCGCGCCCGCTTCGGGGACGATGCCCAGGTCGGCGAATGGAAAGCGGAACATCGCGCTTTCGCCGGCGACCACCCAGTCGGCATGCAGCAGCATCGTCGCGCCGAAGCCCACCGCCGCGCCGTTCACAGCGGCGACCAGCGGCTTGGGCTGTTCGGCAAAGGCATTGATGCAACGCGCGACTGCGCCGTCGGCGGTCTGCGGCCAGAGCGAGCCGAATGCAGCTGTGTCGTGACCCGCGCAGAAGCAATCGCTGGTTCCATGCAGCAGCACGCAATGGACGCGCACGTCGCCTTGTGCAAGCCGCAGCGCGTTCGCTAGCGCATCGAACATCGTGCCGTTGAGCGCGTTGCGCTTGTCTGGGCGGTTGATGCCGATGGACCAGACCTGTCCGTCCAGTTCCGATGTGAGGTTGGCGATCATCATGCGAACAGCGCAAAGCCGCCGACCAGTTTGCCGATCCTGTTCCTCGGTCCGACGAGGCCGATTGCGAGGTACTGCATCGAAGGGCCGGACAGCGCGTTGACGGCGTCGAGGAAGGCGTCGTAGTCGGTGGTGGCCTGCCCTTGCACGGGAAAATCCACCACGTCGCAGTGCGTCAGCGATTTCTGCCGAAGCTCGCTCAATTGCTGCGCAGTGGCCTTGAGCACGGGAATGCCGATCGGGATCAGACCGGGATGCGCGGTGCCGTCGCGCTCCCGCAATGGCGCGCCGACGAGATGGCTGTGGCGCTGCCCCAGCGTGAACGCGACGACGGCTGCCGCGTTCGACGCCTTGCCCGGCGCCAGCGCTGCGTCCACGACGATGACGCAGCGCTCGGGCTTGCGGGCGGCTTCTATATCGATCGACGACGGTGCTTCTGCTTGCAAAGACAATTCCCCTCTCCTGATGAACCAACCTTGGAGAGATGCTAGGGAAAGTTTTGTCGAAAGTATTGGACGATTTTGCAGGGCGTCGCCTGATCGCGGGCAAGCCGATCCGACGATAACGCCTCTTCATCTCTGCCCCTACCCGTTTCGGGTAGTCCCGCCTTTCCCACACTGCCTCTATCGTCGTATCGCATACCGCCTGGAGACAGCGACGGCGCGCCCACGCCTGCCGCACAACAAAAAGGAACCCATCGATGACCCGGTCCGCCTCCCCGCCTCTTTCAGGCGAATACGACTATCTCGTGATCGGCGCCGGCTCCGCCGGTTGCGCCGTTGCGGGACGTCTGTCCGACGATCCGACCGTCAGCGTCGCCGTGCTCGAAAACGGCGGCCCCGACGACCACTACCTGATCTGGACACCGGTCGGTCTCGCTAAAACCGTCGTCAAGCCGGGCCCGTACAACTACGGCTACTACACCGAGCCGCAACCGGCACTCGACGGCCGCCGCAGCTATCAGCCGCGTGGACGCGTGCTCGGCGGCTCGTCGTCGCTCAACGGCATGGTGTATATCCGGGGCCATCGCAAGGATTACCACGACTGGGCCGCGCAAGGCTGCACAGGGTGGAGCTACGACGACGTCCTGCCGTATTTCAGGCGCAGCGAAAACAACACGCGCTTTGCCGGCACGGCCAACCCGTGGCATGGAACGGACGGGCCCTTGTACGTCAACGACCTTCGTTCGCCCAACCCGTTTTGCCAGTACTTCCTGCAGGCCGCGCAGCAGGCGGGACACGCACTGAACGACGACTTCAACGGCGCCGAACAGGAAGGCTTCGGCTACTACCAGGTGACCCAGCACAACGGCGAACGCTGGAACGCCGCGCGTGCGTACCTGCACCGCGGCAAGACCGTCGATGGGCGCTACAACGGCGGCCGCCATAACCTGCATGTGCTGACGGGAACGCAGGCGCTGCGCCTCGTGTTCGAAGGCCGGCGCGCGGTGGGCGTGGTGGTCTCGCGCGACGGCGTCGAACAGACCTTGCGCGCCCGACGCGAGGTGATCGTGAGCGGCGGCGTGTTCAATTCACCGCAACTGCTGCTCGCCTCGGGCATCGGTCCGGCGAAGCATCTGCAGGAAATGGGCATCGATGTACGTCACGATCTGCCCGGCGTCGGCGAGAACCTGCAGGATCATCTCGACATCGTCATCAATACGCAGCTCGACAGCACCGATCTGTTCGGCGCCACGCTGCGCGGCGGCTTGCGGCTGTTGAAGGAGATCCGCCGCTACCGGCGCCAGCGTGCCGGCATGCTGACATCGAACTTCGTCGAAGCGGGCGCGTTCGTGAAGAGCCGGCCCGAACTCGATCGCCCCGACCTGAATCTCGTGTTCACGGTCGCGCTGATCGGCAATCGCAACATGGGCAGCCGGCGCAAGCTGGGGCACGGTTACTCGGGGCATATCTGCGTGCTGCGCCCCGAGAGCCGCGGTGTCGTTCGCCTCCGGTCGCCCGACATGCGCGAAGCGCCGCTGATCGATACGCGTCTGATGAGCGCGCCGCGCGACATGGAAACGCTGATCACCGGCATTCGCATCATGCGCGACGTGATGAACCAGCCGGCCATGAAAGACCTCGGTGGACGCGAGATGAAAAGCGAAAGCTTCGCGAGCGAAGAAAGTCTGCGCGCCTTCGTGCGCGGCCACGCCGATTGTTTGTACCACCCGGTCGGCACCTGCCGGATGGGGGCGGCCAGTGACCCGCTTGCGGTCGTCGATAACGAACTGCGCGTGAGAGGTGTCGAGCGATTGCGCGTCGTCGATTGCTCGATCATGCCCACGCTGATCGGCGGCAATACGAATGCGCCCGCGATGATGATCGGTGAAAAGGCGGCGGACATGATTCGTGCCGCTGCGCGCTGATTCGGAAAACCAACAACCTGGATTTAGCGTCCGCGAGTCCTGAGGACGCGGGCGCGACCTGTTAACGGGAGCATTTGATGCCACACCAGACGCCTTATCAATCATTGCCTGCGTCCGCTGTCACTGTGTCCGCGCAAAAGCGTGCGCTGCGCGAACTGCCGCCGGACGATCCCCTTGAAAAAGCCGACGCACGACGTGGTTTCATCGGCACGATTCCCGATGCGGAGATTCGCGGCGCGTACGATCAACTGGTCTGGAGCCTGGCAGACTACCGTTTTCTCGAAGAAGAACGCGCGCCCGCGACGGCTCACCCCGCGCTATGGCGTCACGCGCGGCTGAACACGCTGCATGGGCTGTTCAGGGTCACGGAACGCATCTACCAGGTGCGAGGCTTCGACGTCTCGAACATCACGTTCATCGAGGGCGACAGCGGGCTGATCGTGATCGATCCGCTGACCTGCAAGGAGACAGCCGCCGCCGCGCTCGATCTGTATTGTGTGCATCGCCCGAAGCGCCCCGTTGTCGCGGTGATCTACAGCCACAGTCACGCCGATCATTTCGGCGGTGTGCGTGGCGTCGTCAGCGAGCAGGATGTGATCGCAGGCAAGACAGCGATCATCGCGCCAGTGGGATTCATGGAAGAGGCGGTGTCGGAGAACGTGATGGCGGGCACGGCCATGGCGCGCCGGGCGCAGTTTCAGTTCGGCCACACGCTCCCGCGCAACGCCTGCTGCCAGATCGACTCGGGCATGGGTAAAACCATCCCACGCGGGACCATCACGCTGATCCCGCCGACGCAACTGATCACAGAGCCTTCAGAGACGCATGTAATCGATGGCGTCGAAATCGTGTTCCAGCTGACGCCCGAAAGCGAGGCGCCCGCCGAGATGCACTTCTATTTTCCGCAACAGCGCGCGCTCAATCTCGCCGAGAACGGGACGCGCTCGTTGCACAACCTCTGTCCGCCGCGCGGCGCGCAGGTTCGTAACGCGCAACTGTGGTCGCGCTACCTCGGCGAATCGCTGGACCGCTATGGACGCGACGCGCAGGTCGTGTTCGCGCAGCACAACTGGCCGACGTGGGGCAACGAGCGGATCGTCGACTACCTGGAGGCACAACGGGATCTGTACAAGTTCCTGCACGACCAGACCGTGCGGCTCATGAATCGCGGACTGAATGCCGTCGAAATCGCCGAGCAGATCCGGCTGCCCGATGCGTTACTCAACAAGTGGCATACGCGTGGGTACTACGGCACTGTATCGCACAACGTGAAGGCGATTTACCAGCACTATCTGAGCTGGTACGACGGCAATCCGAGCCACCTGCATGCGCTGCCGCCGGAAGCGTCGGCGTCCCGCTACGTCGAGTATATGGGCGGCGCCGATGCGATTCTCGAACGTGCCCGTGTGGATTTCGAAAAAGGCGAGTACCGGTGGGTCGCGCAAGTGATGAATCATCTGGTGTTCGCCCAGCCGCGCTTGCGCGAGGCGCGCGAACTCGGCGCGGCTGCGCTGGAGCAGATGGGCTATCAGGCGGAATCGGCGACGTGGCGGAACGCGTTTCTGCTCGGCGCGCGCGAGTTGCGCGAGGGGCGCGGCGATGCTTCGACACAATTCGGCAACCGCAGCCGTGACATGGTGTGCACGATAACGGAAGAAATGTTCTTCGACTACCTTGCGGTAAGAGTCGATGGTTTGAAGTCGCAGCATCTGAAGATGCAGATCGACTGGCGGTTCACGGATAGTCGCAGGCGGTTCACACTGAGTCTGCAACATGGTGCGTTGACGTGGTCATCGTCCGTGCGTGGGGAAGGTACCGATCTGCACGTTTCGATGTCGAGGCAGACGCTGAATCGCATTCTCTGTGGCGAGACGGGCTTCAAGGATGCTGTCGCGGCGCGTGAGATTCAACTGGAAGGCGATGTTGCGCTGTTCCGCGCGCTGCTCGAAACGCTGGACCAGTTCGACGGCGATTTCAATGTCGTCGAGCCGTAGTCCGTCTAGTCCGACACCACGGCCGCCTTGCCCTACTCTAATCATAAAGATCATTCAGATCCTTTATGATCAGGCCATTCTTAGTTGTCGAATGTGCTGCGATTTTCAGGCGCCGCGTCGCGGCGTGTGTTCAATTCGAACATCACACCGCCCGGCGCGGGGCAGAAAAAGCGCGAGCCGCGGCCATTATTGAAAATGCCGGTTTCCATCTGCACGCCGTCCGCCTTGAAACGCTCATACAACGTGTGAACATCATCGACGCCCGGCAGTTCGAAGCCGACATGAAAGCTCTTCGGCCATGCCGGGACATCGTCGCTGGCGTGATCGATCGTTCATTCCATGTTTTCCTTGTGGTGTCTCGTGCCGTCAAAACGGTGCAACGAAACCTATTCTGCGGGCCACGGGATCACGGAATGAAGATGCGGGCCACCCGCCAGGAAAACAGAAATCAGATAGCGCCGCTGAATGAAACGGCAATGGCAAGTCCGATATTGATTACGACCAGCACGATCCAGCCAGTCAACGCCCATAGAGGTTCGACACGAAGCATGATGCCCTCCAACCAGGTATCGACGGCGCGTCGATATGACTGAATGGTAGGAGGCGCGCTTCTGCACCGGTAGATACACGCGAGAACACTCACCGTTTCCGCGTGAGCACCAATGCGCACCTCTAAGCGACGATCAGCGCATCACACCTGACGCTCGCTTTCCCGCGAATCGATATAGAAATCGTCGAGGCAAAGCAGATTCAGCGCCCGGATATGCTCAGTCATGAAATCGACGAACACACGGATGCGCGAAGGCAGATGCTGTCGGCAGAGGTAGCAGATGTAGTGTCCCCGATCGTCCGGCACGTGCCGCCTCAAGGCCATCACGAGTTCATTGCGCGCGATGTGATCGGCGACCAGATAGCCCGGCAATTGCGCGATGCCGCGCCCTTCGAGCACCGCGTGCAATACCAGGTCCGCATCGTTGAACGTCAATCGGGCCGTCGGCAGGAACTTGCGCATATGGCCGTCGACCTTGAACTCCCACTCGTAGACGCGCCCGCCCGAGAACCTGAGGTTGACGCATTCATGCCGCGCCAGTTCTTCGAGCGTCATGGGCAAACCATGTTCTTCGGCGTAGAGACGCGACGCGCACAGCACCATTTGCATCGGCACCAGCTGCTTCGCAATGATGCTGGAGTCCTCGATGCAACCGTCGCGAAACGCCACGTCGATCTGCTCGGCGGCGAAATCCGCTGGCTTGTCATCAAGGATGAGGTCGACGGCGATATCGGCGTAAGCCTCGCAAAACTGCGCAAGCAACGGCGCCACGACCTTGCGCCCGAAGCCCACATTCGAACTGATGCGAAGCATGCCGCGCGGCGGACCATGGCGCAGATCGAGCATGTCGTTCATGGCGTCGACGATATGCGTCACACCCTGATTACAGTTTTCGAAGAAGCGCTCGCCCTCGCGGGTCAGATGCGTGGACCTCGTCGTGCGGAGAAATAGGCGGGTACTGAGTTGCGATTCAAGCTTCTGAACATTGCGGCTGACGGCCGAGCGCCCTATTCCCAGACGCTCGCCCGCTTTCGCAAAACTGCCTTCCGTCGCGACCGCCATGAAGGCGATGATTCCTGCGTAGCTCGTCGAAAAACAGGTGGACAGGGCGTCGGCCGGGTTGGGCAAGCCAACGCGAAAAGCATGCAGCGATGCATCCGAATGATCCATCGACGGTTCCCACATTTTGGCGCGTGTGCGGAAGTAATCTGCCTCGCCCGCTGAAAGGAGAAGGCACTTTGCGAAGCGGCCCCGCAGTACGCCCGGCGCGGCCCCCTTTCGGCGGGGCCGCCTTTCGGCGCGGCCGGCTTTCGGCGGGGCCGGCTTTCGGCGGGGCCGCCTTTCGGCGGGCTTTCTCAGTGTAGGACACATCGAACCGATGTGGGACCGCTTCCCGTCCCTGCGTATTTCGACTGAACAAAAAGCGCGCCGCGGATTGACGCCATTCTGGAAACACCGTGAGTCCGTCAACGACTCTACCGCGACATTTTTCCGTCACTTAACATGGGGTCGGGTTCACTGTCGCTTCGTCTGAAAAGGGAGCAGGCTGAGCAAGGGCCATCGATCACATCGAGGTTCGCCGCCAGGCCTGAGAACGAATCATGAAAAAGAAACTGCAAGCGCCCCCGCTCTCCCTGCTCGACCGATATCGTGGCCGGGAATTCGAGGCGCTCTACACGACATCGGTCACCGTATCCGGCGGCGAGACGGGACATGGCCGCGCATCGGGCGTTGCTCGCTCAGCGGACGGCAACCTCGATGTGCAATTACGCTTGCCCACCGAACTCGGCGGTCCCGGCGACGGAACCAATCCCGAGCAACTATTCGCCGCGGGCTTTGCCGGCTGCTTTCATGGCGCGCTCAATCTGCTCGGCAAGCGGGCCAAGATGGAACTCAACGATATTGCCGTCGACGTGCAGGTCGCCTTTGGCCGCGATCCGATGGATGGCGGCTACGCGCTCGTAATCGATGTGCGGGTGCGGATACCGGGCGTCGACCGGGCGGTGGCGGAAGAACTCGTGCGCAACGCGGAACGTTTGTGCCCGTATGCGAAGATGGCGAGACAGGGGACGGTCAATATCGTGGCCGTCGTCGATTGAGCGCGGACCGTCGGACTACTCCGCGCTCACGGGAACGACCGTGGTCCGCACCCCGACGGGCAACGACCGGCCAACCTTCGGCAGCCAGACAAAAGCGATCGTCACGATGATCAAGCCCGCGAACAGCATCGGCACCACCATCGGCCACGCGCCGTAGCGATACTGCGGATCGACGAAGGCGGCAGCCGTCTGCCCCATGCAGAAGGCCGCGCCCATCATGATGAAGCCGGACCACGACACCGCGCGACCCGCGAGATGAGGCAGGCCGCCCACGGCGCCTGCCTGCCCGCACGGCTGATGAATGCCGTGCCCGAGGCTATAGACCCCATGCCCCAGCAGCAACGGCCACACGGTGCCCGGCAACAGCCAGCAACCCAGCGCCTGGATGATTGCGCCCGCGATACTCAGGATCGCGCCCTGCCGCACCGTCAACAGCACACCCTGGCGATACAGCAGATGCCGGCAGCCAATCGTGCTCAACATGTAGACGGCCGAACCGCATGCGGGAATCCAGCCATACATCTGCGGCGACAGGCCCAGGTAGCCGATGTACACCATCGGCGAAAGCAGCAGGAAACAGAACATTCCGCCATAGGTCGTCGCGGCGAGCAGCGCCCACGCCCGGAACTCGGTGCTCTGGAAAATCTCGCGAACGCTGCCGGCGGGCGCCTGCGTCGTCTCGCCTTGCTGCAGGGTTTCGCCGAAGCCACGCCAGCACGCGACGCATAACACCAGCGCGTAGAGACTCATGACCGCGAGCACCCAGCGCCAGCCGGCATGCTGCGCGATAAAGGCGCCGACTATGGGTGCCGTGAGCGCCGTCGCGCCGAGGCCCGTCAGGCCGCGCGCCATCACGTGCGGTCCGTCTCTGGCGGGATACAGGTCGCGCACCGCCGCGCGTGAGCAGACGAGAATCGCGGCCATCGCGAGACCCTGAAATGCGCGCGCCGCCGTCAGCATCGACGCATCGGCGGCAAGTGCGCCCGCGAGCGCAGCGACGACATAAGCGGCGAGACCCGTCAGCAAGACGGGGCGGCGTCCATAGCGATCGGCGAGGCTGCCCATCGGCAGCTGGCCGATGCCGAAGGCAAGCGCGAACACCGTGAGGCTCGAGCTGGCCGAACCGAGCGACGCAGCGATCTCAGGGAGCGCAGGCAGGTAGCTGTCGGTCGCGACGGGCTGCGCCGCGAGCAGAAACGGCAGAAGTAACGCGAAGCTCAGCGAGCCGCGATACGAAGGGGACATCGAAGCAGCGACTTAGTAGGCGATGGTCGCCGCGCTGCGCAACTCGTCGGGCGTCGCCGTCCCGAAGCCGAAGAACTCCAGATAGGCGGGAATCATCTCGAACAGCATGTCGGTGCCGACCTGCACTTCACAGCCCTTCTCACGCGCGGCGCGCAGGAACGGCGTGTACTCCGACTTCATCACGACTTCGCCGACAAAACACTCGGGCGCGATGCGCGCGACATCGAAGGGCAGCGGATCGCCCTCCTTCATGCCGAGCGGTGTCGCGTTCACCACGACCTCGTAGCCGTCGGGATCTTTCGAGCCAGTGCGGACCGTCAACGCCGGGTAGTGCTCGCGCAAACGCTGCGCGAGCCCCTCGGCGGATTCGTTGCGCGCGTCGTACAACGCGAGTTCGGCGACGCCCGCCGCCGCCAGCGACGCCGCGATCGCCGAACCGACACCGCCCGAACCCGAGATCAGCACGCGTGCGCCCTTCAGTTGCCGCCCCTTGCCCAGCACGCCGCGCACGAAGCCGGCGCCGTCGAACTGATCGCCGAGCAGCGTGCCGTCGGGACGCTTGAGCACCGCGTTGCAGGCGCCCGCGATGCGCACGGCGGGCGTGACTTCATCGACCAGGCCGACCGTCGTCACCTTGTGCGGCATCGTGATGAGCGCCCCACGCAGATTGGTGAAGCGGAAGATCGACTTGAAGCTCTGCTCGTAGTCTTCCGCCTTGACGCCCATCGGCACGACGACGGCGTCGATGCCCTTCTGCTCGAACCATGGGTTGTAAATCATCGGCGACTTGAAGCTCTCGGTCGGAAAACCGATGTGCGCGACGAGGGTGGTCTTTCCGGAAATCATGGTCAAGGTGCTCTCTCAGGCGTCTAGTTCCGCTCGGCGGGCTCAGCGGGCTTTAGCGTGCTTCAGTGGGCGAATGCCGCAGCCCGCGCAGCGTCGTACTCGGATTTGTCGACGGGATGCGCGTCGGGCTGGCCGAGTTCGTCCATATGAACACGGTACGTCTCACGGGCACTGAACGCGGCCAGCGAGGCGATGATGGTGATCGCGAAAGCGAGGGCGCCGATCGTCAACCAGATATTGCTGGATCCCGGAGGCGCCACGGCCGTGAACAGCGCGGGCAGCATCGCGGTGATCGCGGTGCCGATATTCTGCGCAATCGCCATCGCCGAGACGCGGGTGGCCGTCGGGAACAGTTCGGGGTAGAAGCTCGGGAACACGGCGTTGTAGCCCTGATAGACCACGCCCCACATCAGAATCGACATCACGAAGGCGAGCGGCACGTTATGGATGCTGATGGCGTAGAGGTACGCGAACGCCAGCACGCCCGACAGCAGCGAACCGATGATCATGGGCGGCTTGCGGCCGATCTTGTCCGACAGGTTGCCGACGTACGGAATCACCACCACGGCGACGATGTTGCCGACCACGGGAATCCACAGGTACATGTCCTTCGCGAAGCCGATGCCGTAGGCCGGCTGCACCGCGTACGCCGCGCCGAAGATGGTCGCCACGACGGGGATCACGTTCATCAGCGCCATGCAGATCACGCGCAGCATGTTCGGCGTGCTGTACTTGAACGCATCGACGATCGGCGAGCGGGCACGTGCGGCACCGCCTTCTTCCTTGAACGCGGGCGTCTCGTCGACCTTGCGGCGAATGATCCAGCCCGCGATGATGACCACGAAGCTCAGCAGGAACGGAATGCGCCAGCCCCAGACATTGAACTGCTCGGCGGGCATGTAATGCGCGAGCGGCAGGAACACGGCGGCAGCCAGAATCTGCCCGGCCTGCACGCCTTGCAGCGTGAAGCTGGAGTAGAAGCCGCGCCGCCCGAACGGTGCGTGCTCCAGAATCATCGAGCTTGCGCCGGAGATTTCGCCCGCCACCGCGAAGCCCTGCACCAGACGCAGCAGCACCAGAAACAGGGGCGCCAGCAGACCGACCTGATCGTACGTGGGCAACAGGCCAACGCCGATCGTCGAAAAGCCCATCAGGAACATGCAGGCCAGCAGCACTTTCTTGCGGCCGTGCGTGTCGCCGAGGTGGCCGAGCACGAAGGCGCCGATTGGCCGCGCCACGTAGCCCACGCCGTACGTCGCCAGCGACGCGACGATCGCGGTCGTGGCATTGCCCTTGGGAAAGAATATCTGCGGAAAGATCAGCGCCGATGCGGTCGCATAGATGAAGAAATCGTAGTATTCAAGCGCCGATCCGATCCAGCCGCTGGCGGCGGCCTTCTTCGACTGATGCTTACCCTGGGGCTCGTGAGCCGGGACTGCGGTCATGGTTGTCTCCTAGCTTTGTAGGCTGACGACTATCTGAATGTCGACAGGATGGAGCGCAGCGTAGCGCCCCGAGGCCCTACAGCACAAGGGATTATCGCCCCATTTTGTTCGATCATCGCGCATCACTGCGCGATGATCGAAC
The DNA here is from genome assembly GCF_013426915.1 of Paraburkholderia sp. PGU19. Taxonomy (GTDB): domain Bacteria; phylum Pseudomonadota; class Gammaproteobacteria; order Burkholderiales; family Burkholderiaceae; genus Paraburkholderia. The sequence continues at coordinate 495,615 of NZ_AP023181.1, forward strand.
GCTCTGAGGGTTTCTCCGGGTTCTGGAGGGATGTCGGACGGTGCCTTTAGTGACTTGCGGACGTACGTCTCAACGGATAGCGGCGGGCACGGCGCTGCTGGGCGTCGTGGCACTGGGCGTCACCGCTGCCTGAGCGGGGATTCGCAGCCCTGCCGCAGGCAGGCTGTATCATGGCGGCCTCGCGTCGCCACGTTCATGCGGCGCTCCTGCCTTCATTCACAACGACCCAGAGGAACACCGCCATGACGGCCGCAACGCAATTCGATCAGGTTTCCGTTGTCAAACGCGCCAACGTCTACTTCGACGGCAAGTGCGTGTCGCACACCGTTCTTTTCGCCGACGGCACGCGCAAGACGCTCGGCGTGATCTTGCCCGGCACGCTCAACTTCGGCACCGACGCACCCGAACTGATGGAAGTGCAGGCAGGCACATGCCGCATTCGTCTGGAAGGCAGCGACGAGTGGAAAACGTACAACGCGGGCGAGACGTTCTCGGTGCCCGGCAAGAGCCGCTTTGACATCGACGTGATCGAAACGCTCGACTACGTCTGCACCTATCTGTAACGACTCACGTGCGTTGCCGCGACGGTGCACCTGTGTTCGCGGCAACACGCCTTGTGTCATTGCAACGCCCGTTTAGCGCTTTGCTTGCGCGTGCGTTTCGGCGTTGAGTCAGGGACGATCAGCGCCAGCTTCTCCATCACTTCCTCATGCTCCGAGCGGAGCACTTCGACGAACGCCGCAGCCAGCCGTTCGCGTGGCTGATTCGGCGGAAACAGCAGATACATCGGAAACATCACGGCCGGCGAGAACGGCCGGATGGCGATATCCGGCCCGGCAAAATCCAGCGCCACGCCGGGATGCGCCAGCGTTACGCCCATTCCGCAGCGCACCAGTTCGCAGCAGATCGCCGTGTATTGCGCCTCGATCGCGAGCTTGCGTTCGACGCCTGCGCGCACGAACACCTCATCCATCTGCGCGCGCGTGCCGTCGCCATGACACAGCGAAATAAACGACTCGCCTTGCAGATCGGCCGGCTTGATGACGGCCTTCGAAGCCAGCCGATGCGCGGCAGGCATCACGCAGACGGCGGCGACTGTCGACAGCATTTCGACATCGCAATTCGACGCCTCGCTGATGTACACGGCCACGCCGAGATCGCAGAACTGCGATGCCGTCCAGTGATTGACCGTGCCTGACGTGTTGACGTGCAGCGACACGGTCACGCCCGGATGCAAGTCCTGAAAGCGCTTGATCGCATGCGGCACGAGCGTCAGACCCGCTGACGGCATCGCCGCGATGCGCAGACGTCCGCTGCCCAGGTTGCGAATCTGCGCAGCGGCATTGGTGAGCCCCTGCAGGCCAACATACGCGCGCTCCACTTCACGAAAGAACGCCGTGCCTTCGCTGGTCGGTATCAGCCGCACGCCGCTGCGCTGAAACAGCAGCAAGCCCGTCTCCCGTTCGAGCTGCGAGATCAGCCGGCTCACGTTCGGCTGCGACGTGAAGAGCGCCTTTGCCGCCGCCGTCATCGACCCCGCCACCATCACCGCGCGAAACGCCTCGATATGCTTCAGGTTCATCGTCCTCAACCCATATCAACCATGTATGGATAGCTATTTTATTCGTATTGGACGATATGACCATTGCGGACCAGACTGTGATCCATTGACACGCCGCCAGAGCGTCCTTTCCCACATCGAATGGAGATCGTCGTCATGCAAGAAACGCTGCGCCGCCGTTGCCGTCTTACGATCCGTGTTCTCTCCTCCGCCCTCTGCGCCGCCTGTCTGACCGCACCGTTGCTCGCGCACGCTGAGACGACGCTGTATGTCGCGAACGTCGGTGGCTCGAATGAGCAGTTGTATCGCCAGAAAATCATCCCGCCGTTCGAGAAGGCGCATGACGTGAAGATCGTCTACGTCGCGGGCAATTCGAGCGACACGCTCGCGAAACTCCAGGCGCAGAAAGGGCATCAGCAGATCAACGTCGCGGTGATGGACGACGGCCCGATGTATCAGGCAATGCAGCTCGGCCTGTGCGCGAAGGTCGACGAGGCGCCCGTGATGAAGGACCTCTATCCGCTCGCGCGTCTCGGCCCGACGGCCGTCGGCGTCGGCATGGTGGCGACGGGCATCGGCTACAACGAGCAGGCGTTCAAGAAGCTCGGCCTGCCCGCGCCCGACTCGTGGCAAGTGCTGACCGACAAGCGCCTGAAGGGCAAGCTCGGCGTGCCGCCCATCACCAACACGTATGGCCTGCATACGCTCGTGATGCTCGCGCGCATGAACGGCGGCGGCGAGAAGAACATCGACCCGGGCTTCACCGCGATGACGAAGCAGGTCGCGCCCGATGTGCTGTCGTGGGCGCCGACGCCCGGCGAGATGGACGGTCTGATGCAGGCGGGCGACGTCATCATCGCGCCCTACGGCAGCGGCCGCGCGGTCGCGCTGCAGAACACGGGCTTCCCGCTCAAGTTCGTGTATCCGAAGGAAGGCGGCGTCGCGTTGCAGGTCGCGGCGTGCCCCGTGGCCGAGAACGCGCAGCCCAAGCTCTCGCAGGACTTCATCCAGTACCTGCTGAGCCCCGAAGTGCAGGCGATGCAGGCGCAAGGCATCGGCCTCGGCCCCGTCAACAAGACCGTCAAGCTGACGCCCGACGTCGCCGCACGCGTGCCCTACGGCCCGGACCAGGTCAGCAAGCTGACCGCGATGGACTGGGCCACGATCAACCAGCACCGCACCGAATGGACGGAGCGCTGGAACCGCTCGGTCGAGCGATAAGCACCGCAGCCGCATCACAGCCGCAACGCCCGCATCCGCACAGTACCGCCGCTTATGACCTTCCTCACTCTGCAAGGCCTCTCGAAGCGCTACGGCGACTTCACCGCCGTCGAGCATCTCGATCTGTCCGTCGAACGCGGCGAGTTTCTGTCGCTGCTCGGCCCGTCCGGCTGCGGTAAGACGACCACGCTGCAGATGATTGCTGGCTTCGTCACGCCGAGCGCGGGCCGCATCACGCTCGCCGGCCGCGACATCACGCACGAGCGCCCCGAAAAGCGCGGCATGGGCGTGGTGTTCCAGAGCTACGCGCTGTTTCCACACATGACGGTGGCCGGCAATGTCGGCTTCGGCCTGGAGATGCGCAACATGAAGCGCGACGAGCGCGCGGTGCGCGTCGCCGAAGCGCTCGATCTCGTGCGTCTGAAGGGACTCGACACGCGCTATCCGAAAGAACTGTCGGGCGGCCAGCGCCAGCGCGTCGCCATCGCCCGTGCTCTGGCGATGCGCCCCGAACTGCTGCTACTCGACGAGCCAATGTCGAATCTCGACGCGAAGCTGCGCGAGGAAATGCACATCGAACTGCGCGCGATCCAGAAGCGCCTCGGCATCACGACGATCCTCGTCACGCACGACCAGGTCGAAGCGATGACGATGAGCGATCGTATCGCCGTGCTGCACAAAGGGCGCATCGCGCAACTGAGCACGCCGTTCGATGCGTACGAGCGCCCCGCTACGCCGTTCGCGTCGACGTTTCTCGGCCGCACCAACACGCTGCCGGGCGAAGTGCGGGGGCGCAATCCGCGCTGCGCAGTCGTGGACGTCGCGGGCACGACGCTGCATGTGCCGCACGAAGGCCGCGATGTGGAAGGCGCGGTACACGTATACATCCGTCCCGAGAAAGTGCGCCTTGCGAATGGCGATGCCCGCATGCACGGGCGCATCGCGAACCGCGTGTTCATCGGCAACCAATGGCTGCTCGAAGTCGACACCGAACTCGGCATGCTGCGTGTCGCGCAGCCGAATTTCGGCGCGCCGCCGCCCGAGGAAGGCCACGAAGTCGGGCTCGCTTTCACCGACGACGATCTGCGCGTGCTGACCCGGGAGAGCGCCCATGGCAACGCTTGACGACTCGCGCGTGGGCGCCGCGCCGTGGCTGCTGTCCGCGCCCGCGCTGCTGCTGTTCGGCGCACTGCTGCTCGTGCCGCTCGTGCTGACGCTGCTGCTGTCGTTTCGCGTCTTCAGCGACGTGGCGGGCGTGCAGACCGCGTACACGCTCAAGAACTACGCCGAGGTCGTGAGCGATCCGTACTACGCGGAAATCTTCCTGCGCACGGCGGGCCTCGCGCTCGCGGTGACGCTGCTGAGCGTGCTGCTCGGCGTGCCGGAAACGATCGTGCTCGCGCGCATGAAACGGCCGTGGCAGTCGCTGTGCCTGCTGATCGTGCTCGGGCCGCTGCTGATCTCCGTCGTGGTGCGCACGCTCGGCTGGCAGATTCTGCTCGGCAACAACGGCGTGCTCAACAACGCATTGCAGGCCTTGCACATCACGTCCGAGCCGATCCGCCTCGTCTTCACGATGACGGGCATGATCATCGCGCTCACGCATGTGCTGGTGCCGTTCATGGTGATGTCCGTGTGGGCCACGCTGCAAAAGCTCGATCCGCAAGTGGAATGGGCGGGGTTGTCGCTGGGCGGCTCGCCGCTGCGCGTGTTTCGCCGCGTGGTGCTGCCGCAGATCATGCCCGGTGTGCTGTCCGGCTCGATCATCGTGTTCGCGCTGTCGGCTTCCGCCTTCGCGACGCCTGCGCTGATCGGCGGACGCCGTCTGAAAGTCGTCGCGACGGCCGCCTACGACGAATTCCTCGGCACGCTGAACTGGCCGCTCGGCGCGAGCATCGCGGTGCTGCTGCTGATCGCGAACGTCGCGATCGTGATGGGCTGCAGCCGTCTCGCCGAACGCCGCTTCAAGCACATTTTCGAGTGACGCCATGAAACAGAACGGATTCTGGGGCCTGCTGTTCAACGCGCTGTTCCTGACTTTCATCCTCGCGCCGCTGGTTGTCGTGCTGCTGGTGGCGTTCACCGACAAGGGCTTCATCTCGATGCCGTTCGACGGCGCGTCGCTGCGCTGGTTTCGCGCGATCCTCGAGAATGGCGACATCGTGTCGGCGTTCTGGCTGTCCGTGCGGCTCGCGTTCGCGGCGGCGACCATCGGCGTCGCGCTCGCGGTGCCTGCCGCGCTCGCGATTGCGCGTTACCGCTTCACGGGCCGCGCGGCGCTGATGAGTTTCTTCCTCTCGCCGATGATGATTCCCGCCGTCGTGCTCGGCATCGCGTTCCTACGCTTCCTGTCGCTACTGCATCTGAGCGGCTCGTTCTGGGCGCTCGTCGCGACGCACGTGATCGTCGTGCTGCCGTATGCGCTGCGGCTCGCGCTGTCTTCCGCCGTCGGGCTTGACCGCGATGCCGAGCGCGCCGCGCTGTCGTGCGGCGCGAGCCGTTTCACCGCGTTTCGCCGCGTCGTGCTGCCGATGATCCGCACGGGCGTCGCGGGCGGCTGGGTGCTGTCGTTCATCCAGAGCTTCGACGAACTGACGATGACCATTTTCGTCGCGACGCCCGGCACGACCACGCTGCCCGTCGCCATGTACAACCAGATCGCGCAGACCATCGATCCCCTCGTCGCCTCTGTTTCGGCGGTGTTGATCGTCGGCACGGTTCTGCTGATGGTGCTGCTCGACCGCATGGTCGGACTGGACCGCATTCTGATCGGAGAAGCACGATGACCCGCAATTCATCCGCCAACCCCGACGTGCTCGTGCTGGGCGGCGGGCTGGTCGGTTCCGCTGTCGCCTGGGGCCTAGCGCGCGAGGGCGCGCAAGTGACCGTGCTCGATCAGGACGACGGCGCGTTTCGCGCGTCGCGCGGCAATTTCGGGCTGGTCTGGATTCAGGGCAAGGGCTATGGCCTGTCGCCTTACGCGCGCTGGTCGCGCAGTTCGGCCACGCGCTGGCCCGCGCTCGCCGCGGCGCTGCTCGACGAAACGGGTATCGACGTCGCGCTGCGCCAGCCCGGCGGCTTTCATTTCTGTTTCTCCGACGACGACCTCGCCGACCGCGCGAAGCGGCTCGGCACGCTGCAACGCGAGCTGGGCGACTACCCGTATCAGTTGCTCGATGCGCGCGAGGTGCGCGAGCGCCTGCCGCAGATCGGGCCGGACGTGATCGGCGCGAGCTATACGCCGATGGATGGACACGTCAATCCGCTCAAGCTGCTGCGCGCGCTGCACACAGGCATGCAGCGGCGCGGCGTGACGCTGGTCAGCAACGAGGAAGCGCTGCGCATCACGCCCGACAGCGGCGGCTTCGCGGTGCAGGGCAAACGCGGCACGTATCGCGCGGCGCGCGTGGTGCTCGCGGCGGGTCTCGGCAATCGCGCGCTCGCGCCGCATGTCGGGCTGCACGCGCCCGTCGCGCCGAATCGCGGGCAGGTGCTGATCAGCGAGCGCGTCGCGCCGTTCCTGCACTACCCGACGCTCAACGTCCGGCAAACGGACGAAGGCACCATGCAGTTCGGCGATTCGATGGAAGAAGTCGGCCTGAACGATTTCACCACCACGCACGTACTGTCCGACATTGCGCGGCGTGGCGTGCGCGCGTTCCCGTGGCTGAAGAACGTGCGGCTGGTTCGCACCTGGGCCGCGCTGCGCGTCTACAGCCCGGACGGTTTTCCGATCTACGACCAGTCCGCGCGGCATCCGGGCGCCTTCGTCGTCACCTGCCACAGCGGCGTGACGCTCGCCGCCGCGCACGCGCTGCGCATCGCACCGTGGATCACCGGCGGCGCCATGCCCGACGAGCTGCCCGCATTTTCGGGCACGCGCTTCACAGAATCCCCTGCTCTCATTCCCGCTCACTGATTCCGACATGACTTCCACACCGCTATTCAAGGCCCTGCCCGGCGCCGATGCGCCCGTCGATATCTGGTTCAACGATCAGCCGCTGCGCGTGCCGGGCGGCCGGTCGGTGGCCGCGGCGCTGCTTGCTGCCGGCATCGCGCGGTTTCGCGCGACGCCTGTGTCCGGCGCGCCGCGCGCACCGTATTGCATGATGGGCGCGTGCTTCGAGTGTCTGGTCGAGATCGACGGCGTGCCGAGCCGGCAAAGCTGCATGGTGACCGTGCGCGACGGCATGCGCATCCGCTCGCAGGAAGGCGCACGCGATCTGCCGCCCGTCGCTGTTTCGCTGGAGGATGCTCATGGCCGCTGAACACGCCGCAGAGTTTGTGTCCGAAGCCGTCGACGTGGTCGTGGTCGGCGCCGGTCCCGCCGGGATGAGCGCGGCAACGCGTGCGGCGCGCGCCGGTCTTTCCGTCGTGCTGCTGGACGAGCAGGATGCCGTCGGCGGGCAGATTTATCGCGCGATTGGCCGCGCCGACGCACGCCGCAAGGAGATACTCGGCCCGACTACGCAGCGGGCGCTTCGATTGCCGACGCGTTCGCGCGCTCCGGCGCGCGGCATGTCGCGCATGCGTCCGTGTGGCAGGTCACGCGCGAGCGGTCCGTGCACTATCTGAAGGACGGCAAGGTCAGCAGCTTCGACGCGCAGCGCGTGATTCTCGCGACAGGCGCGCTGGAGCGGCCGTTCCCGATTCCCGGCTGGACGCTGCCCGGCGTGCTGACGGCGGGCGCCGCGCAGATCCTGCTAAAAAGCGCAGGCGAAGTGCCTGCCGAGCCGCCCGTTCTCGCTGGCTGCGGCCCGCTGCTCTATCTGCTCGGCTGGCAGTACGTGAGAGCGGGCGTGCCGATCCGCGCGCTCGTCGACACGACGCGTCACGAAGACCGTTGGCGCGCGAAGAAGCATCTGCTGTCCGCGCTGCGCGCGTGGCCGTTTCTCGGCAAGGGGCTGCAACTGATCCGCACGCTGCGCGACGCCGGTGTCCCGATCTTCGAGGCCGCCGACGATCTGCGCGTCGAATCGAAGCACGACGCCGACGGCGTCGAGCGCGCGGCCGCGCTGAGCTTCACGACGCAGGGCCGCGCGCACAAGGTCGAAGCCAGCGTGATCTTGCTGCATCAGGGCGTCGTGCCGAACACGCAATTTACGCTCTCGCTGCGCGCGCAACACCACTGGGACACGGCGCAGCTATGCTTCGCACCGACCACGGATGCATGGGGCGAACTCGACGTGCCGGGCATCTTTATCGCGGGCGACGGCGGGGGTATCGGCGGCGCGCTTGCTGCTGCCGAACAGGGCGCGTTGAGCGCGCTCCAGGCCGTGTGCCAGCTTGGCGCGATCGACGCGGCCACACGCGACAGCGAAGCCGTGCCGCATCGCCGGGCGCTGGCGAACGTGAGGCGCATCCGTCCGTTTCTGGACAGCCTGTACCGCCCGCGCGACGCGAACCGTATTCCGCGCGACGACGTGATCGTCTGCCGCTGCGAAGAAGTGACGGCGGGCGACGTGCGCGGCTTCGTCGAACTGGGCTGCGTCGGGCCGAACCAGGCGAAGTCATTTGGACGCTGCGGGATGGGGCCGTGTCAGGGCCGCATGTGCGGGCTCACCGTCACCGAAATCATCGCCGACGCGCGCAAGGTGCCGCCGGGCGAAATCGGCTACTACCGCATCCGTCCGCCCATCAAGCCGCTCACACTTGGAGAACTCGCCGGTGAAGAATGACGCCGCCATGTCCCCTTCCGCCGCCACGCGTGAAGCCGACGTGCTAGTGATCGGCGGCGGCCTGCACGGATCGAGCAGCGCGTTTCATCTGGCCGCTCGCGGCGCGAGAGTGATCGTGCTCGAAGCCGATTACGTCGCGCGGCACTCGTCGGGCGTCAACGCGGGCGGCGTGCGCACGCTCGGACGGCCTGTGCCGGAAATTCCGCTGGCGCTGATGTCGCGCGAAATCTGGCACACGTTGCGCGACACGATCGGCGACGATGGCGGCTTCGTGCCGTCCGGCCAGTTGAAGATCGCCGAGACGGAGGCCGAACTCGACGAATGCCGCGAACGCGTCGCCCTGCTCGAAGCGCATGGTTTCACGCACGAAAAGCTGATCGACCGCGCGACTTTGCTCGAACTCGAACCCGCGCTCGCGCCGCATGTGACGGGCGGCATCTGGGTCGAACGCGACGGCTATGCACTGCCGTTCAGGACCACGACGTCCTTCCGGCTCGCAGCGCAGCGACACGGCGCGCAGTTCTTCGAAGGCACGCCCGTTACCCGCATCGAGCAGCGTGGCACGCGCTGGCTTGCGCAGACGCCGCGCGGCACGTTCAGCGCGGAAAAGCTCGTCATCACGGCGGGCGCGTGGGCGGGCCAACTGGCCGAGCAGGTCGGCGAACGCGTGCCCGTTCATCCCGAAGGGCTAATGTTGATGGTCACGCATCGCGTCGCGCCGTTCTGCCGCGCGACACTCGGCGCAACGGGCCGGCCGCTGTCGTTCAAGCAGTTCGACAACGGCACCGTTGTGATCGGCGGGAAGCTGATCGGCATTGCCGACCTCGATGGCAGGCATGGCGAGGTGGACTTCGCGCGCCTCGTGCGCAGCGCGAATACCGTCGTCGATCTGTTTCCGCATTTGCGGCATCTCGGCGTGAATCGCGCGTGGGCGGCCGTCGAAGCCTTCACCGAAGATTCGTTGCCCGTGATCTCGACGAGCCGCCGTGCGTCGAATCTCGTCTACTCGTTCGGTTACTGCGGCAGCGGTTTTCAGCTCGGGCCGGCATGCGGGCGGCTCGTCTCCGAGCTGGTGCTGGACGGCGAGGCGTCGTTGCCGCTCGACGCGTTCGCGATCGACCGCTTCGCGCAGCAGGCCGTCTCCGAACGGACGGCGAGCGCCGTCGCTCATTGATTCATGCGCGCCTTGTGTAGCGCGCGCTTTAACACTTCAACCAGGGAGCAAACCAGCGTATGTCCGATATCGTGAGAATCGAAACAAATCAGCGCATGAGCCGTGTCGTCAAGGCAGCGGGGCTTGTGTTCATCGGCGGTCAGACGTCGAGCGATCACGCGCCTGATGTGAAGATCCAGACGGCCAGTGTGCTGGCGAAAATCGACGGCTTTCTGGAGAAGGCGGGCATCGACAAAACCCGTCTCGTGTCGGCGCAGGTGTGGCTCGCGAATATCGAGCGCGATTTCGCGGGGATGAACAGCGTGTGGGATGCGTGGGTCGCGGCCGGCTGTGCGCCGACCCGCGCGACCGTCGAGGCGAGGCTTGCCGCGCCGGAACTGCTGGTCGAGATCGCCGTCGTCGCGCTGGCGTAGCGCTGGCGCTTCGAAGCGGGCGCCGTCAACCTACGCGTTCGCCACGCGATACGTGCCCCGGCCCGCCTGCTTCGCGCTGTACAGCGCCTGATCCGCCCGCCGGATCAGGCCATCGACGGAATCGTCGTTCGCCGCCAGCGCAATGCCGACGCTCGTACCGATGCTGACGGCCTCGCCCGTCGACAGATGGTACGGCAGCGCGATGTCGCGGATCACACGCTGAGCCAGCGCGACGACGGAAGGTAGCGTGGTGTGGTCGGCGATGATCGCGAACTCGTCGCCGCCCAGCCGCGCGACCAGTTCACCCGGACGCAGCACGCGCGACAGCCGCGAGGCGACCGTCTCCAGCACCTCGTCGCCCGCGCAATGGCCGAGCCGGTCGTTGACCTGCTTGAAGCCGTCCAGGTCCAGATACATCATCGCGATCGCATCGCCCTTCATCCGTGCCCGGTCCACCAGGATCTGCTCCAGCCGGTCGCGCAGTTCGCGGCGGTTCGGCAGGCCCGTCAGCGCATCGTGCCGCGCGAGGTGCAGGATCTTCGCCTCAGTCTGCCGCCGTTCGGTCACGTCCTCGATGATGATGACGGCGCTGCCGTCCGGGACCGGGTTGCGGGTCAATTCCAACTGGCGGCCGTCCTGCAGTTCGAGGCCCATCGGGCTGCGCTCGTCGCCGAGCCATGCGCTGAACCGTTCGACGAGCCGCTTGCGCAGCGTCCCGCCGAACTGCGCGATGCCGACGTTGCCGATGAACTCGGGCAGCGGCACATTGAGCTTGAGCATCTCGACGGTCGCGCCGAACAGCTCCGCCGTGCGGCGGTTCGCGATCACGACCTTGCCCGCTCCGTCGACGGTGCACAGGCCATGCGGCATGTAGGCCAACGCGGCATCGAAGCGCGCGGCCAGTTCGGCGTGCCGCTGTTCGGCCGTCATCAGCGCGACGAGGCCGTTGTAGTGGCGTCGCACGACCGACACCATCGCCGCGTTGTACGCGATGAGCGGCGGCACGAGAATCCATGCGCCGCTTTGCGGCGCGATCAGCGCGCCAACGCCGATGGGCACCGTGCCGAGAAAGATCTGCGCGATTGCAAGCCGCGGCAGCGCCGCGTTGCGCGACGCGATGCCGCCTAGAATGCCTGCCGCGACCATGATCGCGAGCGTGGCCAGTTCCTTGTCCGGCGACAGAAAGCACGCCGCCGTGCCGAGGCCGAGCAGCAGGCAGGCAATCAGGCTGACGGGCGCGTAGCGGGCGGCCCACGGGCCGGGATGGACGTCACCGATGCGGCTGCGCGCCACATAGAGGCGCACGATCCCGAGGCGCGCGGCCAGCACGGCGATATCGGCGATCAGCCAGAGCGTCGTCCATGTCTGATGCAGCCGGAAACACGCGACAGCCGCCACGAAAATGCTGGAGATGCCCGACAGGAACAACGGCCATGCGTTGTCGAATAGCGCGGACAGCAGCGCTGCGCGCACCGACGGGCTGACAACGGCCTTCTCTGGCGTGGGCGTCGCCAGTAGCGAATCGAACATGGAAATTTTCTCGGACATGGCTCGGCCGTGATCGGGACGCTGCATTCCGGCCCATCGCGGGGCAAGCTTTGCTCTCTGAATTAACGGCAAAAAAATGCGGGGCTTGAGTCAGGTAAACGCGACGCAAGCGGCAGGTGACGCATCATGCCGTAATTTTGGCCGCTCGTGCTGGTCGCGTGTATATGTTACTCACGCAAGATTCCGTTGAGCGCGCATCCGTCAGGCAGCGCTGGAGACTGACATCGTCGTCGAACAGCGTCGCGACGGCGAAGACCTGATCGAGTCGATCGGCAGGCGGAAGCGCTAACGGCAATTCGCAGCCGACAGCACCTGAAGGAAAGATAAGGCGATTGCTACGGTAAGCCACGCCGATGGTGTGAACATCAGCATGGCCGCCGACAGGCATCGATGTGCGACGTCAACGATGATCGTGCCCATCGCGTGCAGGCAAGGCAAAACCTTTTGCCTGTTCGCGATCCTGCAGGTTCACGGCGGCAATCACCGTATTGCGTGGAATCAGGATTTTCAGGCCATCGACTTCCGCTTCGCACATGCCTTCGCTTGCGTCGAAGGTGTCGCACATCAACTGGCTCCAGTCGTCCTCTTTCGGATGCTCGCTGAATACGTCGTGTGAAACGTTGCGCCAGTACGCGCCGTGCAGAATGACAAGCCATGCCATCACGACCTCGATCAGAAAATGCCGCCGGTGAACGTCGCACGTTCACACGGTGGATGCGCCCGACGGATTGCGCAGCGACCAGATGCCAGGCGTGTTTCTAAGCATCCAGTTACCACACACCGTGCAACGGTATTCGTCATAGCGTTCGGCAGGAGACGCCGGCGACACCCTCGCGTCAGAACCCATCGCGCTCAAATCGCCATGCGGCGGCGTCGACGACGGCTTTCCGGCTAAAGCCTTGCATGCGTCGCATGGTTGCATCTGCGTGCCTCCCGCTATGCCACGCGCTCAACTTTTGCGCGACGTCTTCGCGACGAAAGGCGTCGGTGCGTGCTGCACCTTGTCGCTTCCGCATTTAGGACATTTCAGCTGCGCCGTCGCATGTTCTGCGACGTGCTCCGCGTGCTCGAACTTTTCCCCACAACTCTCGCAACGATACTGGTAGGTCGGCATGCTGATTCTCCGATGCGGATGAATGGGATGCGGATGCAAAACCGCATCGCCGCGAAAACGCATATGGCAGTAACCCATTCTAGTGCGGCATGCATCGATTGAAGGGTTTTTCGTATCGCGCATGTGTGCTGTCCATGCGTGCAGCATGGAACGTTATTTTTTCTGCACTCACGTTCGGATATCGATACCCGTTTGAATAAACAGGCACTTAAAATTTCGTGCATCGCCAATGCACGATTTACTCAATTATCCGATCGATCGACGTCAGGAAAACCTATCGCATGCACAACAGACGAATACGACTACACGCCCTGTTCTTCGGCACATTCATTACAATGATCGTTTCCGTCTGTCATGCGCAATACACGACCGACTGGCTCGCGAATACATATGGCACGCTCGCTGCGCACGTCGGCAACGCGGCGCGTTCGATGTGGGTCGCGCCCGAAGGTGTCGTCTATACGGCTTCGATGTGGGACGAGAACGAAGGCGGCGTCGCGATCTACCAGAACGGACAAAGCATCGGATCGATTGGTATCCATAGCGAGTTCCAGGGCGGCGCGATTACGGGCAATGCGACGTCGATCTTCGCGGCGATGCAGGCAGGCACGCAATACGGCAGCGGCGGCGTCGGCCGCTACAACCGCGCGACGGGCACACGCGATCTCGTCATCAACGTCAGCACATGGAACGCGGTCACCCGCGCCGATGCGATCACGGGACTCGCGACGGCCGGCTCGCTGCTCTATGCGAGCGATTTCTTCGGCAATCGCGTGCGCGTCTTCACGACGGATGGCGCGTGGCAGCAGGACTTTAGCGTCGCTGGGCCCGGTGCGCTCGCGCTGGATGGCGCGGGCAATGTCTGGGTGGCGCGTAAGAGCGCGAGCGCAATCGTCGAATACGGTCCCACGGGCGCCTTGCTGAACACGATCCAGATGCCCGCGACTTCGCGTCCTTCCGCGTTGTACTTCGATGCATCGACGGGTCTGCTGATGGTCGGCGACGAAGGCCCCGACATGAACATCAAGCTCTACAGCGTCACAGGCGCCCCGCAACTGGCGGGCACATTCGGCGTTCAGGGCGGCTATCTCGACACGACGGCGGGCATCAAAGGCCAGGTCGGCGACAAGCGCTTCACGCGTATCGAAGGCATCGGCAAGGACTCGGCTGACAACCTGTATGTGCTCAACAATCCGTGGGGCGGCGGCTGGGATCTCGGCCGCAACAGCGGCACGGACATTCACGCGTACAACAGCGCAGGCAACCTGATGTGGAAGCTGCAGTCGCTCAACTTCGAAGCCGTCGCGGCGCCCGATCCCGTGACGGACGGCGTGCTGTTCTATAGCGGCACGAACATCTATTCGGGCACGGCGGGTGGCACCTTCGTCGCGAATACGGTCGATCCTTTCTCGTATCCGGACGATCCGCGCCTGAACGTCAACGACACGCAACGCGACGAACACTTCGGCCAGCTCGCCAGCGTCGGCGGCAACCGGATACTCGTCGCGTCAGGGCAGAACCCGGCCATCTTCTACTTCTTCCATTTCGAACCGTCGAAGGGGTATATCGCGGTGCCGGATGCTTCGCTGCCCGGTGTCTCGTTCAATACGACGCGGCCGGTGACGGGCGGATTCAGTATCGACAGCAAAGGCGACGTGTGGGCCGGGCTCGATCGTACGAATCATATCTATCACTATCCGCTGACGGGTTTCGATGGATACGGCAAGCCAGCATGGGGACCCGGCATCGCACTGCCGATTCCGATGAGCATCCGCCCGTTGACGCGTCTCATCTATCTCGCCGAAAGCGACACGATGATACTCGCGCAAGGCATCGCGGGCAGTTGGGACTGGACCGCGATGAACACGCGGATCGAGGTGTATCACGGCTGGAGCGCAGGCAATATGACGCGGCCCGACCCGGTGATCAATCTCACCAGCGCGAATGCGAAGTCGATGACGGCGGCGGGCAACTATCTGTTCGTCGGATACGTGCACACGGTGCCGAACATCGACGCGTTCAATCTCACCACGGGCCGCCTCGACATAACGCTGACCAATTCGAACCCCGGCAATCTGGACGTCGGCAACGATGTCGACTCGATGTACGGCCTGCGGGCGTACGTCAGATCGACGGGCGAGTATGTGGTCACGAAAGACAACTACAACGGATCGAGCATCGTTGTTTATCGCTGGACGCCGTAATGTCCTTGCACAAGGGCAGCGCCGCTGCGGTTCAGGCCGCGGGCGCGCCCGGCACGTCCGGTGTGTACTTTCGCAGCCGCTGCGAAATGACGTGCGAAGGCTTTTCGATAATCCGGTAGAACGCGTAGCTGATCGCGAAGGCCAGCGCCACTTCGACGAACCATGCGTAGCGCGAGGCTTCGTCGAATGTCGTCATTTCAAGTAGCGCCAGCGCGGTCTTGTGGCAAAGATAAAGGCTGTACGACCACGCGCCGCATGCAGCCAGCATCGTCCACAAGCGCGAGTTAGACGGCGTTGCGGTTTCCGTCGCGATCCAGATCGCCGCGAGGATCTGAAATACTGGCAGCGTGATATCCGGTGTGATCAACGGCAGCATCGCCGGCTTGAGACTCGATTCCGACAGCAGAATCATCACGGCTGCGCCTGCGGCAACGACCACCGTCCTCAGCACGACGAGATGGTTGGCAAGCAGACGCGTGCTTGCGTCCAGACCGCGCCTCATCGCCATCGTCAGCGGCGAATACGCGCCACGAATCTGAAACTGCGCAGCGTTGCGCTGCGTCTCCGCGATCAGGCAGCCAGAAATCCAGCCGGCCGCGTACAGCAACGCCGTGCCCGGAACGCGATAGGTTTCATAGACGCAACTGTGACAAACGGGATGCCCGAACAGCCGCACGCACGCGACCATCGCAGCCGCCATCAGCGCACACCCGACGATCATTTCGCCAATATAGTGAAAGCGCGGCCGCAAAAGCGGATAAACCGCGTAATACACCATCTCGCAGTAAAGCGACCACAACACCGATTCCAGATAGTTCTGTCCCGCCGGCAATGGCTGAACGATGCAAAGCAGAACGACGAGTGGCAATCCAATACGGATGAATCGCGACGCGTAATAGTTGACTGGTTTGAGCGCGACGTCCTTGTAATATGCGGCGTGAATGCAATAACCGGAAATCACAAAGAACACAATGACAGCGGCAGGCCCGGCGAACAATGCGGTCGATCCGGACCACAACGCCCCGCCCAGAAACGAAAGCCGATGCGGCAGGAGTTCCTTGAAAAGGGGCGGCTTGAAGTGGTACATCAGTACCCAGAACGCCGCGAGGAAACGAATGGCGTCGATCTTTAAGGATTTTGCGGAATTGGCCGACGCCGGCAGCTTCAAGGTACTCGCCATTTTTTTCGCCCCTTTTATTACGGCTGCGTCGATCTTAGCGTCGCAGCCGATAACAAAAATCGAAAATAATTGGCGAAATTAAATAGCGCCGCTCAAGGCTTGAATGCTCGAACGGCGCTCGCAGCAATTACATCGGCGGCGCAACGCGATCCTTCTCGACCACGACGCGCTGTGCGACGTAGCTTCCTTGCGAAGCCGGCGTCGCAACGACGAACACCTTCTTGCCCGGCGTCAGATCGCCGTGCGTGGCAGGCGTGAACGTCACAACGGGAACGTTGGGCGGTACGGTCACGACGTTGCTGCCGCCTTTGTACGACAGCTTCAGATCACGCCCGCTGGTGCTCTGCACCACCGTGTCGACGTTCGCATTGGTCATCGAACTGTTCGGCCCGAGGTCCCAGTCGTAGTGCCCTTCGCCCGTGCCGCGCGCGGACTCCGGGAATACCACGACTTCCGTTGCCGTCAGCTTGCCGTCCGTGCCCGTGGTCGCGGCCGTGCCGATGAACGTGCCCGGCTTGATATCGGACAGTTGAATTGCCTTGACGGCCGACACGGTCACGGCCGGCTTCACTTCGATCGACACCGTGTCGCCGCTGCGGCGATGAACCTTGAGCGTGTCGCCGTCGAGTGACACGATTTCGCCGCGGATGCGCGAGGGCTTGGTCGCGGGCGCCTGCGCGAACGCAGCCGTGGCAAGCGTGGCTGTCAGAAGTGTGGCGCCGAGTTTGATGCGGAAAGACATGGAAGCTCCCAACGGTTTGGTTTAGGTGTAGCGAGAGAACAACGTCATTGCGTCACGAACCGCCGAACCAGTTGTAGCCCTGGTTCTCCCAGTAGCCGCCCGGGTACTGGTTCGTGATTTCGATGGCAACGATATGTTTCGGGTTCTTGTAGCCGAGTTTGGTTGGCATGCGCAGTTTCATCGGAAAGCCGTACTTGGGCGGCAACACGTCGTTGTCGTAAGTGAGCGTGAGCAGCGTCTGCGCGTGCAGCGCGGTCGGCATGTCGATGCTGGTCCAATAGTTGTCCGCGCAACGTAGCGACACATACTTCGCGCTAGTATCCGCGCCTGCGCGGCGCAGGAAATCGGAGAAGCGAACGCCGCCCCAATGCCCGATCGCGCTCCATCCTTCGATACAGATATGACGCGTGATCTGGCTTTCCTGCGGCAGCGCGCGCAGTTCGTCGAGCGTCCACACGCGCTTCCCGTGCACGAGTCCGCTTACCTGCAAGCGGTACGACGCGGCGTCGACTTCGGGCACCTCGTCGATGTCATAGAACGCGTTGAACGGGAACGGCCGCGTGATCATTGACTCGGGATAGGTCGGCGCGAGTTCTTTTGGGTTGAAAAGCAGGGCTTGCACGTCGTCGTTGAAAAACGAAATGCGGCGCAGCGCCGTGTTCACTGCCTTGTCGTTGGTCAGATCGCAACCGGACAGCAGCGCGATGCCACCGAGCGTCAGCAGCCTCTGACCGAACAGTCGTCGCGCGGGTGATTTGAGTTCGCGCTGTGCATCGCGGATGATCGACTCGCCGTGCGTCGCGAGAAAAGAGCCTGGCTGCGGGGTGCGCTTGCGGATCGTCATGATTCAGCGCCCCCGGATCATCAGCAGCAGCGAGCGCGGCACGAGCGCGACCATCACCACATGCACGACGAAGAACGCGACCAGCACGCTCATGCAGACGAAGTGCACGATGCGCGCATTGTCATAGCCGCCCATCAGCGTGCGCAGCAGCGGAAACTGCACGGATTTCCACACCGCGAGCCCCGACAGCACGATCAGCACGATATCGGCGATTACCACGAGATAGGCGAGCTTCTGGATAGCGTTGTACTGCGCGAGGTCGTCGTGCTTCAGACGTCCGCGCAAGGCGGCGAGCAGATCGGCGGCAAGCTGCTTCAGTTTGAGCGGCAACAGCTTGCGCTGAAAGCGGCCCGACGCAAGATTGCCCGCCAGATACACGATGAAGTTCGCCACCAGCAGCCACATCACTGCGAAGTGCCATTGCAGCGCGCCGCCAAGCCAGCCGCCTAGCGTGATCGATGGAGAAAACTGGATGACGGGAAAGATCGGCGATGCATCGTAGATCTGCCAGCCGCTCATGACCATCAGCACGACGGCCAAAGCATTGATCCAGTGCGTAATCCGCACCCACCCCGGTTGAACCGTGTTGTGACTCAAGACCACTCCAGGTTTGAAGTTGTTGTTGCCGACGCCATGCGATCCGCGACGGGCAATGCGCGTGCGCCCGCGTCAGGCACCGCGACATAGGGGCTAACGCAGTCGATCGATGCTTATTCCGTCGCGTCGTCAGATTTTTTTCTTGCAATCGGCTTGCAATGGCAAGGCGGACAGCGCGTCTCTCAGACGGCATGCAGCGCTTGTATCGTATGAGTGTTATGTTATAACATCGCCGACGTTGCCTCTCGTCACAACGAGCGGACGGCGCGTCACAACTACAACCGTTTCAACGGCGCAATCCGCCATCGCGTAAGCAATTCGAAAACCAAGCTGTTCCATGCCTCATTCATAGGATTCCTATGGATCGGATGCGCTCGCGCTATCAAAACGAATCGAACAAGATCTCAACGACAGCAAATCAAAACAAAATGCGCAAACACGCTCACGTGATGTACGCCACGCTGCTTCTGTTTAGTGCCGCTTCCCGGGCAACGGCGGCTACAGATTCTTCCGCATCGACAGAGAACATCGCCGACCCAACCGAAATGAGCGATGTGAAGGTGAGCGCCAAACGCCTCGACGACGTTCGCAACGGCCTGTTGCCCGAGACGGGCAGCAGCGTCTACCGCTTCACACAGGACGACATCGACGCCCTGCCCGCCGGCCAGAACACGCCGCTCAATCAGGTGCTATTGCAAGCACCAGGCGTGGCAGCGGATTCATACGGCCAGTTGCACGTACGCGGCGATCACGCGAACCTGCAATACCGGATCAACGGCATCATCATTCCGGAGCCGATCAGCGGCTTTGGCCAGTCGCTCGACACGCGCATCATCGATCAGGTCAGTCTGCTGACGGGCGCGTTGCCCGCGCAATACGGCTACCGGACAGCAGGCATTATCGATATCCGCACCAAATCCGGCGACACGGGCAACGGCGGCTCGATCGATGTCTTCGGCGGCAGCCATCAGACCATCAAGACGAGCGCCGACGTATATGGCAGCAAGGGGCCGTTCAGCTACTATCTGAGCGGCTCGCTGGGCATGAACAATCTGGGCATCGAAAACCCGACCGCGAGCGCCAACGCGATTCACGATCACACGCGACAAGGCGACGCGTTCGGCTATCTGTCGTACATCATCAATCCGCTGACACGCGTGAGCCTGCTATTCGGCACGACCAGCAACCAGTTCGAGATCCCGAATACGCCCGGTCTGCTAACCAGCTTCACGCTCAACGGCAACAATACATTCGATTCATCGCAGCTCAACGAAACCCAATCCGAGCTGAACAACTTCGCGGCCATTTCGTTGCAAGGCACGAACGGCGGCGCATTCGATTATCAGGTCGCGTTTTTCACGCGCTACACGCGCACGCAGTTCAACCCGGACCCAATCGGCGACCTGATGTTCAACGGCGTCGCGGCGCAGGACTTTCACAGCAACTCGGCCAACGGCGCACAAGTCGATACCACCTGGCGTCTGAACGACAAGCACACGGTGCGCGCAGGCCTGTTCTTCCAGCAGGAGCACGCGGTATTCAACAATAGCGTGAACGTCTTCGCCGTCGATGACAACGGCAACCAGCTTTCCGATCAACCGTTCAACATTCAGGACAACAGCAGCAAAACGGGCTACCTGTACAGCCTCTATGCGCAGGACGAATGGAAGCTCACCGACCGTCTCACGCTGAACTACGGTCTGCGTTACGACCGGATGGACGAATACACGAGTGCGAGCCAGTTGAGCCCGCGCATCGGCATGGTCTACACGCTCACGCCGACGACCACCGTACATGCCGGCTACGCGCGCTATTTCACGCCGCCCGCATTCGAGCTGGTATCCGGCTCGACGATCTCGAAGTTCAACGGCACGACGAACCAGAGTCCGTCCAGTCAGAACGATCCCGTGCAACCCGAGCGCAGCCACTACTTCGATATCGGCGTCACCCAAAAGGTTGGTTCGGCGCTCACGCTCGGGCTCGATGCGTACTACAAGAAGTCGACCAATCTGCTCGACGAAGGGCAATTCGGCTCGGCCCTGATCTTCACGCCATTCAACTATCAATACGGAAAAACATACGGCGTCGAATTCACCGCGAACTTCAGGCATGACAATGTTTCCGCTTATCTGAACCTCGCGTACAGCCGGGCGCAGGGCAAGCAGATCAGTTCGGCGCAGTTCAATTTCGATCCCGACGAACTGGCCTTCATCAACAGCCACTGGGTGTTTCTCGATCACGACCAGCGCGTGACGGCTTCGTTCGGCGGCACGTATGATTTCGGCAGAACCACCTTCACGTTCGACGGACTCGTGGGCAGCGGACTACGCAGCGGCTTCGCCAACACGGACCGTCTGCCCGTCTATACGCAGGTCAACCTCGGGGTGATCCAGCATTTCAACCAGCCGCTGATCGGCAAGTTCGACGCGCGCTTGCTCGTCGTCAACGCCTTCAACCGCGTCTACGAACTTCGCGACGGTTCGGGCATCGGCGTCGGCGCGCCGCAGTACGCTCCGCATTTCGCGGTGTATGCGGGCGCGACCAAATACTTCTGATAGTTGAGGCAGGAGAAAGCGACTACGCGCCCGCTTTCTCTTCAGCAAGAATCTGCTGAATCACCTGTTCGAATGCTTCGACAGGCTGCCCGCCCGTTACCAGATACTTCTGGTTGAAAACGATCGACGGCACCGACTGAATGCCCATCGACTGGAACTGCTGCTCTTCTGCGCGCACTTCTTCGGCATAGTCGTTGCCGTTCAGCACGTCACGCGCTTTCGCGGCATCGAGACCAACGAATTGCGCGGCTTCGACCAGCACGTCGCGATTACTCGGGTCCTTGCCGTCGCCGTGATAGGCCTGCAACAGCGCGAGCTTCAAAGGCAACTGCTTGCCTTCGACACCCGCCCAATACAGCAGCCGATGCGCATCGAACGTGTTGTACACATAGTTGCGCGGCCCGAACGCAAAGCCGACGCTCTCGCCGCGCTCGCGGATCATCGCCTGCGTCTCTTCGATCTGCGCCGGCGTGCGGCCATATTTCTTGCCGAGATAATCGACGATCGCCTCGCCTTCCGGCCCCATCTGCGGATTCAGTTCGAACGGATGCATGACGATCTCGGCATTCACCGCTTCACCGAGACGCGACAGCGCAAGTTGTAGCGACGAAAGCCCGATCGCGCACCACGGGCAGGCGATATCGGAGACAAAATCGATTCTGAGTTGTTGCGTCATGTGTTGCGGATCCAATGAATGTTTAGAGGATCGGGCCACCTTATCAGAAACAGGCGCGATCGTTTTCTACCGCGCCGCAACATACACGAATTCGCAAATTCGCGCGTGTCTTGTGGCAGGCGGCGCCATTTTCACCAATAATGGCCCAATAACTGTCGCAGAATGAGGACGGCCATGGATTACCCACCCGAAGCCATCCGTACCATCGCGCTGGTCGGCCACGCAGGTTGCGGCAAGACCTCGTTGATCGAGGCGCTGCTGAAAGAAGGTGGCGCGATCCATGCGGCAGGCAGCGTCGACCGAGGCTCGACCGTCTGCGACTTCGATCCGCTGGAGCGCAAATACCACCACTCGCTCTCTTCCGCGATCGCCCATCTGCATTACCAGGACACCCGCATCTACCTCGCCGACACGCCCGGCTATCCCGACTTCTCCGGCCTTTCCATCAGCGCGCTGCCCGCCGTCGAAACCGCCGCGATCGTCATCAACGCGCGCACCGGCATCGAAATGACCACACGCCGCATGATGGCGTGGGCGGAGGCGCGCAAGCTGTGCCGGATCATCGTCGTGAACGGCATCGATGGCGACAAGGTCGATCTGCCCGGTCTGCTCGAAGAGATTCAGGAGACCTTTGGCAAGGACTGTCTGCCCATCAACCTGCCCGCGCAAGGTGCAAGCGCCGTGGTCGACTGCTTCTTCAATCCGTCCGGCGAATCCGATCTACTGACGGTGGAATCCGCGCACAACGCGCTAGTCGATCAGGTGATCGAACTCGACGCGAAGCTGATGGAGCTGTATCTCGAACAGGGCGAAGCGGTCCAGCCGGAACAGCTGCACGAACCGTTCGAGCGCGCATTGCGCGAAGGGCATCTGGTGCCCGTGTGCTTCACGTCGTCGGCGACGGGCGCGGGCATCCGTGAACTGCTCGACGTGTTCGTCAAGCTGTTGCCCAATCCGCTCGAAGGCAATCCGCCCCTCTTCTATCGCGATGTCGATGGACGGCGCGAGACGGTGCAAGCCGAGCCCGATCCCAACAAACATGTGCTCGCGCATGTGTTCAAGATCGTGATCGACCCGTACATCGGCAAGATGGCCGTGTTCCGTATCCATCAGGGCACGGTGCGGCGCGACAGCCAGCTCTACATCGGCGATGCACGCCAGCCATTTCGCGTCGCGCATCTGATGCTGTTGCAGGGCAAGGACCACGAGGAGATCGCGCAGGCGGGACCCGGCGATATCTGCGCGACGGCGAAGATCGACGAGATTTCGTTCGACGCCGTGCTGCACGACGCGCCCGAAGACGGCAACATCCATCTCGCGCCGCTCGCCTTCCCGACGCCGATCTACGGCCTCGCCATCGAGCCGGAGCGGCGCGGCAACGAGCAGCGTCTGTGGGAAATCCTGCAAAAGCTCGCGGCGGAAGACCCTTGCCTGAAAATCGAACATCCCGTCGGCACTAACGAGACCGTCGTGCGCGGACTGGGCGAATTGCATCTGCGGCACATGCTGGAGCGGCTCGCCGATCAATACAAGCTCGGCGTCATCACGCGGCCGCCGAAGATCGCGTATCGCGAGACCATAGGCGCCAAGGCCGAAGGACATCATCGGCACAAGAAGCAGACGGGCGGCGCAGGACAGTTCGGCGAAGTGATGCTGCGCGTCGAGCCGTTGCCGCGCGGCGCGGGCTATGAATTCGTCGATGCCGTGAAGGGCGGCGCGATTCCGGGCCAGTTCATGCCCGCCGTCGAAAAAGGCATCTTGCAGGTGATCGAAAACGGCCCGCTTGCGGGCTTTCCGATGCAGGACGTGCGTATCACCGTGTTCGACGGCAAGAGCCATCCTGTCGATTCAAAGGAAGTCGCGTTCGTCACGGCGGGCCGCAAGGCGTTCATCGATGCCGTGCTCAAGGCACAACCGATCCTGCTCGAACCGATCGTGAACATCGAGGTGATGACGCCCGAGACGACGATGGGCGACATCATCGGCGATCTGTCGTCGCGTCGCGCGCAGGTGCAGGGCACGCGCAATCTGGCGGGCCGCGCTGTGGTCGTGGCGGGGAAAGTGCCGCTATCGGAACTGGCCGACTATCAGTCGCGCC
Source organism: Paraburkholderia sp. PGU19 (assembly GCF_013426915.1). Lineage (GTDB taxonomy): Bacteria > Pseudomonadota > Gammaproteobacteria > Burkholderiales > Burkholderiaceae > Paraburkholderia. The sequence continues at coordinate 519,220 of NZ_AP023181.1, forward strand.
TTAACGCGATTGCGGGCGGGCACGGCAATTACAGCATCGAATTGAGCCATTACGATCCTGTTCCGCCGAACCAGCAGGACAAGCTTGCGTCGCAGTACAAGAAGCAGGCCGATACGGCCTGAAGCGACAAAGTGCCTAGCGCGACTTGCCGCGCGCGCCCTTCTTCGCGCTCGCGGCGCGCGGCGCGTCCTTGACTGGCAACGCGCCGCCCGTGATCTGCTCCATCCACGACAGCGCATCGACGTACGCCAGGAACTGTTGCAGATAGCCCGGCGACAACTCGCGCATCAGCGACAGCGAGCGATGCACGAGACTGCTCGAATTGAGCGGCCCGGCATTGCCCGGCACCTGTTCAAGCGATACGCGCACCTGTTTCTCGGCACTGACCTTGGACCAGGTTTCGCGAAAGTAATCGAGCGCCTTCAATTCGGAGCGAACGGCGACACTGAGCGCGACGCGTTCGTCACCTGCCTGCGGATGGCTCGCGAGGTAATCGACCAGTTCCGCGAGCGGTCCACGCGTTGCCTTGCACGGCACAGCGGCGCACTCGGACGCCTGCGCCGTCGATGCACCACGGCTGGCGAGATCGGCGGCATAGGCTTCGAGCAAGGTTGACAGACGCGCGTCGAGCATGCGGCGCGCTTCGCCTTCGTGAGCGGCGGCGCGTCGCGCCAATGCATCGATGAAATGAAAGCGCAGCGGATCGAGCCGGTCGTCGCCCTGCTCGCGCCAGGCGTCGAGCGTGGTCTGCGCGTCGCTCGCGCTTGCGTTGTTACTCACGGTTTTCCGCCGCCCGATGACGCGGGCCTCGGCACCGCCGCAATTTCAACGCGGCGGTTCTTCGCCCGCCCTTCGCTATCCGCGTTTGAACTGACGGGCTGCTCGGAGCCGAACGCCGCCGCGAACACCGACGACGCAGGAATACCCGCATCGATGAACGAACGCGTCACCGTCAGCGCGCGCTGCGCCGACAGTTCCCAGTTGTCCGCGAAGCGCCGGTTGCTCGACCGCACCTGCTGATCGTCGGCAAAGCCGCTGACCATCAGGATTTCATCGTGCGAACGGAGATACGCGGACAACGGCCCGGCAAGGCTCTTCAGCAGATCGCGCCCCTGCGGCTGCAACTGGTCGGAGTTCAGCGCGAACAGCACGTTGCCGCTGATGCCGATGCGCCCGTTGACCAGCGTCACGCGCCCGGCCGCGAGCGGCCCGGCCAGCGCCTGCTCCAGCGTCTTGCGGCGTTGCGCTTCCATCTGCCGCTGCTTGACGGCGTCGTCGAGCCGCGCCGAGAGTTCCAGCTGCACGCCGATCACGCCGACCAGAATCAGCACGAACGCGCCCAGCAACACCGACATCAGATCGCTGAACGCGGCCCAGATGGGCGTCGTCGGCTCGACGCCGCCGTCGATATCGTCGTTCATGCCGCGTCGGCTCCAGCCGATGCGCGCTGCCCCGCCAGCTGTTGCAGGTCTTCGACGATCTGCTTTTGCGACAGCATGCTGAGGTCGATCACTTCCCGCGCTTGTGCCACGTAGTACGCCAATTGTTCGTCGCTACGCAGCAGCGACTTGTCGAGCGCCGCCTCGATACGATGCAGATGCGCCATCAGCTTGTCGTTCGATTCGCCGAACAGCCGCACGCCCATGCCGAACGCTTCGCCAAGGCTCGCCACTTCGACGGCGCTGCCCGCCACCTGCGCGGCCACGTCGCCGAGCTTGCGGGTTTCGGTTTCGACCTTGTCATTGAACTGCGAGCCGACGCGCTCGAGCAATCCCGCCGACGTCGCGACGAGCGCATCGACGGCCGTGCGCTGTTCGGTCGATGCGTGATTCACGGCGTCGAGCAGCGTTTCGAGCGTGGCGAGCAGACGGCTGCGCTCGTCGAGCATCGCGGTGTCGCGGACCATGCTGTCCGAGAGCTTCTGGCGCAGTTCGGCGACGACTTCCGCCGCCGCGCGCGGCGCTTCCGACGCGGCCTCCACCAGCCGCGAAATTTCCGCGATCGTGCCGCTCGCGTGAGCCTGCGTCTGCGCCGAGATATCGCGCGCGGTTTGCGCGATCGTGTCGCAGATTTCCTGCTGGCGGCTCGCGGTGCGCTCGCCCGTTTCGTCCCACTTCTGGCTCAACGTCGCCGCGACCGTTTCGAGCGATGCGCTCCATGCGTCCAGACGCTGCTGGTCGCGCGACGCCAGTTCGTCCTGCAAACCAGCGTGTGACTGATCGACGGCGCGTAACAGTGCTGCCGAATGTTGCTCGAAGGCGGATGCCGCCGTCGTGAGCGCGTCGCGATTGTGTTCCGCGAGCTTTTCGCCCGTGCGCTCCTGCTGGGTCAGTGCATGGGTCCATGCTTGAGAAACCTGTCCCGCCGTGGCATCGAGGCGCGTCGACACGCCGTCCAGCAGAGCCGTCGAGCGCTGCTCGAAAGTCTGCGTGAAGCCTTCCAGCGATGCGCGCAGATCCTTCGCGAGCGACTCACTCGCGCTTCGGTGTCCTTCGAGCGCCTCGCTCCATAGATTCGCCACGTTCGCCGTGGTCGACTCGAAGCCACTCGACAGGCCGTCCAGTTGACGCTGCACCGCCTGCTCGACCGTACCGCGCAACGCGGTCATTTCGAGCGCGTGAGCGGCCATCGTGGCTTCCATCGCCGGCTGCAATGCTGCGCCTGCCGCGCGGGCGCTTTCCGCCGCGCTCGATACCTGGCCCGCCGTCGTATCGAGGCGCGCCGACACGCCGTCCAGCAGCGTGGCCGAGCGTTGCTCGAAAGTCTGGCTGAAGCCTTCCAGCGACACGCGCAGATCCTGTGCGAGCGACTCGCTCGCGCTCCGGTGTCCTGCGAGCGCCTCGTTCCATAGCTTCGCAACGTTCGCAGTGGACGCGTCGAAGCCGGTCGTCAAACCATCCAGCTGACGTTGCACCGCATGCTCGACGGTCTCGCGCAGCGACGCCATCTCGCGCGCATGGCCGGTCATCGTGGCTTCCATCGCCGGCTGCAACGCCGCGCTCGCCGCGCGTGCACTTTCCGCCGCGCTGTCCTTCAACGACTGCGCAACCGTCGACACCAGCCGCGCATACGCCGCTTCCGTGCGTCCATGAAAGGCGTGCTGGTTCGAGATCAGCCGCTCGTTAAGCGAGAGGCTCTGCTGCTCGATGGCCGTCATCATCGTCTGAAGGCGGTCGACCAGCACGGGCATCGTGTCCGCCTGACGCTGCAACAGCTTGAAGGTTTCGTCGCGCTTCTGGCTCTGCGAAAAGGCGCGCAACGTGGTCGCGATCTTCGTGTCGAGCAGTTGCGCGGCGAGGGCGCGCTCGCGGCGGCACAACGCCGACAGCAAGCCGAGCATCGCCGAGGTCGCCACGCCCGCAATCGAGGTGCCGAACGCAAAGCCCAAGCCCTTGACGGGCGCGGCCAGCGACGCGCGGATCGCCTGCAGATCGGTCGCGCTTTCGAGCGCGGCGCCCGTGCCCCGCAGCGTCGTCACCATGCCGAGCAGCGTGCCCAGCATGCCGAGCAGCACCAGCAGCCCGACGAGGTACGGCGTGAGCGCCGGGCCCGGCAACGCGACGCGCTCGCCTTCGATGCGCAGGCGCACCGGGTTGCGCAAACCGGGATGCAGACGTTCGAGCCAGACGCCGAGCCGGGACGGCGCCTCGGACAATTCCGCGAGTGCGCGCGTGAGCGTCGCAGTGGCCTCCTGATAGCGCTGCAGTTCCAGCGCGCCCGCCACATAGCAGGCGGCGACCAGCAGCGTGACAGCGAGCGCCAGCGGATTCGACACGATATAGCCGGCGCCGACCCAACCGGCTACAACCAGACCTACGAGAAAAACAACGACAAAATCAATGCGATATCTGGACATGTTGTCCCAGTTAGCTGATGCGAAGGGCAGCCAGCAGCCCTTCGACCGGTTGAAAACGAATATCGAGTTCGGCAAGCAACACGCTTTGCATGTCCTTGCGGAACACGTCTAGCCATGCGCCGGGCCGGGCCGCAGCGACTTGACTCTCGGCTGAAGTGGCCGTAGTAGCCACAGTGTCCAGAGCGTCCTGCTCGTCCTGCGCCGCCTGGCGCAGGCGCTCGAAATGTCCGCTGAGCAGACCCGGCACCGCGCCGAACAGGCTGCGCTCGCGCGCGCCGAGCGACCGCTCCATGATCGCGTCGACCACCGCGAGCCGCGTCATGTCGGACGTCTGGGCCGCCACCATGCTGCGCAGCCGGCCGCGCAGACCGCCGATGCGCGTTTCCATCGTCTGCTGCAACGCCAGATAGCACTGGCGAAAGTCCGCGTAATTGGCTTCCGCTTCTGGCTGCTGCGCATTCTGCGCGTGCGCGGCGCTGCGCCGCCGGCGCGGCGCGAGCATGCTGTCGCCGGCAATCGCGTCAGCCAGCGACGCGCGCACGCGCGCGCACTCGTGCTCGACGCTGCCAGCGCCCCGTGCGCCGGACGCGACGGCGGGCGGCGCACTGTTGAGCGCCGTCGACAACGCAATCGCGTCCGTCCAGCCGAGCCACTGGCTCAACTGGTCCGACAGCGACTGGCTGGAGGCGGGAACGTCGGCGGCAGTCAGGCGCGCGAGCAGACGGACGAGCGTCGGACCGCTGACCGCCGTACGCTGAGGGGCTTGAACCATACCACCCGAAACCATGAAAAGGCAGCATTTTACGCGCTGCCGGAGGTGAGATTGGTGGACGGGATGTAGAAGGAGCGTTGCGGGCCTCCCGCAGATGCCGCAAACCCCGGCAGACATTGGCAGAGACGGATTTGCAACCGCCGTCGCGCGCTCGCGACGGCGGCCTTTCAGCCCGCATGGCTTCGCCCGTTCAGGCGAAACGGCTAGTTCATCGTCAGGACGACGCGAAAGCGCGCGGCGCCGCTCATCATGCGGTCGTACGCTTCGGCGGCGCGTTCGATCGGATAGGTTTCGATCATCGGCTTGACGTCGGCGAGCGCGCTGAACGCGAGCGTGTCCTCGGAATCGGCCGACGAACCCGACGGCCAGCCCTGCACCGCATTGCGCCCCATGATGAACTGCACGGGCGGCACTTCGATCGGCTTGTCCGCGACGCCGAGGATGATCAGCTTGCCGTTGAGCGCGAGGCCGCCGAGCGTGGCCGTCATCGCGTCGGCGTTGGTCACCGTCGCGAGAATGACCGACGCGCCGCCCAGCGCCTTGAGCGCATCGGCGGGATTCTGCGAGCGGCTGTCGATGTAGTGATGCGCGCCGAGTTGCTTCGCGAGCGGCGCCTTGTCCTCGCCGCGCGCGATCGCGACCGTGTTGAAGCCCATGCGCCGCGCGAACTGCACGCCAAGATGCCCCAGCCCGCCGATACCGAGAATCGCGACCACGTCGCCCGCGCGCGCGCCGCTGTTGCGCAACGCGTTGAACGTGGTGATGCCCGCGCAAAGCAGCGGCGCGGCGTCCACGTCGTTGAGTTCTGCGGGCATGCGCGCCAGCGCCTCGACGGGTGCGACCAGGTAATCGGCGTAGCCGCCGTCGTAGCTGATGCCAGGTATCTGCCCTTTTTCGCACACGACGAAATAGCCGCGCCGGCAATTCGCGCAATGGCCGCAATGGCCGCCGTGCCAGCCCACGCCCACGCGCTCGCCCGCTTTCCATCCTTCGACGCCCGCACCCACCGTATCGATCACGCCCGCGACTTCATGGCCCGGCACGCGCGGATACTGCAGGCCCGGCCACTGGCCGTCCTTGGTCAGCGAATCGCTGTGGCAGATGCCGCACGCCTGCACCTTGATCAACACCTGGCCCGCGCCGGGCGACGGCACGTCACGCTCCACGAGTTCCAGCGCGCCGCCCGGCCCGCTCACCTGTACCGCTCTCATCTTTCGCATCGAATTTGCTCCAGTCGAAGAACAGTCACGCCAGCGCGGCTTGCGACGTTCCGCATCGCAATGCAGCCGGCTGGTCCGAAATGCATACTAGGTGCTCAATGGAGTGTGCGCAATTGAAGGGACGCGTGCAGACGGGCACACGCGATGCATCTGTCACGGCAATTTCACAGGCACTGGCCGCGTGAGCAGATCGACATAGAAATCGAAGAAGCGAGCGTTGTCGAAGCGCTTGATGATCGTCATCTTCTGCAGCCCTGCCGGCGGCGAACTCGCGTACCCCGTCGCCTTGCCGTCGTTCGCACCGAAGCTCGTATCGACGTCGACCCAGCGTTCTTCCGTCTGCGTCGCGAAGCTGGGGTCCATCAGCCAGGCGATGGTCAGCGTGTCCCAGATGTCAGTCGTGTAGTTCGGATTGGTTTCGAAGCCATTCTTGCCGTCGAAACCATAGCCGTTCAGTTGCTTGAACAGTTGCGTGATGATGGTCTGTCTGGTCGGATCGTGCGTGATGCGGTCATAGACGGTTTTATCCATCTTCACAGTGTCGGTCACGTCGAGGGGAACCACAGTCTGTTTGATGGGCAGACGCAGTACTTCGCGTGCCGCTTCGGGATCGAACCACCAGTTGAATTCGGCCGTCGCCGTGGTGTTGCCCGGCACGTCGAACGCGCCGCCCATGTAGACGATCTGCTTGATCATCGGCACGATCTCGGGATGCTGTCTTGCCGCGAGCGCGATGTTCGTCAGCGGACCGATCGCGAGTATCGTCACCTGGTTCGGGTTCGCTTTCACGCTATCGACGATGAAGTCCACCGCGCTTTTGCTCTGCACTTGCGTATGCGTCGCGAAGCCATCGGGCGGCGCGACGAGTTGAGCATCGGAAGTCGGCTCCGGCGTACTCCATGCGCCGAGATAGCCGTCGCCGCCGGGAAACTGCGCGAGTTCCTGCTGGATCTCCGGATACGGATGCGCCAGCGCGTAATTCGCGCCCGCATACACGCCGATGCGGTCTCCGACGCCGAGCCGTTCCATCGACTTCAACGCGTCGGCGACACCTTGTTTGAGCCACTGGTTGCCCGACACGACTGTGATGCCGAGCACCTCGATCCTGCCTTGCGCCTGCAATTGCGCGGCCATCACGCCAAGCTGGCCGTCGTCGCTCAGCGTGTTGTAGTCGCTATCGACGATCACCTTCGGCGCAGCACGCGCGACGCCATTTCCGCCGCAGCCCGACAGCATGACCGCGCATGACATCGTGACGAAAAGTCGCTTCAATGACGTCTCCTTGTTGTAGTTCGCGTTCGTGCTGCGCGATCAAAGCCGCGTCGGCAGAAGGTCATCATAGTGGCAAAGCCGACGCGAGCATATCCGCGAGCACGCCAAAACCCGCCTGGGCCGTGCGCTCCCGCCGATGCTCATGCGTGTTGCATGCACACACTGAACGTTGCGCCCACAAGCAACATGCGACGCGTCACGTTCTGCTCAACAAAGCCAGATCGTCAGGTACAGTCAACATGTTCACGGAGACATTGCGTTGCAACCATCTGCCCTCCCCACGCACGCCGAAGCCCAACCGATGGACGCGCGCGCGCCGTTCGTAATCGTGATGAACGCCGGCTCCGGACGCAAGCAGGGCGAGACCACGGCCGCGTTGCTCGCGAACGCGTTCGGCAAAGCGAACCGCGAGTACGAACTGATGCTCGTCCAAGACCCATCGCAACTCGGCGCGACGGCGCAACGCGCGGTCGAACTCGCGCAGGCACGTGGCGGCGCGGTTGTCGGCGCGGGCGGCGACGGCACGCTGTGTGCCGTCGCGCAAGCGGTGATCGGCAGTGGCTGCGCGTTCGGCGTGCTGCCGTGCGGCACGTTCAACTATTTCAGCCGCGACCACGGCATTCCCGCCGATCCCGCACAAGCCATCGATCTGCTGCTGACGGCACGCGCGCATCCCGTGCAGGTCGGCTACGTGAACGACCGCATGTTCCTCGTCAACGCGAGCCTCGGGCTGTACCCGAAGATGCTGGAGCATCGCGAAATCTACAAGCGGCAATTCGGGCGCAGCCGGCTGGTCCCGCTGTGGTCGGCGATTGCGATGCTGTTGCGGCGGCATCGGCATCTGCGTCTGCATGTCGATCACAAAGGTACGATGCAGGAGATTCGCACGTCGACGCTGTTCGTCGCCAACAACCGGCTTCAACTCGAACAGGTCGGCGCGTCGGAAGCGCCGTTGCTGACGCAAGGTTTGCTGGTTGCATTGGCGCCGCGCGCGATCGGCCGCCTTGCGCAGATCGTGCTGTCGCTGCACGGCGCGGGATGAGCGACGCGGACAACGTGATCGCCTTCGCGTTTCGCCGCTTTACCGTCACGCATCCGTCGAAGCGGCGCCGGCGTGTCAAAATCGCAATGGATGGCGAGGTCACCTATATGCAGATGCCGCTCGAATTCCGCGTCGGCGACACGCCCCTTTATCTGCTGAAACCCGAGGCCGATGTCGCTGCCCTGAACCGCTCATGACGCTGTTGCTCCAGATCTCCGATCCGCATTTCGGCACCGAACGGCCCGACGTCGTCGAAGCCTTGCTGCAACTCGCCGCGCGCGAGCAGGCGGACCTCGCCGTGCTGTCCGGCGATATCACGCAGCGCGCGCGGCGCAGCCAGTTCGCGGCGGCGCGTGCGTTCGTCGACCGGCTGGGCGCAACGCCGACGCTCGTGATTCCCGGCAATCACGACATTCCCCTCTTCAACCTGCTCGCGCGCGTGCTGCATCCGTATGCGAATCACCGGCGCGTATTTGGCGCCGATCTCGAACCCGTGTTCGAGTCGCGCGAACTGCTGGTGATCGGGCTGAATACGACCCGCCGCGCGCGGCATACGGATGGCGAAGTCTCCATGGAACAGATCGAGCGTGCCGCACGGCGACTCGAACGCGCGACACCGCTGCAACTGCGCGTGGTGGTCACGCATCATCCCGTGGCATCCGTCGCGGCAGAGGACACGCGCAATCTGCTGCACGGCCGCGAACCCGCGATCCGCCGATGGTCCCAGGCGGGTGTCGATCTGATCGTCGGCGGACATATCCATTTGCCTTATGTGCTGCCGCTCGCGAGCCGCCTGGACATTGCGCGGCCTGTGTGGGCCGTGCAGGCAGGCACGGCGGTATCGACGCGCATCCGCGGACAGATGTCGAATTCGGTCAATCTGATTCGCTACGACGCGGGCGATCCGAATGGGCGCAAGGCCGTCGTCGCGCGCTATGACTACGACGAAAACGGCGCATTCGTGCCAGTGCTGGAATATGCACTCGATCTCGCCAGCACGGATGAAGCGCGTTCGCCTGTTTCTGTGCGCGCGGCCGGTTCGTCATGATCGAGCTTGCGAGCATCGCGGGCCGGCATGCGCTCGTACTGATGGCGGCGACCCTGCTCGTCGCGGAGTGCATCGCGTATGGGGCTTTTCGTGTGGGCCATGCGCGCACGCTGACATTCAATGCGGGGATCGGCGTTGGCGTGGTTGTGATCGTCGCTGCCGCCGCGTGCTTCACGGCGCTCACGCACGCGCTGTTGACCGATCCCGCGTTGACCCGCTTCGACCTCGCGTTCGCGCGCAATCTCGGCGCTACGGTGCCGCGCGAAGTGAAACATGCCTTTGCTATTGCGACACATCTCGGCGATCCCAAGGTGCTGGCGATCTGTTGCACAGCGGGCGCCATTGCATTGCTGTCGACGCGGCACCTTCTACTCGCCTGCACACTCGCCGCGGCTTCGGGCGGCAACGGCCTGTTGAACATGACGCTGAAGCAACTGATCCGCCGCGCAAGGCCCGACTACGACACCGCGTTGGCGTCCGTGCATAGCTGGAGTTTCCCGAGCGGCCACACGTCCGGCTCGCTTGCGACTTATGGCGCGATCGCGTATGTACTCATGCGCACGCTGCCCGCGCGCTGGCGGCTGCCCGTGGTACTCGGCGCGGTGGCTGTCGTCGGAATGATTGCGTGGAGCCGGTTGATCATCGGCGTGCATTTCGCCAGCGATGTGCTGGCGGGCGCGATGTCGTCAACAGCATGGCTCACGGCATGTGTGATCGTGGCGGAGTGGCTGCGCAGACGCGCTATCGGTTGAGACGTCTGTCAACAGCGTGCTTCACGTTCACGCCATCGCGACTTTGCCGTGTGAAGACGAACTTCAACCACTCGCGCCCATTGACGACCAGCATGCCCACCAGCACGAGCGCCGCGCCCGCGAGAAAGGTCGGATCGAGCCGTTCATGCAGCAGCAGCGCGCCGAGCGCTACGCCGAACATCGGCGCCATGAACGACAGCACGCCGAGCCGCGACGCAAGATAGATTCTCAGCAGATAGAACCACGCAACGTAGCTAAAGAAACAGACGACGAAGGCCTGAAACCCGAGGCTCGCCCACACCAGCGTGTTGCCATGAAACGCGGACTGGCCGGACAGCAAGGCAAACGGCAGCAACACGACGAAGGCCCACACCAGTTGATAGAACAGCGTCTGCGTGGCGGGCGCTTCGCTCAGGCGCGACGCGCGCACGGCGACGGTAGTCAGGCCCCACACTGCGCCTGCGCAAATGCCCAGCAGATCGCCTAGCATCCAGTTCGGCGCCGACGGCCCCGCGCCGCCTCCCGCGCCCGGCCCGACAAAGGTAATCACGATCCCGACAAAGGCGATCGCGATGCCCGTCCACTGCATGCGCGTCAGGCGTTCGGAGGGCAGCGCGATCTGCAGACCGACTGCCGCAAACATCGGCGCGGTGTAAAGGAACACGGCCATGTGAGACGCCGTGGTCAGGCGCAAGCCTTCAGCAACGAACAGAAACTCGGCGGCAAACAGCACGCCGACCAGCGATCCCGGCCCGAGCGCAACGCCCTTGAGCCATGTGTCGCGCACGATCAGCCGGCCGAACACCCAGACCAGCACGGCGGCAACCCCGGAGCGCAGCGATACCTGAAGCAGTGGTGAGACATCGGCAGCGATCGCCTTCATTGCCGCCTGTTGCAGTCCCCATATCAGGCACAGCATCACCATGCTTGAAACGGCGAGGCCGTCCAGAGTCTTTCTCATTGATAGTTGTCAGCAGGTCTTGCGCGAAAGCGCCTTGGGCGTGGTTCGCGTGAATCGGACAGCGCGGCGGGGCCGGCTCGACGATGTTCCGTGTGAGACGGCTGGATGCCGTCACGACGCATCTATGGAGCCGGCTATTGGATCATTCCCCGCGCGCAAGGCATTCGATTGTCAACCATTTGCACTGCGTTGTCGAATCGCTGCCGGCGCGCGAAAGGCCTGCCAGGTGCTACGGAAAGATCGGCGAGGCGGGCTCCGCACCTTCGAGATCGGCTCGCGGGACATGCTGCTTGATCAATTGCTCGATCTCATGTTCACGCGATGCGGGCACGTCGGCCATGATTAGCAACTGGCCATCGCGTATCGCATCGCGAAAACGTTCTAGCTGCGTATTCGGCTCGTTGACGCCGATCATCGTGGCTGTCCACGCGCCGAAACCGGCGCCCGCTACTGTCAGCATGACGACCGCGCCGCCCGCGATAGCCAGTTCGGCGGGCGGATAGACAAGCGCCACGAGGCCAAGCAGCGCGCCCGTCACGCCGCCGAGCGCGACACCGCGTTCCAGCGAATGCACGACGTCGCTGCTTTGCAGCAAAGAGGCTTGTGGCAATTCTTCGAGGGTGACGCTGTGATTCGCGAGCACATGGATGTGCCGCCAGGTGATTCTCGCGCGCAGCAGGTCGTCGACGATCGCTTTCGCTGTCAGCGTGTCGGGGGCAATGAAATAAAGGCGTCTCATATCGGCTCTCCGTCAATTCGCGGCATCCACAACGGGATGCAACGGGGCGATGCCTCTAATCGTACGCCTGAATGGGCTGTTCAGCGGGCCGCAATCACATGCCATTCAGCATGCTGCAATGCGGCACCTAGCCATGTCCCGTCACGAACTTCTTCGTTGCGTGATAACCGTGCTTTGTCGCGTCGGCAACGGCATGGCCTGCCGCTTTCGCGCCGTGTCCGACGGCATGCACTCCGTCGCGAACGGCGTGCCCGGTCTCCCGGCCAGCCGTCTTGGCGTCGGTCTTGAACTGGTGAGCGCCGCTCGCGAGGCTCGCGTGCGCCAGCGGGCTGACCACGGCAAGCATGGCCACGATGATTGAAATTCTGGGCGTTTTCATGTCCCTGATTTTCCCACATTGGCTGGGTGCGTACCCGAGCCAGCCCAGTAAGCATCGTGTGGAATGTGTATCGCGATGTTTCCGCCTCCGTTTTCGATCAATCAGACAATCGCCTTACATCGCGCCCGCTTTCCCTCGTGCGCGCTTGCGTCTAGGCTAGAACAAGCTCGACACGCATCTGACACGCATCTCCCACCAGCGTTCTGCCGCAACGGAGCGAGGCCCGCCATGCAATTGTCCGCCGTCACCGTCGTCAAGCCCGAAACGACCAACTTCATTCTCGGGCAATCCCATTTCATCAAAACCGTCGAGGATATCCACGAAACGCTCGTCGGCGCGGTGCCCGGCATCAAGTTCGGACTCGCATTCTGCGAAGCGTCCGGCAAGCGGCTCGTGCGGCGCTCCGGCACCGACGATGCGCTCGTCGAGATGGCCAGCCAGAACGCGCTGAACGTCGCGGCGGGCCACAGCTTCTTCGTGTTTCTCGGCGACGGCTTTTTCCCCGTCAACGTGCTCAATGCATTGAAGGGCGTCCCCGAGGTGTGCCGCATCTTCTGCGCAACGGCGAATCCCGTCGAGGTGCTGGTGGCGGAAACGGATCAGGGCCGGGGCATCGTCGGCGTGATAGACGGGTTTGCGCCGCTCGGCGTCGAAGGCGCGGAAGACGTGAAATGGCGCAAGGATCTGCTGCGCACGATCGGCTATAAACTTTGACCCGAATGGACCATCGACGTCTTGCGCCAGGCACGCTGTGGCCCGCCATCGAGCGGCAGACAGGACACGCGCTGCGCTGCGGCGCGCTGCAACCTATCGATACCGTTCAGGCCGTCATCGAAAGCGGCGTTGTCCGGTTCGTCGTGCGGCAGGTGTCGAGCCTCACGCGCAAGGAGCAGCAGCGCCGGCAAGCGCGCAAGCTGCAGACAGAGAAGCGTCCCGTTGCGAATCCGTTCCTTCCATACGATCCCGACCTGTTCGTCGCCGATATCTCCGATACGCATCTGGCCTTGCTCAACAAGTTCAACGTCATCGATCATCATCTGCTGATCGTCACACGCGATTTTCAGCGGCAGGAAGCGCTGCTCGATCTCGCGGACTTCGAAGCGCTGATGGCCTGCATGGCGGAATTCGATGGCATCGGCTTTTACAATGGCGGCCCCGAGGCGGGTGCCAGTCAGCCGCACAAGCATCTTCAGATCGTGCCGCTGCCGCTCGGCGATTCGGGGCCTGCCGTGCCTGTCGAGCCGATGCTAGCGGAAGCCGTCTCCAATGGGCCAGCGATGCGCGTGCCGGACCTGCCGTTTCGTCACGCATTCGCGCGTGTCGCGCTGGATCAGGCGACGCCCGCCGATGCCGCAAAGACGGCACTTGGCTGCTACCACGCGCTGCTCGAAGCGGCCGGCGTCGGCGCCACCGAGACCGACGGCGTTCCATGTCAATCGTCGCCGTACAACCTGCTCGTCACGCGCCAATGGATGCTGCTCGTTCCCAGATCGGCGGAACACGTCGAGAGCGTGTCGGTGAACGCGCTGGGGTTCGCCGGTTCGCTGTTCGTGCGTGACGCGGCACACCTGGCGTTGATCGAGCGGCTCGGCCCGATGACCGTGCTGCAACGTGCCGCCCTGCCCTGGCCGCAATAGGATCGCCCTATGACCGGCACATGAAACTGGTATTTCCGCCGTATTCGGGCTTCGCCTAATCTCTGCGTATCGGGAACAAACCCGAGAACAAACGCGCTGGCGGCTGCCGGCGACGGAGACAGGCATGACCGAACAGTCCGCTGCATCCGATGCGCAAACCGTAATCGCCGCCGACATCGTCGTGCCCACATCGGCCGTCGCGCTGGGCGCCACGCTCGACTACGATGCGCCGCCGCTTCCCGGCGACGCCCTTCCGCTTCTCTGGCACTGGATCTTCTTCCGCCCGACCATCGCGCAGGCGCAGATCGGCGAAGACGGTCATCCGCGTAAAGGCGGCTTTCTTCCCGACCTCGGCTTGCCGCGCCGCATGTGGGCAGGCGGCCGCCTGCGCTTTCACGCGCCCGTAACGGTCGGCAGCGCAATCACGCGCGAATCGTCGATCCTGAACGTCAGCGAGAAGCAAGGCCGCACCGGTAAGCTCGGCTTCGTCACCGTGAACCACCGCATCTATTGCGAAGGCACGTTCGCCATCGACGAAGAACAGGACATCGTCTACCGCGAACCGGCCGCGCCTGGCGCGCCCGCTCCCGCGCCGACCGCCGCGCCCGATGCCGCGCAATGGCACCGGCAGATCGTCCCCGATGAAGTGCTGATGTTCCGCTACTCGGCACTGACCTTCAACGGCCATCGCATCCATTACGACATGCCGTACGCGACGCAGGTAGAAGGCTATCCGAATCTCGTCGTGCATGGACCGCTGATCGCCACGCTGCTGATGGATCTGCTGCGCAGGCAGTGCCCTGACGCGAAGGTGCTCGAATTTTCTTACAAGGCGATGCGTCCGAGCTTCATGGGCAACGCCCTGCATCTGTGCGGCCAGCCGTCGGCGGACGGCAAGACGGTCGAACTCTGGTCGAAGGACCACGAAGGCTGGCTGACCATGTCGGCGCGCGCGACGCTCGCCTGATTCCGCAATCCGCAACTGCATACGACTTGACCATGATCCATACCGTCACCGATCCGTTTCAGGACATCCGCGAAGCCGTTCGCGACCTCTGCCAGCAATTCCCGGCTGAGTACTTTCGCAAGGTCGATGAAGAACGCGGCTATCCCGAAGCCTTCGTCGACGCGCTGACCAAAGCAGGCTGGCTCGCCGCATTGATCCCGCAAGAATATGGCGGCTCGGGTCTGGGGCTGACGGAAGCGTCCGTCATCATGGAAGAGATCAACCGCTCGGGCGGCAACTCGGGCGCGTGCCACGGGCAGATGTACAACATGGGCACGCTGCTGCGCCACGGCTCGGCGGAACAGAAACGCTTGTACTTGCCAAAGATCGCGAGCGGCGAACTGCGCCTGCAATCGATGGGCGTCACCGAGCCGACCACGGGCACCGACACGACCAAAATCAAGACCACGGCCGTGCGCAAGGGCGACCGCTACGTCGTCAATGGGCAGAAGGTGTGGATCTCGCGCGTCCAGCATTCCGACCTGATGATCCTGCTCGCCCGCACCACGCCGCTTGCGGACGTGACGAAGAAAAGCGAAGGCATGTCGATCTTCATCGTCGATCTGCGCGAGGCGATCGGCCACGGCATGACGGTTCGTCCAATTCCGAACATGGTCAATCACGAGACCAATGAACTGTTCTTTGACAACCTGGAAATCCCCGCCGAAAACCTGATCGGCGAAGAAGGCATGGGCTTCAAGTACATCCTCGATGGACTGAACGCCGAGCGCACGCTGATCGCGGCCGAATGCATCGGCGACGGCTACTGGTTCATCGACAAGGTCTCGCAGTACGTGAAGGACCGCGTCGTGTTCGGCCGTCCGATCGGCCAGAACCAGGGTGTGCAGTTCCCGATTGCGCGTTCATACATCAACGTCGAAGCAGCGAACCTGATGCGCTTCGAGGCCGCGCGCCGCTTCGACGCGCACGAACCGTGCGGCGCGCAAGCCAACATGGCCAAGCTGCTCGCCGCCGATGCTTCCTGGGAAGCGGCCAACGCCTGCCTGCAGTTTCATGGCGGCTTCGGCTTTGCCGCTGAATACGACGTCGAGCGCAAGTTCCGCGAGACGCGTCTCTATCAGGTCGCGCCCATCTCGACGAACCTGATCCTGTCGTACGTCGCCGAGCATATCCTCGGTCTGCCGCGTTCCTTCTGAGAGCGAGCCCGATCATGCGTCCGCTCCAAGGCATCAAGGTCGTCACATTCGAACACGCGATCGCCGCGCCCTTCTGCACCCGTCAGCTCGCCGATCTCGGCGCGCGTGTCATCAAGATCGAACGGCCAGGCGCGGGCGATTTCGCACGCGGCTACGACGAGCGTGTGTCGGGCCTCGCGTCGCATTTCGTGTGGACGAACCGCTCGAAGGAAAGCATTACGCTCGATGTCAAGCAGCCGCAAGCACTCGACATCGTGCACAAGCTGCTCGCCGATGCCGACGTATTCGTGCAGAACCTCGCGCCCGGCGCGACGCAGCGCCTCGGCTTCGACTACGCGACGCTGAGCGCGAAGTATCCGAGGCTGATTGTCTGCGATATATCGGGTTATGGACTGGATGGTCCCTTTCGTGACAAGAAAGCCTATGACCTGCTGATTCAGAGCGAATCGGGCTTTCTGAGCATCACGGGTTCAGAAGGCGAGCCCGCGAAAGCAGGCTGCTCGATCGCGGATATCGCGGCGGGTATGTATGGCTACACGAACATCCTCGCCGCGCTGCTCGAACGCGCGCAGACGGGTCGCGGCAAACACATCGACGTATCGATGCTCGAAAGCATGGTCGAGTGGATGAGCTACCCGCTCTACTACTCGATCGATGGACAGACGCCGCCGCGTCAGGCAGGCGCATCTCACGCGACCATTTTTCCGTACGGTCCGTTCGTCGCCGGCGACGGCAAGACGGTGATGCTCGGCCTGCAAAACGAGCGCGAATGGAAGAACTTCTGCGAGACCGTGATCGAGCGCCCCGAACTGCTCACCGACGAACGCTTCGCGTCGAACAGCGGCCGTGCGAAGCATCGCGAGGAACTCACGCGCGTTATCGTCGATGCGTTTTCTGCGTGGACGGCGGCGCAAGTGATCGAACGTCTGGAGAAGGCCAGCATCGCGAACGCGCGGATGAACGACATGCACGATGTCTGGAACCACGAACAGTTGCAGGCCCGCCAACGCTGGACGCATGTGCAGACGGCTGCGGGCGAGATCCCCGCGCTCTATCCGCCCGGCATGGCCGCCAAAGACGAGCCTCGCATGGACGCCGTTCCCGCGCTCGGCGCGCATACGGACGCGATCTTGCGTGAACTGGGTTTCAGCGCAGCGGAGGTGGACGCGCTGCGCGCGTCGCATGCCGTGTAGCCATTCGACGACCACACATCCGGGCAATCACTTCAAAACAATCGCGCCCGTCTCGCCCTTCTTCTGCATGTGGCGAGGCAACCCAACCAGGAGACACAACCATGTCCGTCAACGCCGCCGGTCGGCTCGACCGTCTGCCCATTTGCAGTTTCC
Organism: Paraburkholderia sp. PGU19; assembly: GCF_013426915.1. GTDB lineage: Bacteria > Pseudomonadota > Gammaproteobacteria > Burkholderiales > Burkholderiaceae > Paraburkholderia. Next base: position 536,407 of record NZ_AP023181.1, read on the forward strand.
ACTGGAAGATACTCGGCCTGATTGCCGGTGGCGCGTTTCTCGACGCGTTCGACATCTATCTCGCCAACGGCGCCGTCGCGGCGATGGTCAAGCAAGGCTTCACCGATCTCCGGCATGGCGCGATGTTCGTCTCGGCGACCTTCGTCGGCATGATGATCGGCGCGTATGCGGCGGGCCATATCGGCGACCGGCTCGGACGACGCTACTCGTATCAGCTGAATCTCGGTATCTTCGGGCTGGCTTCGATTGCCGCGTGCTTCGCGCCGAACATCGAATGGCTGATCGTGCTGCGCTTCATCATGGGCGTGGGACTCGGCGCCGAACTGGTGGTCGCGGCGGGCACGCTGGCCGAGTTCGTGCCGCCCGCGACGCGCGGCAAGTGGGTATCGCTGCTTGCGATCATCATCAACAGCGGACTGTTCGCCGCGCTCGCGGCGGGCTACTGGATCATCCCGAACCTTGGCTGGCGCTATATGTTCGCGATTGCGGGTATCGGCGCGCTGATCGTGTGGTTTCTGCGTCACCGGATGCCCGAATCGCCGCGCTGGCTCGAATCGACGGGGCACCTCGACGAAGCGGAAGCGACGCTCGCCGCGATCGAGCGCGAAGTCGAAGCGCGCGTCGGCACGCTGCCGCCCGTGCAGCGCGTGGTGAACCTCAACGTCGGCGCGGTGCCGCTGAGCGCGCTGTTCGCGCCGGGCATGCGCGGGCGCACCTGCGTTGCCGCGCTCACCGCGATTGCCGTCAACATCGGGCTGTATGGTTTCATCGCGTGGCTGCCGACCTTCTTCGTCAGTGAAGGTCTGTCGATCGTCAAGTCGCTCGGCTTCGTGATGCTGATGTCGATCGGTTCGCCCGTCGGCGGCCTGGTCGGCTATCTGATCGCGGACCGGATCGGCCGCGCGAAAGGCATCGTGCTCGCCGCGCTGGTCAGCATCGTGCTGGGGTGGATCTACGTGACGTTGCGCGAGCCTGCGCAGATCATCGTCGTCGGCTTCTGTCTCGTCACGACGATCTATACGATCACCACGCTCGGGCTGTTCGGCTACATTCCCGAACTGTTCCCGACGGAAGTGCGCCTGCGCGGCACGGGCGTTGCGGGAACATGCGGACGTGCCGCGTCGATTGCGACGCCGTATCTGGCGCTGCTGCTGTATCAGCGTGTCGGTGTATCGGGCGTCATTGCGATGGTGAGCGTGATCTTTGCCGTGCTGTGCGTCGCAATCTGCATTCTTCGCGTCGAGACGAGCCGGCATGCGCTCGAAGATGTCGCGCCGGGAACCAGCGACGCCACCTCTGCCGCCGATACCCGCGACTCCGCGCATGCGGCGGAACACGCTTGAGCGCAGATCGAACTCAGCCGGGCGTGCCCTGCTTGCGCAGCGTCACGCCCTGCCATGTTTCGCATTCGACCTGCTCGGCAATCAGCTCGATGAGCGTTTCCCGCACGGCCACCGTCGCCGAATGCATCGGCACGCCATTCGGCCAGCAGATGCTGGCAGGACGGCGAATGACGGGATCGACGATCTTGCGCATCTTCGGCATGCGCGTTTGATCGAGTTGCGCGAGCGCGGACGACGGCAGAATCGTGCACGCACGGCCCGAATGTGCGATCAGCAGCATCGACGGCAACGAATCGATATCGGCGATGATATTCAACTCGACCTTCTCGCTAGAAAAGGTCCGTTCGATCAAAAGCCGCAAGCCATTCGACACACCCGGCGCCACCAGCTTGACGCCAGCGAGCTTCGCGAGCGGACAAGTCGTAGAACGCGGCGAGACCGTGCCGCCTGGTTCGCCGAGTAGATAGAGCGTTTCGTCGAGCACGGGTAACGCGGAAATGCCGGGCGTGTCGGACTCGCGAAACAGGATCGCAAGGTCCAGTCTGCCGTTCGCGAGCAACTCGTTGAGATAGCCGCTCATGCTCTCGAAGAACTGCAGACGGATACCTGGATAGCGATCCTGAATCCGCTCGAAGAGCGGCACGGCGAGCACCGATGCCATCGTGGTCGGCAGACCGACTGCCACTGTGCCCGACTCGCTGCCCGCGCCTTTCGTCACTTCCTGCTTGAGCTGTTCCATCTGCCGCAGCACGAGCCGCGCATGCCGATAGAGCGCATCGCCTTCGGCCGTCGGCGTGACGCCATGATTGCTGCGCAATAGCAGCGACACGCCAAGTTCCTCTTCGAGTCGCGCCATCTGCTGACTCAGTGAAGGTTGCGCGACAAAGAGCTTTTCCGCCGCTTTGCCAAGACTGCCGTAATCGACGATGCTGACAAAGTAGCGGAGCTGGCGGACGTCCATGAGCGGTTGAAGGTGTGGGCAGTTGTGCGATGAGCGCCGTTCGGTTTGTCGATACGTGTTGGGGCGCTTGGGCTGGGAGCCCATTTTATACTGCCGCTTGCTCGATGGACGTGGGATGCGCGCTCTATACGTGCGGAGCGTTCAGGCGCGGCTTGCGTCGAGAATGCCTTGTGCGCGAAGAATCACGGGCCGGTCGACCATTTTCCCATCCACCGCCACCGCTGCGCCGCTCCCGCGATCGAACGCGTCGAGCACTTTCTTCGCCCACGCTATCTCCGCCTCGCTGGGCGCGAAGCAATCGTTGATCGTCGAAACCTGTTTGGGATGTATGCAGAGCTTGCCCGCGAATCCCCAGCGCTTTGCTTTTGTGGTTTCGGCTTCGAGTGTTTGCGCATCGTCGATGGCGGGCGTCACGCCGTCGATGGGCGGCCGTATCTCCGCGACGCGCGAAATCATCACGAGCTTCGCGCGAAACGTATCCAGTTCCTCGCCATCGGATGCCATGCCCATGTCGGCGCAAAAGTCGAGCGTGCCGAACATCAGCTGATGAACGAAAGGCGCCTTCGCGACTTCGAGCGCGTTCCACATACCCTTCGCGCTTTCGATCAATGGAAAGACGGGCATCGTGCTTCGGGTCCGCGAAACGAGCGTGGTGACATCAGCTGCGCGTTCCGCTTTCGGCAAGACGATACCCGCGACGCCGCGTAGCTTGCCGAGCGCGGCGTCCTTCTCGAACCACGGCGTGCCGACTGCGTTCACGCGGATCAACACCGGGCGTTCTGGCGAGAGCCACTCGGCTACGGCCTCTCTCGCACGGTCCTTGTCGCCGGGTGCGACGGCATCTTCCAGATCGACGATGACGGCGTCCGCGCCGCTGCTCAAAGCCTTCTCGAAGCGTTCCGGACGCGTGCCCGGAACGAACAGAAACGAGCGATGCTGGCGATTAACAGGCTGCGACATCTCGACTCCCGACAAATGTGTTCGTCACAGTGCGCCCGTCAGTTCCGGCACGACGGTGAACAGATCGCCGACGAGGCCATAATCCGCGACGCTGAAAATCGGCGCTTCTTCGTCCTTGTTGATTGCGACGATGATCTTCGAGTCCTTCATGCCAGCCAGATGCTGGATCGCGCCGGAGATGCCGACTGCGATGTACAGTTGCGGCGCGACGATCTTGCCGGTTTGACCGACCTGGTAGTCGTTGGGCACGTAGCCAGCGTCGACGGCTGCGCGCGATGCGCCCAACGCGGCCTGTAGTGTGTCTGCCAACGGCTCCAGCACTTTCGTGTAGTTCTCGCCGCTGCCCAGACCACGACCGCCCGAAACAATGATCTTCGCGCTCGTTAGTTCCGGACGATCCAGCTTCGTGACTTCGCGGCTCACAAACTGCGAGATGCCTGCGTCTGCCGCTGCGTCGATCTTCTCGATGGATGCACTGCCGCCTTCCGCTGCAACGGGCTCGAAGCCTGTTGCGCGCACCGTGATGACCTTGATCGGGTCTTGAGATTGAACCGTAGCGATTGCGTTGCCAGCATAGATCGGGCGCTCGAATGTATCGGCGCTGACCACGGCGGTGATGTCGCTGATCTGCGCGACGTCGAGCTTTGCCGCGATGCGCGGCGCGATGTTCTTGCCGTAAGCCGTCGCCGGCGCGAGGATGTGCGAGTAATCCTTCGCGATATTCAGCACCGTCGCCTCGACGTTTTCCGCGAGACCAGCCGCCAGTTGCGGCGCATCGGCGACCAGCACCTTCGCCACGCCCGCCACCTTCGCAGCCGCATCCGCTGCGCCTTGTGCGTTGTGACCCGCAACCAGCACATGAAGGTCGCCACCGATCTTCTGCGCGGCAGCAACCGTATTGAGCGTCGCTGCCTTCAGCGCCGCGTTGTCGTGTTCAGCAATCACCAGAATCGTCATGTTCTTTTCCGTGCTTCAGAGAACTTTGGCTTCGGTCTTGAGCTTCTCGACCAGCGTCTTTACGTCGGCCACCTTCACGCCAGCCGAGCGCTTCGGCGGCTCGCTGACTTTCAGCGTCTTCAGACGCGGCGTGACATCGACGCCCAGGTCTTCAGGCGTCACGATTTCGAGCGGCTTCTTCTTTGCCTTCATGATGTTCGGCAGCGTCACATAACGCGGCTCATTGAGGCGCAGATCGGTCGTGATCACAGCCGGAAGCGTCAGCGACAACGTTTCCGCGCCGCCATCCACTTCACGCGACACCGTCGCCTTGCCGTCCGCCACGACAACTTTCGATGCAAACGTCGCTTGCGGCAGATTAGACAGTGCAGCGAGCATTTGCCCCGTCTGGTTAGAATCGTCGTCGATGGCCTGCTTGCCGAGAATCACGAGCGAAGGCTGTTCCTTGTCAACCAGCGCCTTGAGTAACTTCGCAACCGCCAGCGGTTGAAGTTCCTCATTCGACTCGATCAACACAGCGCGATCCGCGCCGATCGCCAGTGCCGTACGCAGCGTTTCCTGACACTGCGCGACACCGCAAGAAACGGCAATCACCTCGCTGACAACACCCGCCTCCTTCAACCGCACCGCTTCTTCAACAGCGATTTCATCGAACGGATTCATCGACATCTTTACATTCGCAATATCGACGCCCGTGTTATCCGACTTCACGCGGACCTTCACGTTGTAGTCAACCACTCTTTTGACAGGGACCAGCACTTTCATGGTCGTCTCCACCTTTATAGAAGAATCACGAGCCTGAGCTTCGTTGGCAGCCTCTATTTGAAAGCCTGCCCTGCGTCAACGCAAATACCAGATTGCTCTGCCCGCCATAGGTTTCGGCGATGACGGGCACCCTCGCTGCCGATTTTTTGCAACCCACCTACAATAGCTGTGGTCACGGCGAAGCCCCTCGCCGGTGTTGTTAGACAACGCATTTACATCATGAACATTGCCCACATCAGATCGCGATTTTTCGTTGCCGTCCTGTTCTTCACGATGCTTGCCTTCGGCAACACGGTATCGGCGCAGACCGTCGATAGCTCCGATCCGCAGATTCTGGTCAAATCGGTGACGCAGCAGGTCCTCGACGAAGTCCACAGGCAGGCGATCGACCCCTCGGATATCCCACGCATCATGGACATCGTGAACCGGGACATCCTGCCTTATATCGACTTCGAACATACGACGCAGCTTGCGTTGGCCCGCTACTGGCGAACGGCCACCCCCGCGCAACAGCAGCAACTCGTGCAACAGTTCAAGATGCTGCTGATCCACTTGTATTCAGGCGCGCTCGCGCAGCTCAAGCCGGATCAGAAGATCGAATATCCGCCGATGCGCGTCGCGCCGACGGACACCGACGCCGTCGTGCGCACGATCGCTTCCACCAATGCGCAGCCCGTCGAGATCGATTACCGCTTGCGCAAGACGCCGCAAGGCTGGCGCGTATACGACCTCAACGTGATGGGCGCATGGCTCGTGCAGACGTATCGGCAGCAGTTCGGCGAGACGATCCAGCAAAGCGGCATCGATGGGCTGCTGCGGTTTTTGACGGACCGCAATCAGCAGCTTGCGTCGGGCAAGCCGCAGTGAGCGGCGTTATCTGAAGCGGCGAATCGAGGGTGGGTATAGCGCCCGCGCGCGCATCGTGACGCTGGAAACACAGCACGACGCGCGCGTGGCAGACAGACGCCAATCGCGCGCTTTCAGGCAGCCGCCGAAGCGAACAACGTCACGAGACGATCCAGACCGTTCACCTCCCAGTCCGGCCGCTGTCCCATTTCCTCGAACGTCTTGCCGCCGCGGTTGATCCAGCAGGTCGGAAAACCGAAGTAGCGCGCACCTGTCGCATCCCACGCGTTCGACGACACGAACAGGATTTCCCTCCGGCCGACGCCAAACGTCTGTTCCGCCAGTTCGTAAGCGCGATTGTCCGGCTTGTAGACGCGCACGGGATCGACGCTCAGCAGATGGTCGAAGCTGTTCCGAAGCCCTGCGTTAGTCACGACGGCATCGATCGAATGCGGCGAGCCGTTCGACAGGATCGCGAGCTTCAGTCCGCGATCCCGCAGCGCGCGCAGCGCATCCGGCACTTCCGGATACGCTTGCAGACGCAGATACGCGTCCGACAGCGAGCGGCATGCGCGCTCGTCGAGTTCAAGCCCAAGATGCCGGATCGTGAAGCGCAACGCTTCTTCCGTCACGTGCTCGAACGGGATATAGCGGTTCATCAGGCTGCGCAGCCAGGTGTATTCGAGTTGCTTCTGCCGCCACACGTTGCTGATTTCCTGGCCGCGTCCAGGGAACTGCGCGTCGCACTGGACGGCAACCGAATGCACGTCGAACAGCGTGCCGTACAGGTCGAATGCAATGGCCTTGATGTGGTTCATACCGCGTTCTCCTCCAGAAAAATGTGAAGCGCTGCCGCGTGCGTGTCTCGCGGTTTAGTCCCGATTCTCCTCCTTGAGCCGCGCCCGATGCGCGGCCACTTTCGCCCGATTGCCGCAGACGGCCATGCTGCACCACCTGCGCGCATGGCCTCGCGTGTGATCGGCGAACAGCAGCGTGCACGTCGGCCCTTCGCACGCCTTCACCTGCGTGAAATCCTCTTCGCAGACGAGTTTCGCCAGCGCCTCGGCGATCGGCATCAGCAGCGACTCCGCCGACTGCCAGCGCCGCACCGTGTGAAACGAAAACGCGGTCGGCGCGTCCGGACTGTTCGCGACGATCTCGCCATGCTGTTCGTCGCGCGCGAGTAACGCGTTCAAGGGTTCGAGTTCGCGCAGATCGGTTGCCGCGAGCGCATGCCCTTTCCTCTTTTTCACGTACCCCCGAAACCACTCGCGCAGTTCGCGCGCCTTCGCCGCGACCTCATCGAGTTCGGCGGGCGTCGTGCGCGAACGGATCGCCGCGAGCGCATCGGGCGGCACCATGCCGGCCTGGTCGAGCCAGCCGAGCAGCCCTTCGCCGTCGCTGATCCAGTCGACGGGCACGTCGACGGGCGTCGCAATCGAATTCAGGAAATCGAGCCCCGGCGCGTCGGCCAAAAACATGGCCGGTATCTGGCGGTAGTCCATTGCTATGACGAATGTAAGGTGACGATGACTCCATCGTAACCACTAAAAAAGCACTTGACAAGTTACATTGTCAATTCGTAACCTATAAAACATGCGCTGAACGGTTACACAGAATTGCGCGATTCTGAAGCAAGGCGCGGCACAAGTCGCGTTGACTGAGTCGAGTGAAATTTATCTTTACGGAGAGAAACGCCATGTCCACGATTGCCCATCGCCGCGCCGACGTTGACGGTTTCAACGTGTTCTATCGGGAAGCGGGCCGCGCCGGCGCGCCGAAGCTGCTACTGCTGCACGGCTTTCCGAGTTCCAGCCACATGTTCCGCGACCTGATTCCGCTGCTCGCCGACCGGTTTCATATCGTCGCGCCGGATTTGCCGGGCTTCGGCCAGTCGGACATGCCGGAGCGCGACCAATTCGCCTACACGTTCGATAACCTCGCCAATGTGATCGACCGGTTCACGGAAGTGATCGGCTTCGAGCGCTACGCTGTCTACGTTTTCGATTACGGCGCGCCGACGGGCTTCCGGCTCGCGCTGAAGCACCCCGAGCGCATCACGGCGATCATTTCGCAGAACGGCAACGCGTATGTGGAAGGACTGAGCGAAGGCTGGAATCCTATTCAGGCGTACTGGAAGGAGCCGACGCAAGCGAACCGCGACGCGCTGCGAGCCATGCTGACCCGCGACACGACGATCTGGCAATACACGCACGGCGTGAGCGACGCGACGCAGGTTTCGCCCGACGGCTATTCGCTCGACGACTACTACATGAACCGTCGCGGCGCGCACGAGATCCAGCTTGACCTGTTCGGCGACTATCAAAGCAACGTCGCGCTGTACCCGGCGTTCCAGCAGTACTTCCGCACGCACCAGCCGCCGTTTCTCGCGGTGTGGGGCAAGAACGATCCGTTCTTCCTGCCGCCCGGCGCCGAAGCGTTCAAGCGCGATCTGCCGAATGCGGACGTGCGTTTCTTCGATACGGGCCACTTCGCGCTCGAAACACACGCGGCTGACATCGCCGCCGCCATTACCGGCTTTCTGACTCGCTGAAACCAGAAATGACAGGCGAACGGCTCGTTCGCCTGCTCGTTCACCTGATTACACACTGCGTCGACCGACGCGCCATCCCCCTAGGAGAATCCTCATGCGTGCAATCGTGCTCGAAAAGTTCGGTGGTATCGACAGCCTCGTCTATACGGAAATGCCGGAACCGGAACCGCTGGAAGGTCACGTGGTCATCGAAATCAAGGCGTTCGGCATCAATCACGCCGAAATGCATATGCGGCGCGGCGAATGGGCCGAAGCCGCGAAGGTGAGCGGAATCGAATGCGTGGGCATCGTGAAGTCGTGTCCGGGCGGCGAGTTTCCCGTCGGCGCGAAGGTCGCTGCGCTGATGGGCGGCCTCGGTCGCACGATCAACGGCAGCTACGCGGAGTACACGCGGGCACCCGTTTCGAACGTCGCGCTGATCGAATCCGATCTGCCGTGGGCAGAACTCGCGGCAATTCCCGAAACCTACGCGACGGCGTGGACATGCCTGTTCCGCAACCTCGAACTCAAGGCCGGGCAAACCGTTGTGATTCGCGGCGCGACGTCGTCGTTCGGACAGGCCGCTGTGAATCTCGCCGTGAATGCGGGTGCGAAGGTGATCGCGACGACGCGCAGTCAGGCGCGCTTCGACATGCTCAAAGCACTCGGTGCCGAGCGCGTCGAACTGGAAGGTCCCGATCTGTCGAAGCGCATCGCAGAAGCGAAGCAGATCGACGCGGTGCTCGATCTGGTCGGCAACAGTGTGATTCTCGATTCGCTCCAGATGCTGCGCCGTGGCGGTCGCGCGTGTCTCGCTGGCTGGCTTGGCGGTCTTGCGCCGATCGCGGATTTCAATCCGTTGCTGCAAATGACGAGCGGCGTGTACCTGACGTTCTTCGGCAGCTTCGTGTTCGGTACGCCGGGTTTCCCGCTTTCCGATGTGCCGCTGCAAGCCATCGCCGCCGATGTCGCTGCCGGCCGACTCAAGGCGAAGCCGTCGCGCGTGTTCTCGTTCGATCAGATCCACGAAGCGCACCGCGTGATGGAAGCGAATGAAGCGGGCGGCAAGATGGTCGTCGTCCACTAAAACCTGTTGACGCATCCAACCAGGAGAAACGACATGTCAAGCAAAGTAGCGATCGTCACGGGCGCTAGCCAAGGCATCGGCCGTTCGACGGCAATCAGACTGGCGAAGGACTTCGGTGCGCTCGTGCTGGTCGCGCGCAATCGCGAGAATCTGGACGAAACGGCGCAGGCCGTGATCGATGCGGGCGCGAAGGCGCTCGCTATTGACATCGACCTGTCGCTGCCGAGTGCCGCGCAGGAAGTCGTCGATCAGGCGCTGGCGTCGTTTGGCCGGATCGACGCGTTGCTTAACATTGCGGGCGCGGTGCCGCAAATCGACGTGTTCGATATGACCGACGAACAGTGGGAGCACGGCCTTGCATTGAAGCTGCACGGCGCGCGGCGTCTGACGATTGCAGCGTGGCCCGCGTTGAAGGCGACGTCGGGTCGGTCGTGCTGATGTCGGGTAACTCCGCGCTGTTTCCGAAGGCGCCGTATGCGGCCGTCGGCACGATCAACGCGGCGATCGTCGCGTTGGCGAAGGCATTCTCGGATCGCGGCATCGAAGACGGCGTGCAGGTCAACAGCGTGTTGCCTGGCCCGGTGATGACGGGGCGTCGCCAGTCGTATCTGGAGCATTGGGCGCCGCTGCACAACATGACTGTCGAAGAAGCGACGGCGAAGTTTCCAAAGGAAGCAGGCATTGCGCGGTACGGCGAGCCCGAGGAAATCGCCGAGTTGATGGCGTTTATCGTATCGCCCGGCGCGCACTGGATGACGGGATCGTCGTTGCGCATGGATGGCGGAGAAGTGAAATCGATTTGAGGTCGCGGCCGGCAGGCGGTGGATTCGCATGCCGGCCTTTCGTCAAGATGCTTGCAAGAGCAGCCATAAGCCTCTAACCACAACGGCGACGCCAATCGCTTGCGCAATACGCTCGGGATATGGCGCGAGACGTTCAGCCGTGATCGCCAGCGTTACGAATGCCATTGCGCGCAGATCCATCATGCCGTTGACGAGAAGCACCGACGTTAGTCCCGCGCAGCACAAGATGCAATGCACGCCGAGACGCATGCCTTGCTTCCATGCTTCGCTTGCGCTGCGCGTCGCCGTCAGCATCCGGCTGCACGCCAGATAACGCGACTTCCATGCGCTGAACTGCGCGATGCCTGCGAGCAGCACGACACAGCCCGCCGCGACGGGCATCGCGCGAGCCAGCGACGGCACGCGCAACGCAAGCGTCATCAATGCGACGCCCAGCACAAACACGACCACGCCGAGAAGAGCCCACACGAAGAAGTAGCCGACACCCGCCAGCGCAGTCATCCAACGCACACGCATCACGCCCGTTCTGCCGATGGCTTCGTGATAGCGCCACAGCACGGGCGCGAGCGACGGCAGCATCATCGCGATCATCATCACGATCCACATGCCGATGAACGTCGCCGCGACGCGTGGCCATTTCTGCCCGCACATCGGCGCCCATGTCATCGACAGCGACCAGCCGCCCGGCATCGGCAGTCCGCTCATCGACGACATCGACATGCCCGCGATGACTGTCAGCGCAGCCGAAGCCACGAAGACCAGCGCCACAACACCGAAGAACGCGCGCCGCGACGCACGCGGATTCGCCACAGCATTCAAGGTGTCCGTTTGCATGAAAACGCCAGCGAAATCCACGATCCACCTCAACGCCGTTCGTACTCGTCGTGACGCCGCCACCAGATGCCCTTCTCGTTGCGCCCTTTCGGCGCACGGTCGAGCCACTGGTACATGCCCCACAGTCCATCCACACCGCGCGCGTACGTCGAATACGCGTGATACACGACGCCGTCCTCGTATACGAAGGTGCTGATGCCCGGCCTGTCGCGCGAATAGGCGGGCGCATCGGTGCCGCAACTGGCCGCGAACCGGACGACAGGTTCCGGCGCGGGCGTCATGTCCATTGCATGCCCCGCGCGCTCGAAGTTGTATTCGATATCGCCCGCGCGTTGCTGCGCTTCCGTGAACGACACGCTGAAATCGAAGTTGAAATCGCTACCGTCCGCCGATGCCCACGGAAACTTCCACCCCATCCGCGCCTTGTAAGCCTGCAACTTCGCGAGCGGCGCGCGGGACACGGCCATCAGCGTCACATCGTGATTCGCGAGATGCACGGCGACGCCATCGAAGCCATCCGCGATCGCCGAGCACGACGGGCAACCCGCCGTGTAGTCGGGACCGAACATGAAGTGATAGACGATCAGTTGCGAGCGTCCTCTGAAAAGATCCGTCAGCGTCGCGCTACCCTCGTCCGTTTCGAAACGGTACGGCTTGTCGATCTTCACCCACGGCAGCGCCTCACGCTGCCGCGCAAGTTCGTCGCTGCGCCGCGTCAACGCCTTCTCCGCTTCCAGCAGTTCGAGGCGTGCTTTTAGCCATGCGTCGCGTGTGGCGACCGTATGCTTGCTCATCGTTCGTCCCTCCGTTGAATGTCCAATGCGTGCCGTCGATGAAACGTGTCGTGCTAGATTAGTGCGGGACATTCAATGAACGGGAGTGACAAGTGTGGCGTGATTCAGATGGACGCAACCCTCGCAGCCGCCGCGCGCTCGCTCGCCGCGGGTAATCCCCTCGGCGCGCTGAACCGCGTCGCGTTGCGCGACGACGCGCCCGCGCTCGCGCTGCGCGGCATCGCGATGGCGCAACTCGGCGACCTCGCGCGCGCGAAGGCGCTGATTCGCAGCGCGGCGCGCGCGTTCGGTCCGAGGGAAGCCGTTGCCCGCGCGCGATGCATCGTCGCCGAAGCGGAGATTGCGCTTGCGTCGCGCGATCTCGGCTGGCCCGCGAAATCGCTCGAAGCCGCACGCCGGACGCTCGAAGCGCATGACGACCGCCAGAACGCCGCACACGCGCGCAATCTTCAGGTGCGCCGTCTGCTGCTGATCGGGCATCTCGACGAGGCCGAACGTCTGCTCGACGGTCTCGATGCCGCGCCCTTTCCGCCTGCATCGAGCGCCGCGCACGAGCTGATCGTCGCGGGTATCGCAATGCGGCGCCTGCGCACGAAGATCGCTCGCGCGGCGCTGGCGAAAGCGGAACGCGCCGCGCGCCATGCCGGCATTCCTGGTCTCGCAGCGGAAGTGGAAAACGCAGCGCGCCTGCTCGATACACCCGCTGCGCGTCTGATCGCAGGCGGCGACGAACGGCTTCTGCTGCTCGAAGATGTCGAAGCGTTGATGGCATCGAAAGCGCTCGTCATCGACGCTTGCCGTTACGCCGTGCGCGACGGGGACCACGTCGTGCCGCTCGCGACGCGCCCCGTGCTGTTCACGCTTGTGCGAATGCTCGCCGAAGCCTGGCCCAACGACGTGCCGCGCGACACGCTGATCGAGCGCGCATTCCGCATGAAGCACGCGGACGAAACGCATCGCGCGCGCCTGCGTGTCGAGATCGGACGGCTGCGCACGATGCTCGGCGCGCTCGCCGATATCGATGCCACGAAGCGCGGCTTCGCACTGACGCCGCGCCGCGCATCCGAAGTGGTCGTGCTGGCGCGGCCCGTCGACGAAGAACACGCGTCGTTACTGGCGTTGCTCGCGGACGGCGAATCGTGGTCGAGTTCCGCGCTCGCGCTTGCACTCGGCGCGAGCCAGCGAACCGTGCAGCGCGCGCTCGATACCCTCGCGTCGGCGGGCAAGGTGCAGTCGTTCGGCCAGGGCCGCGCGCGCCGCTGGATGATGCCGCCCATGCCGGGTTTCGCGACAGTCTTGTTACTCCCCGCTGCGCTGCCAATCGATTAGCATGTAAGGCTCGACACTTCACCGACGAGGACGCAAGCATGAAACGCTCACCTGCTGAAATCGTACGTGAATATGGACCTTTTCCGGACATCGACAACGTGCATGGCGTCACCTACGACGGCCAGCATGTGTGGTTCGCTTCGGGCGAAGCGGTCAACGCGCTCGATCCATCGAGCGGAGAAACGGTGCGTTCGATCGAGATTCCCGCAACGGCAGGCACGGCGTTCGACGGACAGCACCTGTACCAGATCGCCGGCGACCAGATTCGCAAGGTCGATCCGAAGACGGGCGGCGTGCTTGCGACGATTCCCGCGCCTGCAGGCAGCAATTCGGGGCTCGCGTGGGCGGAAGGCGCGCTGTGGGTCGGGCAGTATCAGGAACGCAAGATCCATCAACTCGATCCGCAGACAGGCGCGATACTTCGCACGATCGAATCGAACCGGTTCGTCACGGGCGTGACATGGGTGGACGGCGAGTTGTGGCACGGTACGTGGGAAGGCGACCAGAGCGATTTGCGACACGTCGATCCGCGCACGGGTGAAGTGCTGGAGACGCTCGACATGCCGGAAGGGGTCCGTGTGTCGGGCGTCGAATCGGATGGTGCTGAACGGTTCTTCTGCGGCGGTGGCAACAGCGGAACACTGCGTGCTGTGCGCAGGCCGAAACGCAGCGACGCGCAAGCACCCGTTGACGCGACGAGTGATTGACACAGTTTCCAGGAAAGCCTGCGTCGCATAGCGCTATACTTTCGCGCTTTTACTGCTGACGCCAGGCATCAAGGAATACTCATGAGCACGCTACCCCATTGTCCCAAATGCAATTCCGGGTTCACGTACGAAGACGCGGGCGTCTATATCTGCCCGGAATGTGCGCATGAATGGTCGACGCAGTCAGTGGTGACGACCGAACCCGCCGAAAAGGTCTATCGGGATTCGGCCGGAAACGTCTTGCAGGACGGCGATACCGTGACTGTCATCAAGGACCTGAAACTGAAAGGCTCGGCAGGCGTGGTCAAGATGGGCACCAAGGTAAAGAATATCCGGCTGGTGGACAGTGATCACGATATCGATTGCAAGATCGATGGCTTCGGCGCCATGAGTCTGAAGTCGGAATTCGTCAGGAAGGTGTGAGCGGCGGGCAACCGCGACCCGCCGGACAGCCCTCCGCTGCCCGGCTCACCCCGTGCGCCGATGCTCCACCGCAAACTTGATCAGCTCGGCCTGCCCTTCGATCTCGAGCTTGCGCTTCAGATTCAACCGATGCGTTTCGACGGTGCGCACTGAAAGACCATTGCGTTGCGCGATCTGCTTGCTCGACAGCCCTTCGGCGAGTTGATCGAGAATATCGCGCTCGCGTGGCGTCAGACGTTCGATCGGATTGCGCATCGCCGACGCATGAATCAGCCGCGCGCTGAGCCCTTCGCTGAAATAAGTCTTGCCGTCGAGCACGGCGCCGATCGCGCGGATGATCTCCGCGCCCGGCGAATCCTTCAACACGTAACCGCTCGCGCCCGCGCGGACCGCCTGGGTCACGTATTCGACGTTGTCGTGCATCGACAGCATCAGCACGCGGATGCCCGGAAAGCGCTCATGAAACAGCGCGGCGAGCGCAATGCCGTTCATCCCTCGCATGCCCACGTCCATCAGCACGAGATCCGGCTCGTGCGCGGCCGCGAGCGCCAGCGCTTCGTCGGCGTTACCCGCTTCGCCGACCACGGCGAACCCCGGCACGGTATCGAGCCGCGCGCGCAAGCCATCGCGCACGAGGGGATGATCGTCGACGAGGATAAGGCGCGCCGCGCCCGCTGGACTGTTCATGAAGGGTCTGCCTGCATTTCGATGTGAAGCGCTTCCTGCGCGAAAAGCGGCGCAGTCGCCGTGACGAGGGTATGGCCCGGCCGCGACACGAACTGCAACTCGCCGTTCAGCGCCTCCAGCCGCTCGCGCATGTTGCGCAAGCCGACGCCCGCGCTTGGGTCAGCCTGCACCCGTTCGACATCGAAGCCGCGGCCGTCGTCGCTGATCGACAGCGTGACGCGGCGCGCAGACACTTCCAGCGAGACGGCGGCCTGCGTCGCCTGCGCGTGCCGGAAGATGTTCGTCAACGCTTCCTGCGCGATGCGGAACAGCGCCGTCTTGACGGTGTCGGGCAGTTGCGCGGCATGATCGTGAACGATCTGCGTGAAGCCGATCGACAGATGGCTTTGCGTGCTCAGTTCGCGCGTCAGCTGTTCGAGTGCGGCGGCTAGGCCAAGATCGTCGAGCATCGAAGGACGCAGTGCATGCGAGATCCGCCGCACCTCGCGCAGCGCGTCGCCGAGCCGCCCGATCCCCGTGGACAGCGCCGCTTCCGCCGGCTGCACGCGCGGCTCGCTCAGTTCGAAGCGCGCCAGCGCCGACTCCAGCAGCAGCTTGACGGACACGAGCATCTGGCTGATGCCGTCATGCAGTTCGCGCGACAGCCGCGCCCGTTCGTTTTCCTGCGATTCGACCACCTGCTGTGCGAGGCGCTTGAGCTTCGCGTCGGCGCTGCGGTATTCGCTGACGTTCAGCACCAGCGCGCACACGGCGATCACGCACAACCCCGCGAGCGCGATCGCGCCGATCCATAGCATGGTGTGCTCGATGTCGGAGGATGCACGCTGGTCGATGCGCGCGAGTGTGGTGTCGACGTCGTCGAGATAGATGCCCGTGCCGAGCATCCAGCCCCAGCGCGGCAGCGGCACGACATAGCCGAGCTTCGGCGCGAGCTTGCCCGTCGACGGACGATGCCACACATAGCGCACGTAGCCACCGCCCTCGGCGGCCGCCGCGATGAGTTGCTGGATGGTCAGCGAGCCTGCGGGATCGCGCAAGGTCCACAGGTCGCGCCCGACGAGATCCGGCTCGCGCGGATGCATCAGCGAGCGGCCGTGCATGTCGTAGACGAAGAAGTAGCCGTCCTGCCCGAAGTCCATTTTTTCGAGCATCGCGAGCGCGCGGTTGCGCAGGATCGCGTCGTCGCGTGCGTTGACGCCCGCTTCGTCGTAGAGCGGCTTGATCGCGCTGGTGGCGAGATCGACGTAGTGGCGCAGCTCGATTTCCTTGCTCGCCATGTAGGCCGATTGCGTCGTGTCGTGCTGCGCGATCGCGAGCGCGGTGGCCTGATGGCGCACGCCGAGCGCAATGCCCGCGATCGCGGCCAGAAACGGCACGAGGGCGAGCAGAAAGATCTTTGCCTTGAGTTTCATCTGCGGAAAACCGGTCGGACTGCCTACGTAATTCTACGTAGCGCGCTTACGTAGTTGTGCGCTTGTGGCGCACACGACGAAGACGAATACTACACGCCCAAAGCATGGCACATCTTCGACCATGCGCGGCGCGACCTCTGGCGCGTCGCAGAGGTCTCGCCAGCAGGCGCTGACGGGCATGCAAACAAAATTATGGAGACTCCCATGAACCGGGCATCCAGTTTACTGATCTGGACAGCGGTCGCGCTTCTCGGCGCATTCGCGTTCGGCACCATCGCGCTTGCGCACGGCGAGAAGGTCAGCGCCCTCTGGGTTGTGATCGCCGCCGTCTGCGTCTATCTGATCGCTTATCGCTTCTACAGCCGCTTTATCGCGAACCACGTCTTGCAACTCGACGGCCAGCGCATGACGCCCGCCGTGCGGCACAACGACGGTCTCGACTACGTGCCGACCAACAAGTACGTGTTGTTCGGCCATCACTTCGCGGCGATCGCGGGCGCGGGCCCATTGGTCGGCCCGGTGCTCGCCGCGCAGATGGGCTACGTGCCCGGCATGCTGTGGATTCTCGCGGGCGTCGTGTTTGCCGGCGCCGTGCAGGACTTCATCGTGCTGTTCATCTCGACGCGCCGCGACGGACGTTCGCTCGGCGATCTCGTCAAGATGGAGCTTGGCACCGTGCCCGGCGTGATCGCGCTGTTCGGCGCGTTCCTCATCATGGTGATCATCCTTGCCGTGCTCGCGCTGATCGTCGTGAAGGCGCTGACCAATTCGCCGTGGGGCACGTTCACGGTCGCTGCGACCATCCCCATCGCGCTGTTCATGGGCGTGTACACGCGCTTCATCCGGCCGGGCCGCATTGGCGAAGTATCGGTGATCGGCTTCGTGCTGCTGATGGCATCGATCGTGTTTGGTCAGAGCGTGCACGACAATCCCGCGCTCGCCGCGTGGTTCACGTTCAGCGGCACGCAGCTCACCTGGATTCTGATCGGCTACGGTTTTGTGGCTTCGGTGCTGCCTGTGTGGCTGCTGCTTGCGCCGCGCGACTATCTGTCGACGTTCCTGAAGATCGGCACGATTCTCGGTCTCGCGATCGGCATTCTCGTCGTTGCGCCGGAACTCAAGATGCCCGCGCTGACGAAGTTCGTCGACGGTACGGGGCCTGTGTGGTCGGGCAATCTGTTCCCGTTCCTGTTCATCACGATCGCTTGCGGCGCAGTGTCGGGCTTCCACGCGCTGATCTCGTCGGGCACGACGCCGAAGCTGCTCGACAATGAAAAGAATGCGCGCTTCATCGGTTATGGCGCGATGCTGATGGAATCGTTTGTCGCGATCATGGCGCTGGTGGCGGCAGCCGTGATCGAGCCGGGCATCTACTTCGCGATGAATGCGCCCGCAGCCGTGCTCGGCACGACGCCCGACGCGGTTGCGCAGACGGTATCGCAATGGGGCTTCATGCTGACGCCAGAAATGCTGACGCAAACAGCGCAGGCAGTTGGCGAGACGACGATCGTCGCGCGTGCAGGCGGCGCGCCGACACTGGCCGTGGGCATGGCGCAGATTCTCCATCAGGTGATTGGTGGCCAGGCGATGATGGCGTTCTGGTATCACTTCGCGATTCTGTTCGAAGCGCTCTTCATCCTGACGGCCGTCGATGCGGGCACGCGTGCGGGCCGCTTCATGCTGCAGGATCTGCTGGGCACGTTCCACCCTGCCCTCAAGCGTACGGAATCGCTGCCGGCGAACCTGATCGCTACTGCGCTGTGCGTTGCGGCGTGGGGTTACTTTCTGTATCAGGGCGTGGTCGATCCGCTTGGCGGCATCAATACGCTGTGGCCGCTGTTCGGCATTTCGAACCAGATGCTGGCGGGGATTGCGCTGGTGCTCGGCACGGTGGTGCTGTTCAAGATGAAGCGCGAACGTTTTGCGTGGGTGACGCTTGTGCCGACCGTCTGGCTGCTGGTCTGTACGATGACGGCTGGCTGGCAGAAGATTTTCGACGCAAATCCGAAGGTTGGGTTTCTGGCGCATGCTGCGAAGCTCGGTGCATCTGCCGATGCTGGCAAGATCGTCGCGCCGGCAAAGTCGATCGAGCAGATGCATCGGATCATGTTCAATGACTATGTTGATGCTGCGCTGGCTGGGTTGTTCATTTTTGTGGTCGTTAGTGTGGTGTTTTATGGCGTGCTTGCGGTGGTTCGTGCGCGACGCGCGGATCGGCCGACTGTGCGGGAGACGCCGTTTGAGATTCTGCCTGCCGGGCAGCGTGCAAGCGGTACGCAATAAAGGGAGCGCGCCATGTTCTCTGGACTTCGGGATGATGTGGTCAACGCCGGGCGATATCTCGGACAGGCCATGAGGTTGATGGTCGGGGTGCCCGATTATGCGACTTATGTCGCGCATATGGGTGCTACGCATCCGGATCGCCCTGTTATGAGCTATGAGGAGTTTTTTCGGGAGCGGCAGGCGGCTAGATATGCTGGTGGCGCTGGGAAGTGTTGTTGAGTCGGTTGGTTTTTTTTGTCTGCGACGCTGGTGGGATGCGGGCTGTTGCGCTGGCAGTTGTGTAGCGCCTTCGCGACGCGGGCAGTTTGGTTGTTCTGGCCTTTGCGCTGGCAGCCGCGTTTTGTCTTCGTGGCGCGGCTGGTTTGGTTTTTTTGGGGCTTTCGCTGGCATCCGCGATTTGCCTTCGTGCTTCACGCGTCGCCCCTGTGCGGGGCGGCACCTACTTTTCTTTGCCGCCGCAAAGAAAAGTAGGCAAAAGAAAGCGGCTAACACCGCCAGTTCTTGTGTTTGCCTGAGGGCCCCCAACCGGTCTTACGCTTCACACGGCAATCACGTGACCCATGTTCGTTGCCAGCGCTCTTACGGTACGCCTCACCCGCTTCACGCACCCGCGCTGCATC
Organism: Paraburkholderia sp. PGU19; assembly: GCF_013426915.1. GTDB lineage: Bacteria > Pseudomonadota > Gammaproteobacteria > Burkholderiales > Burkholderiaceae > Paraburkholderia. The sequence continues at coordinate 555,751 of NZ_AP023181.1, forward strand.
ATGCCGTGCCGGATATTCCTCTGCCGCCCAGGTGGCAAACTGTGTGTAGGCCGTAGAGACACACATGCTTCACTCCGGACCGATAGCGCACGCGTTCCACCCTGTAAGAACGCTACCCTGTACGACGCGACAACCTACACACAGTTTGCCACCTGGGCGGCACATACCATTCGCTGCCGCTAGCCCGAATACGGGTATTCGAAGCGGGTGAGGCGTTCATTCGAAGTGTGGGCAACGAGCACCGACCAGGGCACTGTCATGTGAAGCGTGGGGACGTTGGGGGCCCGTGGATAGGAACACAGGCTGGCGGTGTGAGCCGCTTTCTTTTGCCCCTACTTTTCTTTGCGGCGGCAAAGAAAAGTAGGTGCCGCCCCGCACAGGGGCGACGCGTGAACGGCAAACACCATAACGCGGATGCCGGCGCAAACACGAGCAAACCAAACCGGCCGCGCCGCGAAGGCGCAAAAGCAAAAAGCAAAAAGCAAAAAGCAAAAAGCAAAAAGCCCCTCCAGCGTCGCAGACAAAAACCCTTCAACCCACCACCTTCGCACTCCGCCCGCGCCGCGCCGTCCCCGACGACAACCCCTTGACCAGTTCCACATACTCCTGCTCAAGAAACCCCTCCGCATGCTCAAGCAAAAACCGCCTGAACATGACACAAGTCGGCGACAACTGCTTAGAAGCGAGATGCACGATCTGCCACGTGCGCTCCACAGGCGTCCCATTCACATCAAGCAACGCAATCTCCCCCGTCCGCAATTCGAGCCCAAGCGTATGCAACGAAATAAGGCTCACCCCCATCCCGGCCATCACAGCCTGCTTGATCGTCTCATTGCTCCCAAGCGTCACACACCGCGAAGGTGTGAAAAGATGCTGCCGAAACGTATGCTCGGCCACAGACCGCGTCCCCGACCCAGGCTCACGCAACAGAAACGTATCCCCCGCCAGCTCCTGCAGATCAAAACGCCGCGCATCGCGTAAAGGATGCGTAACCGGCGCAATGATCACATGCGGATGATAAGCAAGCGGCTCAGCCGTCGTGCCCAATTCAGGCGGCGGCCTACCCATAATCGCAAGGTCCGTTGCATTGTCCTGCAAGAGCCGCAACAACGTCTCGCGATTGCCAACAGAAAAGTGCACATCCACCTTTGGATACTGCTTCGAATACTGCGCAAGCAACTTCGGCGCGAAGTAAGTCGCCGAACTCACGATGCTCACCGCAATCGACCCGCTATCGGCCTGCGCGAGCGAAATCATCGTGTCCTCAGCATCCTTGATCTCGCCGAGAATACGGCTCGCGTGATGCGACAGACGCTCGCCCGCTTCCGTCAGACTGAGGCGCCGCGCAATCCGCTCGAACAGCGGCATGCCGATCGCTTCCTCCAGCTGGCGAATCTGCATCGACACGGCCGGCTGCGTCAGATGCAGTTCTTCCGCCGCGCGCGCGAAACTCGGCAAACGGCTCGCGATCACGAAGATCTGCAGTTGCCTGAGCGTCAGCGAGCGGATCAGGTTCATGTGGCAATTTCCATGGGCGTGGCAATGGGCGGCAGGCGCGCGCCGCCACGCAGCGACATCGCACGGTTCAGCGGCTCGCGCGCGGCCCGGCAGGTGGCGCCGCCGGTGACGTCGGCGTGCCGTGCGCAGGCGGCGACAGCTTGCGCAGCGAACCCTCATAGATCAACGACTCCGTCTTCAACGGATGCGCGAAATCGTCGTTGTCGCCGGGTACATCAGTACGCAGCAACGACACGCCGCCAGGCACGCCGTCGGCGAGCACGAACGTGTAGCGCTTGCTCGTGAACTTCGGAAAGCGCTGCGCGTTTGGATCGTGCAGATACGGCTGGATCACGATCTTGCGCGCCTTCACGGGCTTGCCGTCGACCTGTATCGTCGCGTCCGTGATAGCCGGCGACGCCGCGAGCGCAAGCCGCACGCGCTGCTGGAAATAACGCCGCTGGCCGCCCGTCGCCTGCTCCATCCCGGCGATATCGCGCTCGAGAAAATACAGGATCACAGGGTTGCACGGCAGATTGTCCGGCAACTGCACCTTGCCGCTCGCATCGCTGACGATGGCGTCGCTATTCGCGTTGCCCGCGCTCGCAACAAGTACGCGGACCCTATCCGTCTGCTTGTCGGGCGGCGCGGAAACGACGAGCGAATAGTCGAGCTCTGTCTGCGACGCGACGCCCTGCAAATGCGGCGTGAGAAACAGCAACTTCTCGGCGGGTGCAATGGGCGCCGCGGGTGACGTCGTGCCGCTGGCTCCGCTGGCTGCATCGGCTGCGCGCGCCGCGTGCGGCGAGATCGTCGACAACACGAGCGCCGCCATCGCGGCCGCGCCACGCATCGCAAACGCACGCGTGCCAACACGTGCGTTCGCGGCCATTGCGCCCGTCATTTCGGCGCATCCGATGCAACGGGCGCACTCGCCAGCGGCAAGAGCGGCACTTCATAACTGACGAGAATCTTGTCGATCGTGTCCTGATGGGTGGCGATCCATCGGTCGACCTTGTCGTGCCACGCCTTCTCGCCGTAACGCACGCCCATCGAGATTTCATAATCGAAACGGATGCCCGGCTGCGGCGGGAACGGCACGAGCTTCACGCGATCGCTCGCCTGCTTCGCGAAGTAGCCCGCAATCGGTCCCCAGACGAACACGACGTCGACATTGCCCTGCGCCAGATCATGCTGGATCATCTCGCCCGGAAACGCGTTCGGGTCGCCGCTTTGCGCGCGATATGAAACGGCCTGGTCGATCAGGTTGTTATTGAGCAGCCAGTCGACAGCGGGCGTCTGCGAGAAAATGCCGAGCTTCAGCTTTTTCAGTTGATCGGGCGGCAGCTTCAGGAGATCGGCGGGTGCATTGATGTTCGCGAACTCGGGGCGCTTGGGGAACACCATTGCATAAGTAGAATGCAGCCACGGCCGCGTGGTCGACGTCATGTCGTAACCATGCGGCACGCCGATGATCAGATCGCATTTGAACTGGTCGCTGTTGTCCACCTTGTCGCGCAACGTATGGCGCACGAAGCCCATGCGCTGCGGGAAATACGTGTATTCGAGCTTGTAGCCGAAATCTTTGGCCATCGCGGCGGCGATCTTGTTCTCGAAACCTTCGCCCTTGTCGTTCGACAGCGGCATGTTGTTCGGATCGGCGCACACGCGCAGAACGTTGTCCGCGCCGTCGTTGTTCGGCAGATTCGGCGCGGGCGCGCCTTGCGCGTGGGCGGATGGCGCACCGGTGCAGGCCCAGCACAGCGCCAGCATCGCACAGACGGCATGGACGGCGGAACTTCTGCGATCGGTCATGGAGGTCTCCCGGGTTGGCGTCATATGACCGGCGGCGCGATGCGATGCATTGCATCGCGGCACGTCCCGCTCAATCGCACGACTTTATCTTCACTTCGCATCGATCGCCTGCAGATCGCCCGGCTTGATCGTGCCGTCGGAGCGGCCTTTCAGGTAGGCGAAGAGGTTCTCCCAGTTCTTCTGCATCATCTGGCTCGAACTGAAATCGGGCATGCCTTTGTCGACACGTCCGCCGAACACCGTGCGATGAAACTCGTTCTTGTCGAGCGTCTTGAATGCATCGATCAGCGACGGACCGACGAGGCCTTCCTGCTTCGCGCCGTGGCAGCGTTCGCAGGCGAGCGCGCGCCAGGTTTTCCATCCCATCAGCGTATCGCTGTCGACCTTGTTGCCGTCGACCACTTTGTAAGCAACCTTCTGGGCCTGGGGGGGCGCGTCCGACGACTGTCCCCAGCTATTGGTCATGACAACAGGTAAAGCGCTCAACGCCAGTAACGCACCTGCAAGCGACAGCACAACACGGCCTTTCATGCGTTCGTCTCCCTATCGTTTCGATTGAAGCTGCTTTTCCGGCACAACCGGCAAGCTACGCGGCGCATCGCTCCTGCAACACGCCGCGCTCACCACTTCGGTTCGGAGCCGAAGACCGCGTACGGGCGTCTCCGGCTACGTCACTGCTGCTGCGAAACTGCTACTGCAAGACTGCTGCAGCGCTTCAGGCGGATCAGCCGTTCCCGCCCGGAATGGCGAAGATGAACAGCGTGCCGCCGAGCGCGGTGTACTTCGCCAGCTCGCGGTAGCCGCCCACGGCGCCGAGGCCTTCCGTCGACTTCTGCAGGCCGGCTGCCATGCCGATGCCCGCCCAGCCGCCGATGCCCGAATACACGCCGACGAACTGCTTGCCCTGATACTCATACGTAAACACGTTGCCAATGATCCCCGACGGCGTCTTGAACTTCCACAGTTCCTTGCCGTCCTTGATCCGCACTGCCTTGATGTAGCCTTCCAACGTGCCGTAGAAGACGATGCCGCCTGCCGTCGCCAGCGCGCCCGACCACACCGAGAAACGCTCCGGCTTCGACCAGACGATCTTGCCCTTCGAAGCATCCCACGCGATGAAGTTACCCATCGCGCCCTTCTCGTTCGGACCGGGATACATCGATAGCGTTGCGCCCACATACGGCTGGCCGGACACGTAGTCGACATCGAACGGCTCGTAGTCCATGCAGACGTGGTTGGTCGGCACGAGGAACAGGTTCGACGATGGATCGAACGCGGCCGGTTGCTGGTCCTTCGAACCCAACGCCGCCGGGCAGATGCCCTTCACGTTGTGATCGGGACCGGCTTTCTGCGTCGAGTACGATGCGTTGCGAATCGGCAGGCCGCTCTTCAGATCGACGCTATCCGCCCAGTTCACGGCCGGGTCGTACTTTTGCGCGACCAGCAGTTCGCCCGTCTCGCGGTTCAGCGTATAGCCGAAGCCGTTGCGGTCGAAGTGAACGATGGCGGGCGTCTTCTTGCCGTTGATCGAAATGTCGGAGAGGATCATTTCGTTGACGCCGTCATAGTCCCATTCGTCGTGCGGCGTCATCTGATAGACCCACTTCGCCTTGCCCGTATTGAGGTCACGCGCGAAGATCGACATCGACCACTTGTTGTCGCCTGGACGTTGCGACGGATTCCACGTGCCCGGATTGCCCGTGCCGTAGTAGACAAGGTTCAGCTTGGGATCCCACGCATACCAGCCCCACGTGGTGCCGCCGCCGAGCTTCCACTGATCGCCCTTCCAGCTCTTGATCGACGAATCCGCGCCGACGGGTTGCATCTTGCCGTCGACCCATGTCATCGTCTGTTGCGCATCGAGCAGCATCTCGTTGTCGGGCCCGGTGCTATACGCCTTCCAGGCTTCCTTGCCCGTCTTGATGTCGTACGCGATCAGACGGCCGCGCACGCCGAACTCGCCGCCGGAGATGCCCGTCAGCACCTTGTCGCCGAATACGTGCGGCGCGTTGGTATTGGTTTCACCCGCTTTCGGATCGCCGTTCTGCGCAGTCCAGACCACTTCGCCCGTCTTCGCGTTGAGCGCGACGAGCTTGGTGTCGGCCTGTTGCAGGAAGATCTTGCCGTCGCCGTAGGCTAGCCCGCGGTTCACGGTATCGCAGCACATCACGGAGATCACCGCAGCGTCCTGCTTCGGCTCGTATTGCCAGATGAAGGTCTGATCCTTCAGGTTGATTGCGATGACCTTGTTGGGGAACGGCGAGTGGATATACATCGTGTCGCCGATCACGAGAGGCGAACCTTCGTGACCGCGCAGCACGCCCGTCGACATCGTCCAGGCGACCTGCAGTTTGCCGACATTACTTTCGTTGATCTGCTTGAGCGGGCTGTACCGGTGATTGGAATAATCACCTGCCTGCGCCGCCCAGTTAGATGGGTTCTTGATTAGCGAGTCCAGCTGCGGATCGGCATAAGCCAGGAACGAGTTCAGCGCCGTCGCAACCAACACCGCCAGTCCGAGAACCAGGGTGCGTACGTTCATGTCTCCTCCAGATTGGGTGATACTGGTTGAAACCGTCCAGTTACCGATGACACGCTACCGGGTCGCTCCAGCCGCGCCGCTGGATGCAGGTAACGTCTTTGCTGCGCCGGGTCCATTGCCCGGCTCATGCGTATGACGGCGGATCGCATATTCCATGCCGGTCGCTACAACGCGCACTGATACGCCGCTGCGCGGCTTCGCGGCGTCAACATGTTCCGCTTCGCCAGCTGCGGCGGGACATTCTGTGTCAGATACGCAAACCATCGGGCCGCGCCCGAGGCCCCATACATAGGCAAGCGGCGGCAATCGGGCTTTGCAAAGCGCACAGGGGCACTAAGCTCTTCATATGAGCAACCATCCCGACACCAGCGGAGGTCCGTCATGGCACAAAGCGAACAGGTATATTCCGACGAGGAAATCCAGAAGAAGCTCGAAGGCCCATTGCAGCACTGGTATCTCGAAGACGGCTGGCTGCGGCGCAAGTACCGCACGGAAAGCTGGAAAGGCACGCTGATGGTGGTCAACACCGTCGGCCATCTTGCCGAAGCGGCGTGGCATCACCCGGATCTGACGGTGTCGTATGCGTTCGTCGTCGTGAAGCTGAAGACGCATTCCGCCAAGGGCATCACCGACAAGGACTTCACGCTCGCGCGCAAGATCGAAGAGGTGATCGGGTGGCAGCCGGGTAAGGAAGGTGGTCCGCTCGAAGGCACGCCCGCCGACGATCAGCGCTTCCGCTATATCAAGTACGACGCGCCGAAGAGCTGACGCCGTATGCGCGAAGGCGCGCGGCGGTCGTGCGAGCGCCGTGCCGCGCGTGGTACGGCTCTTGCCTGACTCCGGAACCGCGCCGCTACGGCGGCTGCGCGCTGCTTTGCGCCATCGAACGCGCCGCCTCACGGCCATACGACTCGACAAGGAAGCTCTCGCATGCGGATGTCATCCGAACGCACGTCGACACTGCCTGCCATCTCGGCGATCACCGTTGAAGCGCCCGGCCGGCTGCACATGGGCTTTCTCGATCCCGGCGGATCGCTTGGACGCGCGTTCGGCAGCGTCGGCGTCGTCATCGAAGGATGCGGCACGCGCGTGACCGCGCGGCCCGCCTACGACGCGCAGATCGAAGGCGCCACCACCGACGCGCAACGCGAGCGCATCGAGCGCTATCTCGCGCTGCTGCACGACGCGTATGGCGGCCCGCCCGTTTCCGTCGAAGTGGAACAGGCGGCGCGCGCGCATTGCGGCATTGGCTCCGGCACGCAGCTCGCACTCGCGGTCGGCACCGCGTACGCGCGGCTGGTCGGCATCGCGGCGACGACGGCGGAACTCGCGCAACGCCTCGGACGCGGCGCGCGCTCCGGCATCGGCGTGCTCGGTTTCGATCATGGCGGGTTGCTCGTCGACGGCGGGCCCGGCCGCATGACAGCGGGCGTGGCAATGCGCGCCGCCTCCTTGCCGCCGCTGCTCGCGCGCCAGCCGTTTCCCGACGACTGGCGCATCGTGCTGATCGACGACACCACGCGCGAAGGCCTGCATGGCGAGGACGAAAAGCGCGGCCTCGCCGCGCTGCCGCCCTTCCCGCAGACACTCGCCGCGCACGTCTGCCATCAACTGCTGATGCGCGTGCTGCCCGGCATGGCGCAAGGCGACTTCGACGCGTTCGCCGCCGGCGTCAGCGAGGTTCAGCAGTCGATTGGCGAATACTTCGCGCCCGTGCAAGGCGGCGTCTATTCCAGTCCAGCCGTCGCGGCGGCCTTGCAGGCCGTCGCAGCGAACCAGACAGCGGGCGTCGGGCAAAGCTCGTGGGGGCCGACGGGCTTCGCGTTCGTGCAGAGTTCGCGCCACGCCGACGACGCGCTCGCGGCAGCCCGCGCGGCGACGCGCGAGCACCCGGGCATCGTGTGCTCGGTGACGCGCGGCCGCAATTGCGGCGCGCGCTTCTATGCCGTCCAGCAGCCGCGCTTCGGCATCGACGCGCAATGAGCCGGATGCCCGCAATCCGCCAACCGATCGAACGCGTGCGCGCCCATCAAGCGTTGCGCAAGCCCCGCTTTTGACTACGAAAGAGCCGACGCCATGTCACAAACCACTGAAAGGCCCTACATCCTGCACATGTTCACGCCGACGCCGCAGATGAGCCCGTTCGACGTCAACATGGCCGCCGACGCCGGTTATCAGATCGTCGTGCCGTATTGCGACGTCGACGTGCGCAACGTCGTGCAATTGACCCAGGACGCGATCTTTTCGCGCGGTCCGAAAGGCGTGTCGCGTACGGGCATTTTTATAGGCGGACGCGATGTGATGCTCGCCGCCGACATGCTGGACCGCGCGCGAGAGGCAATGGTGCCGCCGTTCGAAGTCTCCGTGTTCGCCGACCCGAGCGGCGCGTACACGACGTCGGGAGCGCTCGTCGCGCTGGTCGAATGTCATCTGAAGGCGCAGCACGGCGAAGAACTGAAGGACAAGCACGTGCTGATACTCGGCGGTACGGGCGCCGTGGGCCGTGTCACGGCCGCCATCTCGGCTACGCTCGGCGCGCATGTCACGATCGCGAGCCATTCGGATGCAGCGCGCGCCGAACGCGCGAGCCATGACGTCGACGAACGGTTCGGCATCAAGACCTCGGGCGTCGGCACGGGCACGCCGCAGACGCTGCACGCCGCGCTCTCACATGCGGACATCGTGTTCGCGACAGCCGCTGCGGGTGTCCAGGTGATGAGCGCCGCCGATCTAGCGCAGGCGCCGCGCCTGCTGATCGCCGCCGATGTCAACGCTGTGCCGCCCGAGGGCATCGCAGGCGTCAACGTGATGGACGACGGCAAGCCGCTGGCGGGCGCTGCGCGGCCCGATGCAATCGGCATCGGCGCGCTCGCAATCGGCAACGTGAAGTATCAGGTCGAGCATCGCCTGTTCACGCGGATGCGTACGGCGGGCAAACCCGCGTATTTCGGCTTTACGGAAGCGTTCGACGAAGCGCGCGCGGTCGTCGCCGAGCGCAACTAGCGTACAGCCGCACGAACGAAGCGAGGCGACGCGATGCCCTTCCATGCAGGCCGTTCGACGTCCTCGCCATTCGTCGCGGTGGCGGCCCTGTCGGCGCGCATGCTCGCGCAATCCGCCGCGGATGCCGGCTATCAGGTGGCCGCGCTCGACCTGTTCGGCGATCGCGACACGCGCCGCTACGCGAAGTTGTGGCTCGATACGGGCGGCAGCGGTTTATCGATCGATCGGGACAAGTTGCAGGCTGCGCTCGAACGCGTCGTGCGGCTGCCCAAACTGATTGGTTACGTGGTTGGCAGCGGGATCGAACCGCACATCAGCTGGCTGCAACAGACGGCGAAATTGCCGCGCATGATCGGGAATGACGCCGACGCGACGGCGGCCGTGCGCGATCCGAGGCGGTTTTTCCAGTTGCTCGATGAACTGCGCATCGCGCATCCCGAGGTTGCTTTCGAGCGGCCCGAGCGGCCCGAAGGCTGGCTGCACAAAGCCGCCGATGGCTGCGGCGGCACGCATATCCGTCCAGCCGGGAACGCGGATACGCGCGACGGCTACTTTCAGCGCGTGCACGAAGGACTGCCGATGTCGGCGCTCTTTCTCGCCGCGCAGCACGAAGCTTTCGTGATCGGCTACGCGGAGCAGCTTTGCGTGACGAGCGGCACGCTGCCGTATCTCCACGCGGGTTCGCTCGGCCCCGTCGATCTGCCTGCGGGCATCGCGCGGCAGATCGATGACGCGGTGCGTTCAATAACGGCGCGCGCGAATCTGAGCGGACTCAACAGCCTCGATTTTCTGCTCGACGGCGACGCGATCCGCGTGCTCGAAGTCAACGCGCGACCGTCATCGACGGTGGCGCTGTACGAGCGCGCATGGCGCAACGCGTGGCCGCACGGTTTGCTCGCCGCGCATATCGACGCGTGCCTGCATAGCCGTCTGCCGCCCGAGCGCCTGGGCGCGCCGCAATGCCGCGTCGCACAACAGGTCGTGTTCGCGCCCGCCGCCTTCACGGTGACACGCCGCTTCAGCGATGCCCTCTTCGTCGATCCCGTCTGTCACGACGTACCGAACCCGGGCAGGCGCATCGAAGCCGGCCAGCCCGTCTGCACGGTGCTCGTGACGGGCTTGATGTCCGATGGGCGCACCGCCCTGCAACGCGAACTGCAACACCAGACGCAACGCCTCTTGCAACGCATCGAAACCAGCACCGAACCTGGCCATGAACTCGTCAACTCACACGGCTGACCACAACGGCCACGCGCCGCCGCCCATCGCCCGCGACGCGCCCAGCGTCAACGCGCTCGCCGCGCCGCTCGTCGCGCAATTGCTTGCGGATGCGGCGCGGCTACGTATCGCGTCGTCGCGCCACGCGTTCGGACCGACGATCGTCGACGCGGGCATCGCGACGCCCGGTTGCGTCGAGGCGGGCGTGATGATCGCGCGCATCTGCATGGGCGGCCTCGGCCGCATCGAGACGCGCATCAGCGCCGAGCAAGAGCCGCTGTGGCCCGCCATGATCGAGGTGCATACGGCGTCGCCCGTGCTCGCCTGCCTCGGCAGCCAGTACGCGGGCTGGAGTCTTTCTGCGAGCAAGGAACAGAACAACGGCAAGAAGTTCTTTTCGCTCGGCTCGGGGCCGGCGCGCGCGCTGGCCGGCAAGGAGACACTGTTCGACGAGCTAGGCTATCGCGACGCGCACGACGCTGGCGTGCTGGTGATGGAAGTCGGCCAGCCGCCGCCGCAAGCGGTGCTCGAAAAAATCGTCGGCGACTGCGGCCTCGCGCCCGAGAAGCTGACCGTGATCGTCACGCCGACGCAGTCGGTGGCGGGGACGGTGCAGATCGTCGCGCGTGTGGTCGAAGTCGCGCTGCACAAGACGCATGTGCTCGGCGTGCCGCTCGGTGAAATCGTCGAAGCGAGCGGCACGGCGCCGCTGCCGCCGCCCGCGCCCGATGGCCTCGCCGCGATGGGCCGCACGAACGATGCGATTCTCTACGGCGGTCGCGTGCATCTGACGGTGACGCGCGACGCCGTTGCGCGGCGGCTGGCTGCCGAATTGCCGTCGTCGAATTCGCGCGACTACGGGCGGCCGTTCGCCGAGATTTTCGCGTCGTTCAATCACGACTTCTATCAGATCGACGCTTCGCTGTTTGCACCTGCCGAGGTGTGGGTCAGCAGCATCGAAAGTGGCGCGACCTATCGCGGCGGACGGCTCGACGGCGCGCTGCTGCGTGCGCTCTGGCAAGGGGACGCGTTTACTGCAGGTGATGAATCGGCGGTCGAACCAGGCACGCCGGGCATTACCAGTCCGGGGGCGCCATGAGTGATGTATCGGCGGCAAGCGGCCTGCGCGTCGCGATCATGACGGACGAAACCGGCTGGCACACGGGACGCCTCAAGAAAGCGTTCCGCGCGCGCGGCGTCGACGCGCGCTGCGTCGATCTCGCTACATGCCGCATCGACACATCGTGGTCGCCGTATGGCCTCGCAATTCCCGGCTTCGCGCGCGATCTGCCCGATGCTGTGTTCGTGCGCGGCATCGCGGGCGGCACGTTCGAACAGGTCACGCTGCGCCTCGGCATCCTGCACGCGCTGCGCGAGTGCGGCGTGCCCGTCTACAACGACGCGCGTGCCATCGAGCGCAGCGTCGACAAATCGATGACGAGCTTCCTGCTGCATCGCGCGGGCGTGCCGACGCCGCCCGCGTGGACGACAGAATCGGTGGCCTTCGCGCAGCGCGTGCTGATGCGCGAGACGGCGGCCGCGCGCCGGGTCGTGATCAAGCCGCTCTTCGGCTCGCAGGGCAAGGGCTTGCGGCGGCTCGGCGCGAACGCGTCGAACGGCGCATTGACGCCGCTGCCGCCACTGCGAAGCTATCGCGAGGTCGCGTATCTGCAGCGTTTCGTCGGCAGTGCGCGCGCGCGGCCTGGCGCGTACGACTGGCGCGTGCTCGTGATCGGCTCGCGCGCTGTTGCTGCGATGCGGCGAACGGGCGGGCGCGGCTGGATTCACAACGTCGCGCGCGGCGCGCGCTGCGAGCCTGCTGAACTGGACCCAACGCTCGCGAGCCTCGCCGAGCGCGCGACGGCCGCGCTCGGGCTCGATTACGCGGGGGTCGACCTGATCCCCGATCTGTCGATGCCGGGCGAAACCGGCGCGCCGCTCGTGCTCGAAGTGAACGGTGTCGCGGCGTGGCGTGGTCTGCAATCGGTGACGACCGTCGATATCGCAGCGGCGCTGGTCGACGATCTGCTCGACCGCAAGCTCGCGGCGAGCCGCGCATCGACACTGCTGCAGCCCGCCGTGACGCTCCATGGGCGCTGATGATCTCCTCGCACGCGCCCACGTCGCGTTCCTGCGCGCATGCCGGCTCGATGTCGAAACGGCGAAGCCGGGCAATGTCAGCATCGCGAGCGCGGGACATGGGATGCAGGCCGCGCAGTTCATCGACAGCGCGGAGGCTGCCTCACCCGCGCTATTCACCCATGGCGCGCGCGTCGGCGAGCGCATTCTCGATGCCGTGACGCGCACACAGCGGATCGCGGGCTGCAATACGAATCTCGGCATCGTGCTGCTGGTCGCGCCGCTTGCCGCCGCGCTGGAATGCCTTGGCGACGCATTTCCGCTCGATGCCGCGCGCTGGCAAGCCTCCGTTGACAACGTGCTGTCGCGCCTCGACATCGACGACGCGCGCGCCGCCTATCGCGCGATCGCGCTCGCCAATCCCGGCGGACTGGGCGACGCGCCCGAGCAATCGGTGCATGCGCTGCCCACTGTCGATCTACGTGAAGCGATGTCGCTGGCCGCCGAACGCGACAGCATCGCGCGTCAATACGCGAACGGTTTCACCGACATCTTCGGCATGGGCCTCGACGCGATCGCGCGATCGCACTGCAGCACGCCGACCACTATCACGCTCGACGTCTTTCTCACCTTCCTCGGCGCGTGGCCCGACTCGCACATACTGCGCAAGCATGGCGCGGCCGTGGCGCAAAGTGTCACGCGCGAAGCGCGCGAACGCCATGCTCAATGGCGAGACGCGCACGCCGCGCAACTCGATGCATGGGACGCCGAACTGAAAGCGCAAGGCGTCAACCCTGGCACGAGCGCCGATCTGAGCGTCGCGACGCTGTTCGTCGCCGCGTTGCTCGACCCTTTGCGCTTCGCAAGCGAGCGCGCCTGAGATCGATTGGCATGGTTCCTGTTACACGGGAACGCGGTGCGTCCCCCTCAAACAACGCGCGGTTGGTCGCCACGCGTCGCGAGTTCGTCACACGTCGACAGACCCAATTCACTGGAGGAACAGCATGGCCAAGATCAACCGCGTAATGGTAGGCGAGTCGCTTATCGGCGAGGGCAACGAAGTCGCCCACATCGATCTGATCATCGGGCCGCGAGGCTCAGCAGCCGAATCGGCTTTCTGCCACGCTCTCACCAACAACAAGGACGGCTTCACGTCGCTGCTCGCGGTCGTTGCGCCGAATCTGCTGACCAAGCCCAACACCGTGCTGTTCAACAAGGTGACCATCAAGGGCGCAAAGCAGGCCGTACAGATGTTCGGCCCGGCGCAGCACGCCGTGGCGCTTGCCGTCGCGGATTGCGTCGAAGACGGCACGATTCCGAAGGACGAAGCCGACGACCTGTTCATCTGCGTCGGCGTCTTCATCCATTGGGAAGCCGACGACGACAAGAAGATCCAGGAGTTCAACTACAAGGCGACCCGCGAGGCACTCCAGCGCGCGGTAGCGGGCGAGCCGAGCGCCGCTGAAGTCGTGTCGAAGAAGGCCACGGCTGCGCACCCGTTCGCGCCGAACTAGGCGCGCCTTATGCATGGCATGCAGTGTCGCGCGCGCAACGCGCGGCAGGCCGCGAGGGTCTGCCGCGCGTTGCGCTGCGCGTGTTTAACCGATCGATGCAGAACCCTACGCTAAAGGCTTCCACATGACCTCACGTTGTCGCGCGCGCCTCGCTGTCGCGGCGTTCGCGTGCGTTGCAGTGCTTCCGCTTGCCGCGCTGGCGGCCGATCCCGCGGGCGACAAGGCCCCCACCAGCGGCAACGACTACCCGACACAAGGCCGCGTCGAATACGTGCTCGGCTGCATGGACGACAATGGCCACGATTTCGCCAACGTCTACAAGTGCTCGTGCGTCATCGACAAGATTGCGGCCGCTCTACCGTATGACGAATACGTCGAGCAGATGACGTTCGCGAAGTACGCGACGCTCGGCGGCGAAGGCGGTAACGAATTCCGCGTCGACCGGGCGCGTGCGCAAACGAAGAAATATCGCGCGCTGCAGCAAGAGGCGTATCAGGCGTGCGGGCTCGCGAAGGCCACGCCGTCCGCGGCGAAGTAAGGCTGGGACTGCACCGATGTGCCCGTGTCAGGACGGGCACGCGCGATACATGCGCCGCTTACGGAAAGCGCTCGCGTTGTCGCTCGATGATCACACCGACGGCGGCGACGTCGTCGAATTTTGCGGGTTTGCACAACTTGACGCGCACCCACTGAGCGCCGAATCTGTCGATCAACAATCGGGCAATCTGCTCGGCCAGCGCTTCGAGAAGCTGCACCTTATGTGTTGCAAGCAGCGTGTGCAGTTCGGCGCGCACGGCCGCATAGTTGATCGTGTCGTCGATCCCGTCCGTCTCGCACGCGCGCAGATACGGCACGCCGATTGCGAGATCCAGTTGCACGGGCTGCGGCTCGTGCAGTTCGCCAGCGTCGATGCCGATCACCGTCTGCGCGACGAAGCCCTCGATATACACGATATCGAGCGCGGCACCATGCTGAGGCTGCCCCGCCGGCTCGTGCATGGGCCGCGCGCTCGACGGCAACACGACCGTAAAATGGATGGGACTGCTTCCCGGGTTGAAACGGTCCATGTATGAGCTCCACATTGGGGCGCGCGGGCGGCGCATCGGTTGTTGCTGCAATCCGACGATGCGAAGCAAAAACCAGGCGCACTCGCCCGCACTCGTACGACTATTTATTGATGTATCGCGACTCGAGTTGTACAGTGTTTGCTGAGTGCCCTGGAACAGATTCAAACGACATATCAGCAGTTCTCCACGCGCGCGCGAGACGCGCGGCACATCGGCAAGCACACGGGGAAACACTTACATACAGCGCAGGCCGGGCCCGTCGGCAACTGGATGGACACCGAGCCGAACGCATCGGAGACGCCCCTAATGTCATCGCTCGTTGACATCGATTCGCACGTCCGGGATGTACTGAACATCGTCAACAACCAGCCCGCCACGTGTTCGATGAGCCATTCCGTCGCGCAATCGTGGACGCGCTGTCTCGTCGATTTCGGTCTGGACCCCGGACGTTTTGTGCTGCCGCCTGTGCTGACGCAGCACGAACTGAACTTGCGGCGCGAGGCGGCGGGCGATCTGATCGCCTGCTCGAAGCTGGAAATGACCACGCTCTACCAGCAACTCGCCGACCCCGAACTCGCGGTGATACTCGTCGATGCAAACGGTGTGATCGTTCATCAGGTTTCGTCGGTGCCATTCGGTGAAGCCGTCGCCGCCGACGGCCTGCGTCCCGGCGCCGTGTGGAGCGAGCGCGAAGCGGGCACGAACGGCATGGGCACGTGCCTGACGGAGCGCGAATGTCTCGCGATCTATCAGCATGAGCATTTCTATCCGCGCTATACGTCCCTCACCTGCTCGGCCGCGCCCATCTTCGACGAACGCGGCGCGATTGTCGGCGTGCTCGACGTGACGAGCCGCTCGCGGATGCTGCAGCAGCATTCGCTCGTGCTCGTCGGCATGTCGCGGCAGATGATCGAGAACCGGCTGATCGACTCGCGCTACCGCCGCGCCAATACGGTCCACTTCCATAGCCGCCCTGAATTCGTCGGCACGCTGCACGCCGGCAAGCTCGCGGTCGACGACGACGGCATCGTGCTCGCCGCCAATCGCAGCGCGCTGTTCCAGCTCGATCTGCGCTCGCCCGACCAGTTGTGCGGAAAGCGCATCGAAGAAGCGTTCAGCACGACGCTCGAAGACATGATCGCGCGCAGCATTCGCGGCTCGTTCCATCCGATCACCGTCTACAGCGCGCACGCCAGCAACCGCTTCTTCGTGATCGCGCAGACGCCACGCGACGCGACCTCGTTCGGCAACGCGAACCAGGTGGCGACGAGCGCGCGCGGACAGTGGAGCGACGTCTCGATCAACCGCGTTTCGCGCGCCAAAAGCCCGCGCGAAACGCGCGACGCAAAGCCAGCAGCGGCCGGGCTCGACAAGCTCTCGCATCTGGAATTCGGCGATCCGCGCATGGCCGCGCAGAGCCAGCTGGCCGCGCGCGTGATCCAGCGGAAAATCCCGATCATCCTCAGAGGCCAGACGGGCACGGGCAAGGAAGTATTTGCCAACGCGCTGCACAGCATCAGTCCGAACGCGTCGGGCGCGTTCGTCGCGGTGAACTGCGCGTCACTGCCCGAGACGCTGATCGAAAGCGAGTTGTTCGGCTATCGCGCGGGCGCATTCACGGGCGCGCAGCGCGAAGGACGGCGCGGCAAGATCGTGCAGGCGAACAACGGCACGCTGTTCCTCGATGAAATCGGTGACATGCCGATGGCCTTGCAGGCGCGGCTGCTGCGCGTGATCGAAGAACGCGAGGTGACGCCGCTTGGCGCCGAAACCACGATCAAGGTCGATTTCCAGCTGATCAGCGCGAGCCACCGCAATCTGCTCGATCTCGTGCAGCGCGGACTGTTCCGCGAAGACCTGTACTACCGGCTCAACGGCATCGAAATCAATCTGCCGCCGCTATGCGAGCGCGCCGATCTGCTGCCGCTCGTGCAGCACATACTCGAAAGCGAAGCCGAAGATCCGCCCGAACTCAGCGCCGAAGCGCGGCAGGCGCTCGCGAATTACGCGTGGCCGGGCAACATTCGCCAGTTGCGGCACGTGCTGCAGATGGCGATCGCACTGTGCGACGGACCGGAGATACGCTGCGCGCATCTGCCGGCGGAAATCGTCGATGAGATGCGTGGCGCGGGCGGCGCGCCTGCACGCGGTTCGGCGGCGGGACCGCTGACGCAGCAGGCGAACGCAGCAGCAGCGCCGTTCGACGACGAGGCCGATTTGTCGGCGCTCAACGCGATCCAGGTCAAGGAGCGCGAAACGGTGCTCGCGATGCTCGACGAACACCGCTGGAACGTGAGCAACGTTGCGAAGACGCTTGGCATCAGCCGCAACACCTTGTACCGGAAGATGCACAGACTGCACATCCGGCTGTCGCACGACGCCTCACAGGCATCCGTCGACGACGCGTGCGGCAAGTGACTCACACATGATCCGTACATGAACTACGCATGAGTGCACCGTCGCCCGCCCGCCGCCCTGGCGTTTTTCGCCCCGACGCGCGCTTCGCGTGGTGCATCACGGGTTCGGGACACATGCTGGAAGAATCGATCGACATCGCGCTCGCGCTGCCGGGCGCCGATCTGTTTCTGTCCGCCGCCGGCGAAGAAGTATTGCCGCTTTACGGCTGGCCCGTGCCTAAACTGCGCGAGCATTTTCGCGTGATGCGCGACAACAGCGCGAGCAGCGTGCCCGTCGGCATGCTGTACGAAGGCCTCTATCACACCGTCGTGATTGCGCCTGCGACCAGCAACACAGTTGCCAAATGCGCGTTCGGCATCTCCGACACACTGCCGACCAACCTGTATGCGCAGGCGGGCAAGCAATGCGTGCCCGGCATCGTTTTCGCGTGCGACACCGAGCCGAGCGTCATCACGCAGAGCCCGCACGAGTGGGTCGAAGTGCGACCGCGCGCGATCGAGCTGGAGAATGTCGAGCGGCTTGCGCGCATCGAATACACGACCGTCGCGCGCTCGCTCGACGAATTGCGCGCGGCATTGAGCGAACGGCTTTCGAACCTCGGGCTCGCATGGAACACATCGTCTTCCTGACCGGCAAGCTCGCCGAGAAAAGCGTCGTGCAGGTGCTGGAGGGCATGACGAACGCGCCGTTCACGTGGGAGGTGCGCGAGATCGGCTTGCAGGTTGCCGCGCTGATGACGGCCGATATGATCCGGCGGCGGGTGACGTTGCCGCTGCGCGCGGACCGGATGATCGTGCCGGGGCGGTGTCGTGGTGATCTTGCTGCGTTGAGTGAGCACTTTGGCTTACCCGTCGAGCGTGGGCCAGAGGAAGCTAAGGACTTGCCGCTGCATTTCGGGCAGGCCGCGCGGAAGTTCGATTTGTCGCGTTACTCGACGGAGATTTTTGCGGAGATCGTCGATGCGCCGCGGCTCGATCTCGAGGGTATCGCTGCGCGGGCTAAGCACTATGCGGAACAAGGCGCGGATGTGATTGATGTGGGCTGTCTGCCTGATACGCCGTTTCCGCATCTCGAAGATGCTGTGCGTATGCTGAAGGATGGCGGGTATCGTGTGAGCGTCGATTCGATGGTGACGGACGAACTTCTGCGCGGCGGGCGCGCGGGGGCCGATTATCTGATGAGTCTCAACGTGGACACGTTGTGGGTCGCTGATGAAGTACCGTCGACGCCCATCGTCGTTGCGCGCGAGCCGCACGATATGGCTTCTTTGCATCAGGCGATTGATGTGCTCGTTGCGCGTGGTAGGCCGTTTCTGGCTGATCCTATTCTTGATCCGATTCCGTTTGGCTTTGCTGCTTCCATTGCGCGGTATGTCGCGTTGCGGGAGCGGTATCCCGATGTTGCCATCATGCTTGGTGTTGGGAATCTCACTGAGCTGACTGAAGCTGATACTAGTGGCATTAATGCAGTGCTGCTTGGTATTGCTGCTGAATTACGCGTTTCTGCCGTGTTGACCACTTCCGTTAGCCTGCATGCGAGGCGTGCTGTGCGTGAGGCTGATGTCGCCCGGCGTGTTATGTATGCGGCTTATGAGGCGCAGGTGCTGCCTAAAGGTATCAATTCTGATCTGTCTGCGTTGCATGCCAAGCGGCCTTTTCCTTATGACGCTGATGAGATTGCTGCGTTTGCCGCACAGGTGCGAGATCCGAATTTTCGTGTTCAGGTCAGCACGGATGGGATTCATGTTTATAACCGTGATGTGCATGTTGTTGAAGGAGATCCGTTTGATTTGTATCCGCACCTGAAGCTTGAGAATGATGGCGGGCACGCGTTTTATATGGGCGTGCAGACGGCACGGGCTGAGATCGCCTGGCGGCTCGGGAAAAGGTTTGATCAGGATCAGGTTCTGGATTGGGGGTGTCAGGTCGAGCGTAGTGCTGAAGACCTGGAGGTCTGGTGTGCCCCTGGCACGACGAAGGTGAAACGTTCGAAATAACGGTTTTGGTGTTGGTTTTGGTTTTGGTTTGTCAGACTTTGCGCTGGCATCGGCGAGACGGGGTTTGCTGCGCAAGCGGTTTGGTTGTTTTGCCGTTGCGCTGGCATCCGCGTTATGCCTTCGTGCTTCAAGCGTCGCCCCTGTGCGGGGCGGCACCTACTTTTCTTTGCCGCCGCAAAGAAAAGTAGGCAAAAGAAAGCGGCTAACACCGCTAATTCTTGCGCTTGCCTGAGGGCCCTCAAAGGGTCTTACGCTTCACACGGCAGCCACGTGACTCATGTTTGTTGCCAGCGCTCTTGCGGTGCGCCTCACCCGCTTCGCGCGCCCGCGTCGCCGCACGCCGTGCCGGATATTCCACGGCCGCCCAGGTGGCAAACTGTGTGTAGGCCGTAGTACTGCACCCGCCTTACTTCGGACCGATAGCGCATGCGTTCCACCCTATAAGAGCGCTACCCTGTACGACGCGACAACCTACACACAGTTTGCCACCTGGGCGGCACATACCATTCGCTGCCGCTAGCCCGAATACGGGTATTCGAAGCGGGTGAGGCGTTCATTCGAAGTGTGGGCAACGAGCACCGACCAGGGCACTGTCATGTGAAGCGTGGGGACGTTGGGGGCCCGTGGATAGGAACACAGGCTGGCGGTGTTAGCCGCTTTCTTTTGCCTACTTTTCTTTGCGGCGGCAAAGAAAAGTAGGTGCCGCCCCGCACAGGGGCGACGCCTGAATCACGAAGGCATAACGCGGATGCCAGCGCAGAGGCAAAAAAACCAAACCCAAAGCCAGGTCACGCACGTGACTTCCTATCCCGTAACTGCAAAATCATAGGCGTAAAAATCAACTGCATAGCAAGCCCCATCTTGCCGCCAGGCACAACAATAACATTAGGCCGAGACATAAAAGAGTCATGCAACATCGTAAGCAGATAAGGAAAGTCGATACCTTTAGGCTTAGAAAACCGAATCACTACAAAACTCTCATCAGGCTGCGGAATCTCCCGAGCAGTAAAAGGATTAGAAGTATCAACAGTGGGAACACGTTGAAAATTGACATGCGTACGCGAAAACTGCGGACAGATGTAATTCACATAATCCGGCATCCGCCGCAAAATCGTATCAACGACAGCCTCATGCGAATAACCGCGCAGCGTCTGGTCACGATGCAGCTTTTGGATCCACTCCAGATTTATGATCGGCACAACGCCGACGAGCAGATCCGCATGCTGTGCGATGTCGACCTTGCTGGTCACGGCCGCACCATGAAGCCCTTCGTAAAACATCATGTCCGTGCCCGGCGAAATATCCTCCCATGGCGTGAACGTCCCCGGGTCCTGCTTGTACACCACGGCGTCCGCTTCATCATGCACGTAGCGCCGGAACTTCCCGCCGCCTGAGTTCCCGTAGCTCGCGAACAGCTGCTCCAGTTCTTCGAGCAGATTCGCATCGGGCCCGAAGTGGCTGAAGTTGCGCACGCCGTCCCGCTCGCTCTGCCGCAGCGCTTCGCGCATGCCGAGCCGGTCGTACCGATGGAACGCATCGCCTTCGACAATCTGCGCATTAATCTTCTCCCTGCGAAAAATGTGCGTGAAGCTCCTCATGACGGTGGTCGTGCCCGCGCCGCTCGACCCCGTTACGGCAACGATCGGATGTCTGACTGACATGCGCTGTCTCCTTGTTGCAGATCAATTGTCAGACCGAGGTTTCCGGAAGGAACAGCGAGCGCTCACGAAAAAGCGGCGACGTGAAAGGCATGTCGATGCCAAGATCGTGCTCGCGGTGATACCGGCCAATCCGCGCCACTTCATTCGATGAGCCGAGTATCAGCGGCATGCGCTCATGGAACGTGCGCGGCGCGCCGTCGAGCACGCGCTCGCGGCCCGTCGTCGCCATGCCGCCCGCCTGCTCGACCAGAAAGCCGAGCGGGCTCGCATCGTAGACGGCGGACAGGCGGCCGCGCATCGCCGAGCGCGTCCGGTAGTCGCGCGGCATCAGGAACAGCCCGCCGCGCATCAGGATGCGATGCACTTCGGGCACCAGCGCGTCGCTCCAGCGCAGGCTGAAATCGCGCTCGCGGCAGCCCGCGCGGCCTTCGCGGCACTCGTGCACGTAGCGGCGCACGGGCGGCTCCCAGAAGCGCTCGTTGGATGCGTCGACGGCAATCTCGCCCGTCTCCTCGGGAATGCGGATCGACGGATGCGTGAGCATGAACTCGTCCGTCTGCCCATCGAGCGTGAAGCCGTGCGTGCCCTCGCCGAGCGTGATGACGAGCATCGTCGCCGGGCCGTAGATCGTGTAGCCCGCTGCCGCCTGTTCGCGGCCAGGTTGAAGGAACGGTGCACCGTACGCCTCGCCATAGGATTCGCAGTCCAATTCCCCGTAGGCTTCGGCTCGCGCGTCACCGCCGTTCACATCGCTGCCTTGCGACTGCACGCGCATCACCGAAAAGATCGATCCCGCCGTGCCATTGACGTCCGCATTCCACGGGCAGTTCAGCGGATCGAATGCAAGCTGGTACTCGGGCGTGGCCGCATTGTCCATATGATCCGCGCGACCGTTACGCCCCGCCGCTTCGGCCAGCTTGCGGCGTCGCGTGGAATACGCGAGCACCGCGCCGCCCGCCACCGAATCCGCCTGCGCGCTGTCGCCCAGCGTGCCGCGCGCAAGCGCCGCGCCGATGGTCTTCACCGACGCCGCGACGTCATGCAGCACGACCTGCAACGCGGTGGGCGGCCGCGTCGACATCAGATGGTCAGCGTCGCCGGCCAGGAACCTCGTGAGCGTGATGTTTGCGTGACGCATGATGCTCTCCTACGAAGTGGGGAATTCTGGCGCGGCGCCGGGTTCCGTCTCGGCGCCGCCTGATTCGGAGAACACGCTGCTCGCGCGGATATCGGCGGCGCTCACCAGCGTCAACGCGGCGGGATCGGCGCTCGCGCCGCCGCCCAGCGCGTGTGCGAACAGGCGATTGGCCTGGCGCAGGCGCGCGCGGTCGAGCGCGTTGCGCACCGAGCGCGCGTTCGCGAAGTTCGGCTGACGCACGCGCCGCGCGAGGTAGTCCTCGAAAGCGCGGCGCGCGTCGGCGTCGAACCGGTAATGCATCGTGTCGAGCATGCGTTCGGCGATCAACAGCAGTTCGTCGGGTGCATAGTCGGGAAACGACAGATGGTGCGCAATCCGCGAGCGAAAGCCCGGATTGCTGCGAAAGAAGGTGTCCATCCGCGCGGCGTAGCCGGCCAGAATCACGACGAGATCGTCGCGCTGGTTCTCCATCGTCTGGAGCAGGATTTCGATCGACTCCTGCCCGTAATCGCGCTCGTTTTCCGGGCGATACAGGTAATACGCTTCGTCGATGAACAGCACGCCGCCCATCGCGCGCTTGAGGACTTCGCGCGTTTTCGGCGCGGTGTGGCCGATGTACTGGCCGACCAGATCGTCGCGCGTCACCGAAACCAGATGATTGCGGCGGATATAACCGAGCCGGAACAGCACGTCCGCCATGCGCAGCGCGACGGTCGTCTTGCCCGTGCCGGGATTGCCGCTGAAGCACATGTGCAGCGTTGGCGCGCCGCTTTCGATGCCGAGCGCTTCACGCGCGCGGCCCACGAGCAGTTGCGCGGCGATTTCGCGGATGCGCGTCTTCACGGGCGCGAGGCCGACCAGATCGCGGTCGAGTTCGTCGAGCACATCGGCGATGCCCGACTCGCGAAAAAGCGCGAGCAAGTCGACTCGCGGCGCTTGCGCTTCCTCTTGCGCCAGTGGCTCCGTTACGACGGCGTTCATGACGATGTCTCCCTGTTCGTGTTCTGGTTCGCTCTACCGGCGTGTCGCCGCTAGCGTGGCGCGGCGCGCACCGTCGTGAGCGAATAGCGCTGCACACGCGAGCGGTCGTCCTGGCGTCCCAGCACGAACGCCGGTTCCACATCCGGCCGGTTGACGATGAACGACAGCCGCATCGTCTCGAAGCCGCGCACCGAATCGAACGCATTCACCTTGATGTAGTGCTGCGGATACGCTTCGCGGCACCTCGTCACTTCCATCATCACGCCCACCGCGTCGCGCAGATCGAACATCGGCAGGCCCCACATTTCCCAGTACGTGTTGCGCGGATGCGGGTCATCGGTGAATTCGACCGAGCACGACCAGCCCTGGCTCAGCGCGTACTGGATCTGCAGGCGGATTTCGTCGTCGATCAGGTCGGGCAGGAAAGAAAACGTTCCCTGGGTGATACGCATGGCTGGCTCCTTGTTCGGATTCGGCGGGTACGGCGTTCTTTGGCTCAGGCCACGCTCGGCGTGACGGCAAAATCGGGTGTATCGGTCGGCGTGTAGTTGAACGTGATATCGCCCCATGTATCGAGCGCCTGCTTGAGCGGCGTGCAATGACGCGCGGCCGCTTCGAGCAGATCGGGGCCTTCGTTGGCGATGTCGCGGCCTTCATTGCGCGACTTGACCATCGTTTCGAGCGCGACGCGATTCGCCGTCGCGCCCGCCTGAATACCGGACGGATGGCCGATCGTGCCGCCGCCGAACTGCAGGATCGCGTCGTCGCCGAACAGATCGAGCAACTGATGCATCTGCCCTGCGTGAATGCCGCCCGACGCGACGGGCATCACTTTGCGCAAGCCCGCCCACGGCTGGTCGAAATAGAGGCCGCGCGTGAGATCGACGGGGTTGTGCGACTCGCGCAACACGTTGTAATAGCCCTGCACCGACAGCGGATCGCCATCCAGCTTGCCAACGGCCGTGCCCGCGTGCGCGTGATCGACGCCCGCCATGCGCAGCCACTTCGCGATCACACGAAACGAAATGCCGTGATTGCGCTGCCGCGTGTACGTGCCATGCCCTGCGCGATGCAGATGCAGGATCATGTCGTTCTTGCGCGCCCAGCGTCCCATCGACGTAATGGCCGTCCAGCCAATCACCAGATCGATCATGACGATGCACGAGCCGAGTTCCTTCGCGAATTCGGCGCGCTCGTACATGTCCTCCATCGTGCCCGCCGTCACGTTCAGATAATGGCCCTTCAGTTCACCCGTCTCGGCTTGCGCGCGGGCTACCGCTTCCATCGCGAACAGATAGCGGTCGCGCCAGTGCATGAAGGGCTGCGAGTTGATGTTTTCGTCATCCTTCAGAAAATCGAGGCCGCCCTTGAGGCCTTCGTAGACGACGCGCCCGTAGTTCTTGCCCGACAGCCCGAGCTTCGGCTTGACGGTCGCGCCGAGCAGCGGACGGCCGTATTTGTCGAGCCGCTCGCGTTCGACGACGATGCCCGTCGGCGGGCCCTGAAAGGTCTTCAGATACGCGACGGGGATGCGCATGTCTTCGAGCCGCAGCGCTTTCAGGGGCTTGAAGCCGAACACATTGCCGATGATCGAAGCCGTCAGGTTCGCGACCGATCCTTCCTCGAACAGATCGAGGTCATAGGCGATGAACGCGAAGTACTGCGGTTCACTCTCGCTGGCGTTGGGGACGCGATCGACGCGAAACGCTTTTGCGCGGTACATGTCGCACGCGGTCAGGCGGTCGGTCCAGACCACGGTCCAGGTAGCCGTCGACGATTCACCCGCCACGGCGGCGGCGGCTTCTTCGGGCTCGACGCCCGGCTGCGGCGTGATGCGGAACAGCGCGATGATGTCGGTGTCTTTTGGCGTGTAGTCCGGCTGCCAGTAGCCCATCTCGCGATATTTGAGGACACCCGCCGAATAGCGCGAGCGTTGTGTTGTGCTTTCGCTGCCTGCGGGCTTCACGGCTTCCTTGCTGAAATCGTTCATCGCGCTGCCTCGATATGGATCGCGGCGCGCCTCTGGTGCTGCGCACGCCTGGGGGTGGGGAGCTGGCGTGCATCGAAAGTCGCCGGCCTTGCAGGTCAATGTAGGCGGCGAGCCGGATGAAGTGAATTCACGATTTTTTTCAGCAGGCTTAAGCGATCCGTTAACACGCGTGCACGCGATGCAAAATGCGTCCACAATGGGTTATCGGCTCGTGGAACACTTTGCTGCGGTTCCGCTACAGTAAGGCGCGTAAACGGCGCGCCCTTCCCCGTAGGGCTGTAACTGGTACGACAGTTGCATCAGCAACATGGGCCGAGGCGATTGGGCTTTTGCGTGCGTGCACGTGGGTGCTTTTTTCGCAATGGGACCGCCGTTTTGTTTTCTTCATTTGCTAAAGGAGGACGAACATGCAGTGGACTACCCCTGGATATACCGACATGCGTTTCGGGTTTGAAATTACGATGTATATCGCCACAAGGTGATAGCCCGTGCGGGGCCGGTTTTGGCGTTTGTTGCCGGGCCGGCCCCGTTTGTTTTTTGTGCGATGCCGCAAGCGGTTTTGTTTTTTTTGCTTTCGCGGCGTAAGTGTCGCTGGGCGGTGTGTTTGGCTTTGCGCTGGCATCCGCGTTACGTGTTTGCCGTTCAAGCGTCGCCCCTGTGCGGGGCGGCACCTACTTTTCTTTGCCGCCGCAAAGAAAAGTAGGCAAAAGAAAGCGGCTCACACCGCCAGTTCTTGTATTTGCCTGAGGGCCCCCAACCGGTCCTACGCTTCAACCGGCAACATTTCTGTTCGCGTTCGTCGCCAACGCTTCGAACAGAAGCCTCACCCACTTCAGATACCCGCACACGAGCTGGCGGCAGCGAATGGTTTGTGCCGCCCAGGTGGCAAACTGTGTGTAGGTTGTCATACCGCACAGGTTACCGCCCTTACCAGAAACACCAAACTTGCTTCTCAGTCCGGAGTGATGCGCCTATGGCGCGAAAGCCTACACACAGTTTGCCACCTGGGCGGCGGAGGAATGCCTGGCACGGCCTGCTGCGACGCGGGTGCGTGAAGCGGGTGAGGCGTCAATTCTGAGCGTTGGCAACGAACATGGGTCACGTGATTGCCGTTTGAAGTGTGGGACCGGTTGGGGCCCTCAGGCAGGAACTAGAATTGGCGGTGTTAGCCGCTTTCTTTTGCCTACTTTTCTTTGCGGCGGCAAAGAAAAGTAGGTGCCGCCCGCACAGGGGCGACGCTTGAAGCAAGCTAACAAATCGCGGATGCCACCGCAAAGGCCCAAAAAACCAAACCGGATGCCAGCGCAAAGCCAAAAGAACCAGACCGGAACACGAACACCACCGCAACAACAAACAAACCACAAAACTGCCTGCCGCCAAAGGCAAAAACCCAAATGATGATCCACGAAACCATCATCACAACATGCACGAGCGACGGTGTCGCCCACACCGCCCCGATGGGCATTCGTCACGACGAAAACGGCCTGACGATCCTGGCCCCTTTCAGGCCATCGAAAACCCTGGACAACGTGCTAGCCACCCGCGCAGCGGTAATCAACTTCACAACCGATGTCCGCATCTTCGCCGGTTGTGTAACCGGCACCCAACGCGACTGGCCGACAAGCCCGGCGACCAAAGTCCCCAGCCTCAGGCTAAAAGAATCACTAGCCCACACCGAGCTAACCCTCGACCACATCACAGAAGACGACCCACAGCGTCCAGTCCTGCACATGCGCTGCGTGCACACAGAAAACCACGCCCCATTCACAGGCTTCAACCGCGCCCAGGCTGCGGTAATAGAAGGCGCAATCCTCGTGAGCCGGCTTTTCATGCTGCCCGCCGACAAGATCGACCGCGAAATGGCCTACCTTCAAATCGCCATCGACAAAACGGCCGGCCCGGACGAACTCACCGCATGGCAATGGATCACAGCAGCAGTAGAACGCTTCCGCACAACCGGCGACGCAGCCGACAAAAAAACCGCACCGCACTCGTCCTGACGGAGACCTCGATGACCGCATTGCTCGCAAGCGTCCGCTCAGCGGAAGAAGCGTTCGACGCAGCCGGCGCCGGCGCCGACCTCATCGATCTGAAGGAACCCCTCGAAGGCGCGCTCGGCGGCGTGTCGATCGATAACATCTGGCGCATCGCGCGCACACTGCGCTCGCGCTATCCGGTGAAACCCATCAGCGCGACAATCGGCGACCTGCCGCCCGATGCGCTCGACGCCATCGCAGCACGCGTCGATGAAGTCGGCGAGACGGGCGTGGATTTCGTCAAAGTCGGCGTCGTGCCGGGACCGCACGCGCGCGACTGCCTCACGCGCATTGCTGGCTTGCACGCCAACGTGTTGCCCGTGCTGCTGTGCGACGACGGTGTCGATGCAGAACTCGTCGAGCATGCCATCTCTCTCGGCTTCGCAGGCATCGTGTTCGATACGGCAGGCAAGACGGGCCGCACGCTGCTCGATTGCATCGACCGCGCAACGCTCGCCCGCTACATCGCGACGATTCGCGCGTCGGGCGCAATGGCGTGCATCGCCGGATCGCTCGGCTGGACGCAACTCGACGCGATCCGCGCGCTCGCGCCCGATGTCGCCGGCTTTCGCACCGCGCTATGCGAGAACGGCCGCACCTCGCGCCTCGATCCGCGACGCGTCGCGCAATGGGCCGACGCGCTGCATCACGCGGCTCCCGTCGCGTCCACGGCTGCCGTGTAAAAAGTGCGCCATCGCGCGCTCACACGGCCGATGCGTTCAACAGCCGCTCGCGTACCAGCGCGACGTCCGTCTTGCTGAACAGCTCGACTTCATAATTCGCCTCTTTCACATAGTGGACGAAGCTCGCGTCGATCACGCCGTTCGACGCGAGCGTCCCGAGCGGCACGTTCGCGCCGACCGGGCACGACTTCACCACCATCAGACGCTCGGCGTTCAGCGACGTCGACAGCCACGCGGCGAGACTGTCGGAGGTCGTGTCCCAGTTGGTCATCGAGTTGGGCGTGACGCGCATCAGGCTCACGGGCATCCACACGGCAACCTTGCCCTTGCGCAGCGCGCGACGGATCAGTTCCTCGTTGGTCGCAAGCACCAGGTCTGGCAGCACGGCCTGCATCATCAGCGCGTACTGCGTCATCGCGAGCAGGCACATGTTGTGGGCGGCAAGATCGTCGAATTGCCATTCCTGCTGATACACGCGCACGCTGTCCGCAAAATCCCCGCCGCCCGGCACGATCACCACGCGTCCGCCGCCAACCTCCCACAACTGCGTGAGCCAGTCCCGCAGCGACGGGTCGTGACTCAGGCTGCCCCCGATCTTCACCACCCACATGTCCGTTACCTCGCTCTCGTTCGATCTCACGGCGGCGTACCCGACAGCCGCAAGGGGCCGCCCGTCCGCGTCCGCCCTGCGCTCGCCGCGCCATCGCGAGTCTGTGCTGCCCAAGCCGCGCGCGCATCAATGGTGCTGCGCCCGGCGCGTCGCAGACCCGTTGCAGGCCGCTTCACGCGGCGTGCTGTTGCCGCCTCCTCGCCGTCATCAGCCATGCAACGGCGACGCTCGGCGCGCATGTCGCGATCCATTCGGCGGCGTCCGCTGGCGCGTTGCCCGCTATCTGCGTGAACGCGACGAAATCCACGTAATCGCGCGCGTGGGCCTTCGCCAGCGCCGCCGCCAAAAAGCGCCCGCATCCCGCGCCGACGACGGGCGCACGCGCCAGCGAAGGATGCGCCGCGCACACCTGCTCGAAGCTCGCGCTGATCGCGCGCAATTGCGCGTCGCGCCATGTGTGCGCGAACTCGCGCCATTCGTCCTCAGTTGCGTCGCCCGCATCGCGGCCGATCGTTCTCGCGAGCCGCGCGCAGCTTGCCGGGATCGTCTTCGGTCCATTGTCGGCGCTCGGATGCTGGTCGTGCGGCGGCCACAGCTCGTCCGTCAGCCGGTAAATGTCGGCACTCGTCGCGAACCATTCGTTCATCACGCCTGCCGTCTCGCCACGAAACGCGATCCGATGCACGATGCCGCACAACGGCGTGCGGACGACGCCGTGATACGCCAGTTCGCCCGTCACGAGGCGCGTCGCGTCGCTGACGCCGCGCGCCGCGACACGCGCGTCGGCAACGGGCACGATGTCCGTCGTCGTGCTGCCGATATCGATCAGCACGCAATCGTGCATGCGGGTCGCGACATGTTGCGCCGTCGCCAGCCAGTTCGCCGACGCGACGGCCCGCCATTGCGCGATGCTCTGCGCGGCATCCAGCCAGCCGGAAGCGCCTGCGAAAAACGCTGTATCGGCGCCGAGCCACGTAGCCAGCGCATCGACAAGCGCGCGCACGCCATGCTCGCGGTCGGCGAACAGATCGACCATTTCTCCCGTCATCGTCACCGCGTGACGTGCGCTCGCGTGGGTGAGATCGGGCCAACGTTCAGCCGCCGAATCGATCGCGTGATGCAGATGGTCGAGCCCTTGCCATAGCGGACACGCCCATTGCGCGATATCGGTGACGACACCGTCCGCATCGACGCGCGACACCTTCACATGCGCGCCGCCGACGTCCCAGCCGAACACCGCAGGCCCGGCAATCTCAGACGCGGACGCGCTCATGATCCCGCTCCGCATGCGGAAAACTTCGCGCCCGTTGCGCTGCCGGACGCCGAATCACGTAAGCGCGGCGCAACCCGCAGGCCGTGTGCCGCGAGCACGTCGGCAGCGAGATTGCGTCCGAGCCGCGCAGACAAGCCGGCATACGCGACGGTCGCGCGCGGGTTCACCTCGATCACGACCGGGCCGCGCACCGGATGCCACACGACATCGATACCAGCAAACCCACGCAAGCCGGGCAGCGACGCCGCGACCTGCTGCGCGAGCGCGTCGAGCGTGCGGCCTTGCGCGCTGTCGCGATCGATGCGGTCGATATCCACGCCGTCGAAGCCGACCACCTGCCCCGCATGGCCCGCCACGGGCGCCGCCACGTCGATCCTCTGCCGGTTGATGCTGACGAGCGTCGCGCCCGCTTGATCGCAGATCAGCGACAAACTCAGCGCGTCGCCGTCCACCCACGCCTGCAACACCGTTTCACGGTCCGCCGCGCACCGCGCCGCATATTCGGCGCGTGCCGCGTCGGCGTCGTCGAACACGAACGTATCGAGTCCGCCCGCGCCGTCGTCGGGCTTGACGACCCAGCGGTGCTGAGTGCGCGGATCGACCTGCGCGGGTTCGAGCGCAGGCGTCACCGCAATACCGTGCGACGCGAGCCGCGCCGCCGTCGCACGCTTGCTCGACGCGAGCGCGATCGCTTCCTTCGTGCAGCCGATCCAGCGCGCGGGACCGACGGCGTCGGCGAGATCGAGCATCAGGCCATCGCATTCGGGCGCGACGATCCACGCGTAGTCGTGCTCGCGAGCGGCCCGTGAAACGAACTCCAGCATCGATTCGCCCGGCTTCGCGCGGCAATGCGCAACGTCTTCGGCGACATGCTCGAAGCGCGAACTCGCAAAGCTGACCTGCACGCCGTCGAGCTGCCGCAGATCGCCGACAATCGCATCGCGCATCACGCGCCCTTCGACGACCAACGCGCTCAGATCCGCGAGGCTGCTGCTGCCCGCGAGTTGCGCGTCGATGCCGCCGCCAGTGAGATACTCATAAACCCAGAGCTTCATCAAGGAACGTCTCCGCATGCAGGTAATCCCGGTTCTCGATCTGCTCGACGGCCACGCAGTGCGCGCGATACGCGGCGACCGCGCGAACTATCGGCCCATTCAGTCATCGCTGTGCGCAACGAGCGAACCGTTGCCCGTCGCCCGCGCGCTCGTTGCCGCGACAGCCGCGCCCGCGCTGTACGTGGCGGACCTCGGCGCGATCATGTCGCGCGAAGCCGACCCGTCGACGCTGGCCGCGCTCGCCGCGAGCCTCGCGCATCCGCATGCGCATATCGGGCCACACAGCGGCCCGTTCGAAATTTGGCTCGACGCGGGCTTCGCCGACTTCCCGTCGATGCTTGCCCATCTCTCGCGCATCGTCGCTGCAACCGGCTCCGCGCAAACGCGCATCGTGCCCGTGTTCGGCTCCGAATCGTTGCGCTCGCTCGACGCGCTGCGCGAAGCCGAAGCGGCGGGCTACGCGCCCATCCTGTCGCTCGATCATCGCGGCCGTCAGCTGATCGCGGCCCCGAACTCGCGCAGGCACTGCGTTCTGCCGCGTCGTGGCCGTCGCGCGTGATCGTGATGACGCTCGATCAGGTCGGCGCCGACGCCGGCCCCGACCTCGATACGTTCAACCTGATCCACGCGCAGGCGGGCCAGCGTTCGATCATCGGCGCAGGCGGCATCCGCCATCGCGACGATCTCGATGCAGCGGCACGCAGCGGCGCACATGCATGGCTGATCGCATCGGCGCTTCATGACGGCAGGCTTCGCACCGCAGACGCAACGCGCTCAGACGCTGCAGCGTGATCCGCGAAACAATATCCATGCCACGCAATCCGCGTTGCAGCAACGGCGCGGCTCGCATGCGCAGTGGGCCGCGCACTGTCCTCAAGTGACACACTGTTGCAGCGCGAAGCACATACTGTGCTGCGCGTGGCCTGTCGCGGGGCGGGACGTATTGGGCCGCTCATGAGGTGTTCACGTTCGACGCAGCGGGTCGTTTCCCTGCGCGCTCACATCGAAATGCCGGCGACCGTGCTGGCGCAAGGCCGCCACGCGGCAACAACGAAATCGGCACGGACCTTGCTGGTCGGGGTCTTATGCACGAGTCCACGTCCCCCGTCACGCATGTCAACGCGACATCGGCCGCCGATGGGCCATTGCCATCCGTTTCGACAACTCACGACTGGACCTGCCCCTTCTGCCCGTTGCTGTGCGACGACATCGAGGCGCATCTCTCCGGCGCTCAGACGCTCGCCGCGCCCGACACGCAATGCGCGCGGCTCGCCGATGCCTTGACCCGCTACGACGCCAGCGACAACGTCTGCTCGCCGGTAGTCGACGGCTCCCCGGTCTCACTCGATATCGCACTCGACGCAGCCGCCGCCGTGCTCGCGCAGGCGCGCCGGCCGCTCTTCGGTGGCTGCGCGACGGACATCGCCGGCGCGCGCGCTCTTTATGCGCTCGCTGCCGGTTGCGGCGCGATCCTCGATTCGCTGCATGGCGACGCACTGAGCGCCTCGACACTTGCGCTGCAGGATCGCGGCGCGTTCTTCACGACCTTGTCCGAAGTGCGCACACGCGCCGATCTGCTGGTGGTTTTCTCATGCGAACCTGCTGCGCGGCATCCGCGCTTTTACGAGCGCATTGCGAGCGGCACATCGATGCAGCGCGATATCCGTTTCGTCTGTTGCGACATCGATCCCGCTGCCAGCCAGGCTAGCGACACGCGTAATGCGTCGATACTCGCCAACGCTTCGCCGCACGACGTGCTCGCGCTCTGGTCGGCACTTGCCGAAGGCCGCAAAGCCGAATCGCTCGATGACGGCGCGGGCATCACGACGGCGCTCGCTTCGTTGATGGCGCGCATCGCCGAAGCGCGCTACACGGCGTTCGTGATCGAGCCGGCTGCGCTGCCTCACCCGCATGCAGCGCTGCTGATCGAAGCGCTGCACCGTATCGTCAAGGCGATCAACCGAACGAGCCGCGCAGGCGTCCTGACGCTTGGCGGTGCGGACGGCGTGCTGAGCGTCAACCAGACAATCACGTGGCTGTCGGGCTTTCCGCTACGGACGCGCGTGTCGAAGCCCGGCCGGCTACCGGGCACGCCGCCGCTCGACCACGATCCTTATCGCTATCGCACCGACCGTCTGCTCGCTGCGGGCGAAGCGGATGTGTTGCTGTGGACGGCGAGCTTCGACCCGCATCCGCTGCCGTCTACGCTCGACGCGAACACGCCTGTGATCGTGCTCGGCACGCCTGCGCTTGGATCTGCGCTCGATACACAAACACGCAGCGCGAAGACGATCTTCATTCCCGTCGCGACGCCCGGCATCGATAGCGATGGCCATCTGTTTCGCGTCGATACGTCCGTCGTCGTGCCACTGCATGCGGCGCGGCACGTTGCGCTGCCAACCGTTGCAACCATCGCGACGCATCTAGCCGACGCGCTCGCGGCACGCGCCGCGCAGACACGGAGTCCTGCATGAGCATCGCGCGACTCAGAGGCGGCCGCGTCTACGATCCCGCGAACGGCGTCGACGGCGAGCAGCGCGACATCTATATCCGCGATGGCCGCATCGTCGATGCATCCGCCGACGGCGCCGCCGATCGCGACTACGACGCGCAAGGCATGATCGTGATGGCGGGCGGCATCGATCTGCACTCGCACATCGGCGGCGGCAAGACGAACCTGTCGCGGCTGCTGTTGCCCGAAGATCATCGCGACGACGCGCCGCGCGATGCATCGTACGAAGCCGTGCAGGACGAACGGGGCCGTTATCTGCGCATGCCGTCGTGCGGCGTCTGCGCGCCGGGCACGCTCGCCACGGGCTACCGTTACGCGGAAATGGGCTACACGGCGGCCTTCGAGCCAGCGATGATCGCGTCGAACGCACGTCACGCGCATCTGGAAATGGGCGACACGCCGATCATCGATCACGGCGCCTACGTGATGCTCGGCAACGACGAACTGCTGCTGCAGATGCTCGCTGCGAAAGACGACTTTGAGCGCGTACGCGATTACGTCGGTTGGACGATGCACGCGAGCCGCGCGCTTGGCGTGAAGGTGGTCAATCCGGGCGGTATCTCGGCGTTCAAGTTCAACCAGCGTTCGCTCGATGTCGACGAAGCGCACGTGCACTACGGCATCACGCCGCGCGACGTGTTGCGCACGCTGACGCGCGCATTGACGGAACTGCGCGTGCCGCATCCGCTGCACGTTCACGCAAGCAACCTGGGCGTGCCGGGCAATATCGATTCGACGATCGCAACGATGGACGCCGCCGACGGCCTGCCCATTCATCTCACGCACATTCAGTTTCATAGCTACGGCACGGAAGGCCCGCGCAAGTTCTCGTCGGGCGCGCGTGCGATTGCCGATGCCGTCAACGCACGGCCCAATGTGTCGATCGACGTTGGACAGATCATTTTCGGGCAGACCGTGACCGCTTCCGGCGACACGATGATGCAGTTCAAGAACGCGCCGCTCGCACGGCCGCACAAGTGGATCGTCGGCGATATCGAATGCGATGCTGGGTGCGGCATCGTGCCGTTCCGCTATCGCGAGCAAAGCTATGTGAATGCGCTGCAATGGATCATCGGCCTCGAAATCTTCCTGCTGGTGAACGACCCGTGGCGCGTGTCGATGACGACCGATCATCCGAACGGCGGCCCGTTCACGAGCTATCCGCATCTGATTCGCCTGCTGATGGACAAGCCTTTCCGCGACGCGCAGATCGACCGGCTGCATCCGGAAGCGAAGGTCGCGAGCGCGCTGCCGGAACTGACGCGCGAGTTCTCGCTGTACGACATCGCGATCATCACGCGCGCCGGCCCGGCGCGCCTGCTCGGCCTGAAGGATCGCGGCCATCTCGCGCCGGGCGCCGCCGCCGACATCGCCGTGTATCGCGACGACGCGGACCGCGAGCGGATGTTCACGTCGCCCGCTTATGTGTTCAAGGACGGCGAACTGGTCGCGCGCGACGGCAACCTTGTGTCGACGCCGACGGGCGGTATTCACTTCGTATCGCCGGACTACGACAGGAGCATCGAAAGGACCTTGCGCCAGTACAGCGAAGCGAATCTGGCGACGAACTTCGCGCACGCCGCGATCAGCGACGACGAAATCTGCGCATGCTGTCGCGGCGGGAGGCTGCTGCCCGTCGCGTGCCTCGCGTGAGCATGAAGGCGGACGGGCGATGCAAATCAACGACACCCTGATCGACGACACCTTCGCTGAGGCCTTCCCGATGAAGGCGACGCGTCTCGTCATCACCGCGCATACGCCGCGCTGGGCGCGCGCAGCCGCCGATTCGCTGACGGGTTTCGCCACCTCGGTGATCGACTGCGGCTGCGAAGCGGGCATCGAGCATGAGATCGCCGCCGACGCGACGCCCGATGGCCGCCCCGGCATTTCGGTGCTGATTTTCGCGGTGTCGTCGAAGGAACTGGTGAAGCAGATCGCGCGGCGCGTCGGCCAATGCGTGCTGACCTGCCCGACCACGGCCGTCTACAACGGCATCGATCCCGCGGCGACGCGCGCACCGTTATCCGACGTTGCGCCGCTTGGCGGGTCGCTGCGTTTCTTCGGCGACGGCTGGCAGATATCGAAAGTCCTCGGCGGCGTGCGCTACTGGCGCGTGCCCGTGATGGACGGCGAATTCGTCTGCGAGGAATCGGTGCAGACGGTCAAGGCCGTCGGTGGCGGCAACCTGCTGCTGCTTGCGCGCGATCTGGATAGCGCGCTCGCGGGCGCGGAAGCCGCCGTCGCCGCGATGCACCGACTCGCGAACGTGATTACGCCGTTTCCGGGCGGTGTCGTGCGGTCGGGATCGAAGATCGGCTCGAAGTACAAAGGCGCCGTCGCGTCGACCAACGATGCGTTCTGCCCGACGCTCACCGGCTTGTCGCAGCGCAGCGAACTCGATG
This sequence comes from Paraburkholderia sp. PGU19, assembly GCF_013426915.1. Classification (GTDB taxonomy): domain Bacteria; phylum Pseudomonadota; class Gammaproteobacteria; order Burkholderiales; family Burkholderiaceae; genus Paraburkholderia. Next base: position 591,241 of record NZ_AP023181.1, read on the forward strand.
CGCAAACGGGCTGCGTGCTGGAGATCGTGATCGACGGACTGACGGATGCGGACGTCGGCGCGGCGATGACGGCAGGCATCGAGGCGGCCTCCGCAGCGGACAAGGGCGTGGTGCGCATTTCCGCCGGGAACTATGGCGGCAAGCTCGGGCCCTACCATTTCAAGCTGCACGAACTGGCTGCGGGCATTGTGCAGCGCCCAAAAAACAACCCCACGGACGGCGCGACATGAGCACGATCACGTTGCGCGTGAAAACCGCGCCGGGCTTTCGTGTGGATGGCTCGCCGCTGTTGCCATCCGCCTTGTCCGCGCTGTCGGGCGCGGAGATTGCGCAGCGGATGCTGCCTGCGGGCAACGACGCTTGCGCCATCGGCGATCTGTTTGACGTAGCCGTCGCTTCGAGCGGCGACGATGCGCGCCTCGTGATCGAAGGCGACGCAAGCTGGCTGGACCGGCTCGGCGCGCGGCTCGACGCAGGCAGTCTGCGCATCAGGGGCAGCGCTGGCGATTACGCAGGCTGGCGCATGACGGGCGGCACACTCGACATCGCCGGCGACGCAGGCCATTTCGCAGGCTGCGAAATGCGCCGCGGAACGCTCGTCGTCGCGGGCGATTGCGGCGACTTCGCAGCCGGTGCGCTGCCCGGAGGCATGGAAGGCATGACGGGCGGCACGCTGATCGTCGCGGGCAACGCGGGCGGGCGTCTTGGCGACCGGATGCGGCGCGGCACGCTGTTGATAGGCGGCGACGCGGGCGATTACGCAGCCTCGCGCATCGTTGCCGGGACGATCGGCATTGCGGGCCGCATCGGCGCACACTATGGTTACGGCATGCGACGCGGCACGCTGTTGATGTTGCAACGGCCTGAACGCATCCCGCCCACTTTCACGACGGGGGGACGGGGCTTCGACGTGTTCTGGTCGCTGTTTGCGCGCGCGCTCAAGGCCGAATGCGATGCGGCGTCTGCCGTAAGCAGCGCCATTGGGCAACGCCTCGCGCCGTTTGCAGCACTCGACGCCCGCACGCCGCCGCAACGCTACGCGGGCGATCTTGCAGTCGATGGACGCGGCGAACTGCTGGTCGTCGAATGATCGAGGGAACCGACATGAACGCGACACGCTCGACCGATATCGCGCGCAGCGGCAGAGAGAGGCCCGAGCGCTTCCCGATCGCCCTGATCGTGCTGCATTGGCTGATCGCGATCTGCATCATCGCGATGCTAGGCATCGGCCTCTATATGGTCGGACTGCCGCGCGGCCTGCCGTTCAAGGCCGTGCTGATCAACTTTCACAAGTCGCTTGGCTTGACGATTTTCCTGCTGGTGCTGATGCGCATCGGAGTTGTCATGGTATCCGGCAGGCCGCCGTTGCCGCCGATGCGAGCGTGGCAACGCGCCGCCGCGAGCGCTACGCAGGTTCTTTTATACGCAGCAATGATCGCGATGCCGGTGACGGGCTATCTCGGCTCGTCGTTCAACACCTACGGCACGCGTTTCTGGGGACTCCTGCTGCCGAAGTGGGGTTGGGACGACAAAGGGTTACGCCATTTCTGGTTCACCATTCATGAGATCGCCGCATGGATCTTCATTGCGTTGATCGCGTTGCATGTCGCTGGCGCGCTCAAGCATCAGTTGATCGACCGCGACGGGCTGTTGCACAGGATGCTGCCGTGATGCGCGGCGTTCATCAATCGAGGCCTGTTTCAAAGGCGTTTTTGCACGTTCTTTCAGGAGCAAGGGGACGATGAAGGTCAAGGTGCTCGGTTCGTCGGCAGGCGGCGGCTTCCCGCAATGGAACTGCAACTGCCGCAATTGCGATGGTGTGCGCAAAGGCACGATCACGGCGCGGCGGCGCACGCAGTCTTCGATTGCGGTGAGCGTGGATGGCATTGCGTGGCTGCTCGTGAACGCATCGCCCGATATCCTCGCGCAGATCGCCGCGAACCCTGAAATGCAGCCCGCGCGCCACGCGCGCGACACGGGCATCGCGGCCGTGTTGCTGATGGACGCGCAGATCGATCACGTAACCGGCCTGCTGATGCTGCGCGAAAACAGCGCGCCGCTGCCGCTGTATGCAACGGATGCCGTCTGGCAAGACCTGTCGACGGGTTTTCCCGTCGTATCGATCCTGTCGCACTACTGCGGCGTCGAACGCCACACCATTGCGCTCGATGCGGGCCCGTTGGAGATCGCCGCCTTGCCGGGCGTGCGCATCGAGGCGCTGCCGCTGTCGAGCAAGGCGCCGCCCTACTCGCCGCATCGCGCGGCGCCGCAGCGGGGCGACAACATCGGCCTGCTGATCACGGTACCCGGTTCGGGCAAGCGCGTGTTCTATGCGCCCGGCCTCGGCGTGCTCGAGCCGCACATCCGCGATGCGATGCGCAGTGCCGACTTGCTGCTCGTCGACGGCACGCTGTGGACCAGCGACGAGATGATCGAACTCGGCCTGTCGAAAAAGACGGCCGCCGACATGGGCCATCTCGCGCAAACGGGCCCCGGCGGCATGATCGACGTGCTGGATTCGCTCGATAGGCCCAACGCGCGAAAGGTGCTAATACATATCAACAACACGAACCCGATCCTGATCGACGACGGCCCCGAGCGGCGCACGCTCGCGCAGCACGGTATCGAAGTCGCGCACGACGGGATGTTGTTCGAGCTATGAGCCGCGCACATGCAAACGCAAAAGCAGACCACTGATACGGAGACGCGATCGATGAGTTTCAAAGGCGACATCGGCCCGGCATGGACCCGAGAAGAATTCGAAGCGCAGTTGCGCGCGAAGGGACAGGCTTATCACATCCATCACCCGTTCAACGTGAAGATGAACAGCGGCGGATGCACGCGTGAGCAGATTCGCGGCTGGGTCGCGAACCGCTTCTATTACCAGATCAACATTCCGCTGAAAGATGCCGCCGTCCTGTCGAACTGTCCTGATCGCGAAACGCGCCGCCGCTGGGTGCTGCGCATACTCGATCACGATGGCTATGGCGAGGACGAAGGCGGGATCGAAACGTGGGCGCGACTGGGCGATGCCGTTGGGTTGTCGCGCGATGAATTGTGGTCGCTGGAACATGTGGTGCCCGGCGTGCGCTTCGCCGTCGACGCGTATGTGAACTTCGCACGCCGCGCGCCGTGGCAGGAAGCCGTGTGCTCGTCGCTCACGGAGATTTTCGCGCCGCAGATCCACAAAGACCGGCTTTCGACGTGGCCCGGGCATTACCCGTGGATCAAGCCCGAAGGCCTGGCGTATTTCCGTTCGCGCATCTCGCTCGCGCAACGCGACGTCGAGCATGGCCTTGCTGTGACGCTCGATCATTTCCGCACGCGCGAGCAGCAGGAACGCGCGCTCGACATTCTTCAATTCAAGCTCGACATTCTCTGGACGATGCTCGATGCGATAGAAAAGGCGTTCCCGGCATGAACACTCAAGACAACGCGCAAGCCACGGACAAACGCGGCCCGAAACTGAGCAGCCTGTTTCGCCTGCAATGGGAACCGGCGCAGGATGCGCATGTGCTGCTGTATCCCGAGGGCATGGTGAAGCTGAACCAGAGCGCCGCGCAAATCCTGTTGCGTTGCGACGGCACGCGCGACATCCCGACGCTCGTCGCGGAGCTGGAAGCGGCGTTCAATGCGACGGGACTGACGCCCGAAGTCGAAGCCTTCGTCGACCACGCGCGCTCGCGTGGCTGGCTGGAGTAACAGCATGACCGACCTTTCGACACCCGCACAGGAGCACGCGCAACAGGCCGCGCGCAACGGCGTGGGTCCGCCGCTGTGGCTGCTCGCGGAACTGACGTACCGCTGCCCGCTGCATTGCGCGTTCTGCTACAACCCCGTCGACTACACGAGCCATCGCGACGAGCTGAGCACCGCGCAATGGATCGACGTCTTGCGGCAGGGCCGCAAGCTGGGCGCCGCGCAACTGGGCTTCTCCGGCGGCGAGCCGCTGATGCGCGACGATCTCGAAGAACTCGTCGCCGAAGCACACAGCCTCGGTTTCTACACGAACCTCATCACGTCGGGCGTCGGGCTGACGGATGCGCGACTCGATACGTTGAAGGCCAACGGCCTCGATCACATTCAACTGTCGTTTCAGGACTCGACCCAGGAACTCAACGACTTCCTCAGCAGCACGCGCACCTTCGATCTGAAGAACCGCGTCGCGCGCTCGATCAAGGCGCATGGCTTTCCGATGGTGCTCAACTGCGTGCTGCATCGCTACAACCTGCCGCATGTCGACAAGATCATCGATATGGCGCTGGCCATGGGCGCCGAATATCTGGAGCTTGCGAACACGCAGTACTACGGCTGGGCGCACGCGAACCGCGCGCAACTGATGCCGACTGCGGAGCAATTGCAAGAAGCGGAAGCCGTGGTCGAGCGTTACCGGAAGGAGATCGGCAACCGCTGCAAGATTTTCTTCGTCGTGCCCGACTACTTCGAAACGCGGCCCAAGCGCTGCATGAACGGCTGGGGTTCGGTGTTTCTCGGCGTCGCGCCCGATGGCGCCGCACTGCCCTGTCATTCGGCGCGCTCGCTGCCGGGCCTCACGTTTCCGAACGTGAAGGACACGCCGCTCGAGCACATCTGGTACGACAGCGACGCGTTCAACCGCTTTCGCGGCTTCGAATGGATGAAGGAGCCTTGCCGGAGCTGCGACGAAAAGACCATCGACCTCGGCGGCTGCCGGTGCCAGGCGTATCTGTTGACGCTCGACGCCGCCAATGCCGATCCCGTCTGCGACAAGTCGCCGCATCACGAGCAGGTCGTGCGCGTCGTGCGCAATGCGGCCCAACGTCCGGCAACGCTGGCGCCGAACGAACAGCCCGTCACGTTCCGCAACGACGCAAACTCGAAACGCCTCAGCGCCGACCCGCGCGAGATGACAGCGACGCCTCACACCGAGAGAACGCGATCATGACGACGCCCGCTATTTCCGTGCTTCTCGTCGACGATCATGCCGTCGTGCGCGAAGGCTACCGAAGGCTGCTCGAACTAAGTCCCGATGTGCGCGTCGCAGGCGAAGCGGCCGACGCGACGCAGGCTTATCAGCGCTTCTGCGCGTTGCAGCCAGATGTCGTCGTGATGGATCTCGCGTTGCCTGGCGCGAGCGGGATCGAAGCGATGCGGCGCATGCTCGCGAGAGAGCCTGAAGCACGCGTGCTGATTTTCAGCGTGCATGAAGAGACGCTTTTCGTACGCCGAGCATTCGATGCAGGCGCCTGCGGTTATGTGACGAAAGCGAGCGCGCCCGATGTGCTCGTCGAAGCGGTGCGCGCCGTCGCGCGGCGCGTGCGCTATCTCAGCGCCGATGTCTCGCATGCGCTCGCGCTACGGACGATGTACAGCGAAGGGCCGCCCGGACGCCAGTTGTCCGCACGCGAGTTCGAAGTGCTGCGCCTGCTCGTGCAGGGCTACACGCTGCCCGTGATCGCGGAAAGGCTCGGGCTGAGCCAGAAGACGATTGCCAATCATCAGTCCGCGATCCGGCAGAAGTTCGGCGCGAACAATGGCGTGCAACTCGCGCAGATCGCGCAGCGCCTCGGTTTGCAGTTCTCCGAGCTTGCCGCGCCTCATGAGCTTTTCGGTTCGGCGGGATCGATGGAAGCACTCGGCTCCGGCAGCCCGAGTTGAGCCGGAACACGCGCGCACAGCAGAAAGCCCCTCGCCGGCTCGCTGGCGACATGAAACTCGCCGCCTAACGCTTCTACGCGTTCACGCATGCCGATCAGCCCTAGCCCCATACGCGGCTTCGACAGATCGACGCCGGGGCCATCGTCGGCGACCGTGACGACGATTTCTTCAACCCGCTCGCGGCTCGCAGGCGCTCTCACCAGATAGATTTCGACATTCGCTTCGCGCGCGAACTTCGACACGTTCGTCAGCGCTTCCTGCACGAACCGGTAGAGCGTGATATTGAGCGCATCGGTAAAGCCGTCGAAGTCGCCGTCGATGGTCAGCTTGAACGACGCGTCGGGCAGCCGTTCCCGCCAGCCTTCGACGCAATGTTCGAGCGCGCTCGGCAGGCCAAGCTCGTCGAGGCCGATGGGCCGCAGCTTGCGGATCATCCCGCCAATCTGCCGATACACGAAACCCGCGCTTTGCATCACGGCGAGCGACGCGCGATGCACCTCGTCGTTTTGCGCCGACAGGTCGCGAATCCGCGCGGCGTCGAGGGCGATCGCGTTCAGGTATTGCCCCAGTTCGTCATGCAGCTCGCGCGCGAGATGACGGCGCTCGGCTTCCTGCGCCTCGATGCCCTGGCTCGCGAGCCGCCGGTTTTCGGCGAGCAGCCGCGCGGCTTCCTCTTCCGCCTCGCGGCGGCGCCGCAATTCCTTCTGCGAATCCCGATAGCGCCGCCACGAGAACCAGGCCAGCCCCGCCGCGAGCACGAACAGCGTGACGGGCAGTTCGTCGAGCTGATAGCGCTCGGCGCGGCGGCTCCACCGGTACGCGAGCTCGGAGACATCGAAGGTCGAGCACAGCGCGCCGACGATCACCGTCAACACGACGACGCACATGAAGTCGCGCCACGCGACCGAGCGCGACTCCGTGGCGCGGGCCGCGCTTTCCCCCGCCGCGGGCCGCTGCGGCGCGCGCGAGGGCTCCGCCGCGCCCGATGCATCCGCGCGACTGCCTGCTGGTTGCCGCTGGTCCGGCCTGGGGTCCGCCGGTCTGGCTGAGGAGAGAGCTTCGGGCATGAGCGTATCGATGGAAGCGGTCACTCATTCTACTCACCGAACAGGTGCTTTTCGTATTGCTTTTTGCAGGTTTGGGAAGGCCTCCCGAAAGAATCGGGAAAGCTTCCCGGGCACTACGCGCATTTGATATGCGACGCTTCAATCAACGGCGAAGCGACACAGAGACAGGCATGCGCAACTCGCGAAAGCGCCGCCGAAACAAGGCTAAAACAGACTGCTGGAGAAGACAACGATGAAATCCTCACGGCGCAAATCACGACGCGCCCGTCTGCATCCTCGCAAGCGTGCATTCCAATTGGTGTTCAGCAGTGCATTGGCCAGTCTGTGTGCGGCAGCCTGGTCGCAGGAAGCCGCGCCGCCGCCCGCTGATACACCGGCCGTCGACGTCCAGCAGACCGCGCAGAACACGACGCAGGAAGCCGAAATGCCGTCGATTCTCGTGATCGGCACAACGCCGCTGATCGGCATCGGCACCGCGATCGAACTGGTGCCCGCCAACGTGCAGACGATCCGCGGCCGCGAGATCGACCAGCAGCATCCGAACACGCTCACCGACTACTTCGCGACCAATCTGCAAAGCGTCGACATCAACGATGCACAGGGCAACCCGTCGCAGATGGACATCAGCTATCGCGGCTTCACAGCTTCGCCGCTGCTCGGCACGCCGCAAGGGCTGTCGGTGTTCATGGACGGCGTGCGCATCAATGAGCCGTTCGGCGACGTCGTCAACTGGGACCTGATCCCGCAGGCCGCGATCGATACGATCCAGCTGATTCCCGGTTCCAATCCGACCTTCGGCCTCAACACGCTCGGCGGCGCGATTGCCATCACGACGAAGAACGGCAGCAATTCGCCGGGGGCGAAGCGGAGATCAGCGGCGGCTCGTTTGGGCGCAAGACCGCGCAGATCCAGCAAGGCGGTGTGATAGGCAGCAACCTCGACTACTACTTCACCGCGAACGCGACCAACGACGACGGCTGGGCCGATCACAACGGCAGCCGCTTGCGCCAGGCTTTCGGCAAGCTGCGCTATCACGATGCCGACACGACGCTGTCGATATCCGGGGGCGGCGCGGACAACACGCTCGACGGCTCGCAGACGATTCCGCGCTCGTTTCTCGACAACCGCAACCAGGCGTACACGTTTCCCGATCAGAACAACAACACGGTCGGCTATCTGACGATTGCGGGCGAGCACTATTTCACGCCCAACGTGCAGTTGAGCGGCACGCTCTACTATCGTCACTATCGCAACGAGAACGTCAGCAGCAACGTGAACAATGACTTCAATCCCGATGACCCCGACGCTGCACCGCCCGCCACCAACGTGCAGTCGACGGTGTTCACCCAGAGCTACGGCGGCAGCCTGCAACTGGCGCTGTTGCAGAACCTGTTCGGCAAACGCAATGAACTGACACTCGGGGTCGCCGCCGATCTCGCGAATACGCACTTCACGCAATCCTCGCAAGACGCGACGTTCACCGACACACGCGCGACGATCGGCACAGGTCCGTTCGTATCGACGACGGATGCGAAGACGCGCAATGAAACCTACGGCGTCTATTTCACCGACACGTTCTCATTCACCGATCAATGGGCGTTGACGTTCGCGGGCCGCTACAACTGGTCCCGTACGACGATCGGCGACGAGAGCGGCGTGCAGCCGCTGCTGGATGGACGCCATGTGTTTTCGCGCTTCAATCCTGCTGTCGGCATTACATACAATCCGACCGATACGCTCACCGCGTACTTCACTTACAACGAGGGCATGCGCTCGCCGACTTCGATCGAACTGGCGTGCGCGGACCCGGACGCGCCCTGCTCGCTGCCGAACGATTTCATTGCAGACCCGTCGCTGAAGCCCGTCATTTCGAAGACGTTCGAAATCGGCGCGCGCGGGCGCATCGGCAGCAACACGACGTGGAGCGCCGCGCTGTATCGCGCGACACTCGACGACGATATCCAGTTCGTCAGCAGCAATGGCGCGGCGAGCTCACTCGGGTTCTTTCAGAACGTCGGCAAGACGCGCCGGCAAGGTTTCGAAGTCGCGGGCCGCACCAAGTATGGTCCGGTTGGCGTGAGCGCGAGCTATAGCTATATCGACGCGACGTATCAGTCGACGTGGACCGAGAGCAGCGCGAGCAATTCGAGCGCGGACGCGAACGGCAACATCACGGTGAAACCCGGCGACCACATTCCCGGCATTCCGCAGAACACGGTGAAGCTGCGCATCGACTACACGCCGTTCGCGGCGTGGAATATCGGCACGAACCTCACGTATCGCGGCAGCATCTACGCGCGCGGCGACGAGAACAATCAGGATGTGAATGGCACGGTTGCCGGTTATTTCCTGATCGATCTCGACACCACGTATAACGTGACGAAGCAGCTTCAGGTGTTTGCGACCGTCAAGAATCTGCTGAACAAGCACTATGCGAACTTTGCGATTCTCGGCGAGAACTTCTTCAATGGCCCGAACCATACGTTCGATCCGGGTGGCGTCACCAATGAGCAGTTTCTTGGGATCGGCGCGCCGCGCGGGGTGTGGGTTGGGTTGAGGTATGCGTGGAAGTGAGCCGCAATTTTATCGGTCTGCGACGGCTCGCCTGTTCTTGCTGGACCGTCGCCGACAATAGCATTCACCTCGACTCAATCGACCCCTGACTCGGCGGCGACGTCACAATACCCCACGCCAGCGGCAAGTCGCCAATCTGCCCGACCGTCTGATAGGTCTTCGCGTCGAGCACAAACACGGCATTCGAGCGCCCGCACGCCATCAGTACTTTCGACCCATCCGGCGTGAAGCTGAAATGCCAGCAACGCTGCCCGACAGGCGCGTCGGCCACGTGCTCGTACGTCTTTGCATCGAACACCTGCAAGGTCTTGTCGCGCGCGGCGGCGACGAGTAGATGCTTGCCCTCGGGATCGAACGCGACGCCGTACGGACCCATCTTCGTATCAACCGTCTTCAGTGTCTTCAACGTCGCCGCGTCGAGCACGACGAACTTGTTGGTATTCTCAAGCGTCACCACATACTGCTTGCCGTCCGGCGACGCCTTGATGCCACGCGGCCGCGAGCCCTTGTCCACCTTCACCGTGCGCACGAGCTTGCCCGTGCCGGTGCGATACACCGACACCGTGTCGTCGCCCTCGTTGGTAACGAGCAGCTCGCGCCCATCCGGCGAAAATTCCACACCCTCCGTCTCGTGCCCGCTCTTCACCGAGCGCACGACCTTCATCGTCTTTAGATCGACGATCGCGACTTCGGCGGGCGGGCTGTTCGCGTCGTCATCGTCGTCGTGACCCTTCCCCGGCCCGCCGCCCGCTCCGGGTTCGGGCTTGCCTTCCGGTTTGCCCGCGCCCTGAGCGCCCTGATTCGCCGCCACCGCCTGCGGCGGCGGCCCGTTCTGGCCAGGCTCATACGTCACATAAGCAAACCCGCGATGCACGCGCACGAACTCCGGGTTCTTGCCGATCTTCACGCGCGTGACCACCTTGTCCGTCGACGTATCGATCACCGACAGATCGCCCGATTTGTTCGCCACCAGCAGCTTGCTGCCGTCCGCTGTCAGGCTGAGGCCACGCGGGCCGTCCTTGCCGAGGTCGATGGTTTTCTTCAGCGTCATCTGGTCGAGGTCGATCACGCCGACGCCATTCGTCTCGCTCGTCACGTACGCGACGGCCGCTGCCGATGCCTGGCCGATACCCGCGCCAAGCAGCACGGCGAGCGCGACGGATACCGCCATGCGTGTATGTCTGGTCGTGCAATGCATCGATGTCTCCTGCGGAGTGTTGTTCGACGGGCCCGCGTCGAATCGCGCGAACCATATTCGTTGTGCCGCAAGGGCAAATTCACCCAGGCTCAAGTTAGCGCATCGCGCCTCGGGATGACAGCATGGAGGGCCGGGAGTTTTTCCCGAAATCGATGGGAGCGCGCGGGTCAATGCGCGGCTTCCGGTTCTGATGCGAGCAGACCGACGAGCGCGTCGACCCCGCGCCGCCACGACTGGTCCGTATTGCCGCGGATATCGACGGAGCGCTGGAATACGACCTGGCCGTTTGCCGTGTCTTCGATGCGCAGATTGATGTTGAGGATCAGGTTGCTGACTTTCTGCACCCAGCACACGCCGACGCGTTGCACGCCGAGCTTTCGGCCGATTTCCAGCTCGCAGCCGTTGCAGGCGCTCATGTCCTGCGTCTTCGTGAAGCCGTCGATCAACCCCGCCGCCGGACGGTTGTCCGCGACCTTGTACAGGCCGCGCTGGTCGACGCGCGTGCGCAACTCGGTGCTTGCCATCGCGGCGCGCGCCTGTTGCGCCTGGGTGACGGAGGCATCGTTGTACGCCGCGTTGTCGTCGATCACGACGCAGTCGAGTAGCGCGATGGCAGGCGGCGCAGCGGCGACTGTCACCGAAACGGTACAGAGTGCGGCGGCAGCGGCGAGCAGACGGCACAACGCGCGAACGCGCCGCAGTCCACACATGTCAGCGTTGGAACGGCAGCCGGTCAACGCGATAAGCCCTCCACGATCGATAACCCCATGAAGCGGGCGCACCGACGCACCCGCCCTCGCGGCGATCGTGAAGCAGATAACGCGCCTGAATGCTGCAGCGAGCCTGCGGCAGGTCAGGTCTCGGAAACGGAATCAGCCGTCTGCGCCGCCGCTTCCGCAGCCAGCGCCTTGCCGACTTCATCCGCAAAACGCTGCAACGCTGAAAGTGGCCCACAGACGCTGTGATACATCTGACTGCCGATCTGCGCGTCCAGCAGCACCTGCATGCCGGACTTCTTAGCCATTTCGATCAGATCCACCTGAGTCTCCTTGCCGGGTACGCCCTAACGCGACAACATCAGCGTACCCAGTCAATTTGACCGTCATTCCCCTGAACAGAGGCCATGAAGCGGATCAATTTACCTGTTTCGACGCCCAACCTTTTACCGGCGGCCTCAAGGCGATTTGAGCGGCGCCGACACCACAGGCCGTGACCCCAGCTGCTGCGCGTCCTTCGCGGCCGGCTCGGCTTTCGGCGGACGCGCCGTATCGGTGCTCATGATAGAAAACCCGAACGTGTTCACGCCGTCCTGGCTGCGCGCGAACACCACGCCGCCGTGCATGTCGGCGACCGCCTTGACGATCGCCAGCCCGAGGCCGTGATTCTCGCGGCTGTTCGTGCGCGACAGTTCCGCGCGATAGAAGCGGTCGAACGCGTGATCGAGCACGTCCCGCGCGATTGGCTCGCCGGGATTGGCCACGGCGATCCACACGCGGCCCGCTTCGCGCGATACCGTCACCTGGATCATCGCGCCGGGCCTCGTATGGTGGATCGCGTTGATCAGCAGGTTCGCAAAAGCCCGGCCGAACAGCGAACGATTGACGCGCGCCACCGCATCGCCGTGCAATTGCGCCTGCACCTGCGCCTCTTCCATCGGCATTTCGAGGAACTCGACGGTGCGCGCAATTTCCGTCGCAAGCGACACTTCGACCAGTTCCGTCGCCCGCTCGCCCTGATCGGCGCGCGCCAGAAACAGCATGTCGTTGATGATGCCGCGCATCCGCTCGAACTCTTCGAGATTCGATTGCAGCGTGCGGCGCAGGTCGTCGACCGAGCGGTTGCGCGTCAACGCCACCTGCGTTTGCCCAATCAGGATCGTCACAGGCGTGCGCAACTCGTGCGCGACGTCGGCATTGAACGATTCGAGTCGCACATACGCCTGATCGAGCCGCTCCAGCGCGCCGTTGAACGAATTGGCGAGATCGTTCAGCTCGAATGGAAGCTCGGTGGTGCGCAGCCGCTGCGAGCGGTTATCGGCGCTCACTTCCGAAGCGTCCACCGTCAATCGGCGCAAGGGCGCGAGGCCGATGCGCGTGACCCAATAGCTCAGTAGCGACGCGCCGAGCGCGCCGAGCGCCGACAACGCAGCCAGTGCCAGGCCGAATTCGCGCAAGGCCTGCTCGGTCGGCGCGTAACTGGTCGCCACCTGCAACTGCACCTGAGGACGTTCGCCGTTGGGCGGAATTGTCAGCGTGCGCGTCAGCAAATCATGGTCGGTACCGTTGTGCGTGACGCGCGCATAGTCGCCGCGCCATTGCTGCGCGATCGTGCCCGTCACCGGGTGGCCGTAGTTAAACAGCGGATTCGTGCTCGAAATCGAATAGGCATTCGTGCCGTCGCGCGGCGTCATGTCCGCGAGCTTCTCTTGCGCCATGCGCCACTTGTCACGGTTGATCGCGTGATGCACGATGATCCGCGCGACTTCCGTGCGGCTATCGAGCGAATCGCGCAGGCGCTGCTCCAGTTGCGAGCGCAGCACGAGAAACAGCCCCGTGTCCACCAGCGTAAAAACAGACAGCGCGACGAGCGCGAACAGCAGCGCGAGACGTCGTGCGATGGAACGGGTCGAGCGAGTCATGATGCCTCCGCTTCCTCGCGGACTTCGAGCACGTAGCCCATGCCGCGCATGGTGTGCAGTAGCTTGGTTTGGAACGGGCCGTCGAGCTTCGCGCGCAGCCGCTTGATCGCTGTCTCGACGACGTTCGTGTGACTGTCGAAGTTCACGTCCCAGACGAGTTCCGTGATGATCGCCTTCGACAGGATATCGCCCTGCCGTCGCGCGAGCACGCTGAGCAACTGGAACTCTTTCGCCGTCAGATCGAGCCGCACGCCGCTACGCGTCGCGCGCCTGCCGATCAGATCGACATACAGGTCGCCGACGCAGATCAGCGTCGATTCCTGCACGCGCGTGCGCCGTGCGAGCGCGTGCAGCCGCTCGACCAGTTCGAGAAACGAAAAGGGCTTGGTCAGATAGTCGTCGGCACCTTCGCGCAGGCCGCGCACGCGGTCGTTCACGTGATCGCGCGCGGTCAGCATGATGACGGGCGTCGACTTGCGCATGCGCAGCGCCTTGAGCACGCTGAGCCCATCGCGCTTGGGCAGCATCACGTCGAGCACGATGATGTCGTAGTCGAACTCGGACGCGAGATGCAGGCCCTCTTCGCCGTCCAGCGCGACGTCGACCACCCAGCCCTGCTCCGTCAGGCCACGGCGCAGATAATCGACGACCTTGAATTCATCCTCCACGATGAGCAGCTTCATGGGCGCTCCTTTTGTATTGTCCTCTTCATTATAAGTAGGCTTTTCAAACCTGTTCAGCCCGTCCTCTACACTTTGGTTTCAATCTGGTGGGTGCGTTATAGATGCGCCGTTATCGTTCGATGCATCTTTTGCCGCATCGCCCGGCATGCGCTGCGCGTCCGCTTGCTGCACGTCCCAGCCGCCGCCCAGGGCTTTCACGAGCGCGACGGATGTCGTCATCTGCTGGCCGTGAATCTGTACGTCCTGACGCTGGCTCGCCAGCAATGATTGCTGCGCGGTGATCACATCCAGATAGGCGACGAGTCCGCCCGAATAGCGGTCGTTGGCGAGCGACAGCAGCCGCTGCGCATCGGCGACGGCATCGCGCGACTGCGACGCGGCGCTATCCAGAACGGAAAGCCCCGTGATGCCGTCCTGCACCTGCTGGAACGCCGTCAACACCGCTTGCCGGTAATTGGCCTGCGCAGCCTTGTAGCCCTCGCTGGCGAAATCGACATTGGCCGCGCGCCGCCCGCCGTCGAACACGACCTGGCTCAGCGCGGTGCCTAGCGACCACATCAGGCTCGGCGCGCTAAACAGGCTCGCGAGATCCGTGCTTTGCCAGCCGATGCCCGGCGTTAGCGTCAGGCTCGGAAAGAACGCCGCCTTCGCGACGCCGATCTGCGCGTTCGCCGCCGCCATCGCGCGTTCCGCCGATGCGATATCCGGGCGGCGCTGCAATACATCGCTCGGCAGGCCAAGCGGAATCGCAGGCACGGGATACTCGACCACTTTCGGCTCAATCGAAAACTGCGGCGCGGGCACCGCGACGAGCGCGGCAATCGCATGCGCGAACTGCTCGCGCTGCGTGACGAGAAGCTGCGCCTGCACACGCGTCTGATCGAGCAGCGACTTCTGCTGCAACACGTCGAGTCCGGACACGGAGCCGAGATCGTGCTCGGTCGTCACGTAGTCGAGCGCTTTCTGCTGCAGCTGCACTGAGCGGTTCAACACGTCGATTTCCGCATCGAGCTCGCGCAACGAGAAATAGTCCGTGGCGAGATCGGTGGTGAGTACGAGCCGCGCATTCGCGAGATCGTCGAGAGACTGTTCCGCCGACGCCCGCGCGCCCTCCACTTCACGGCGAATGCGGCCGAACAGATCGACGTCGTAGTTGATCGTCGTGCCGATCTGCAAGTCGTTTTGCACCGTCGACGCGTTAGGCGTCGCGTAGTTGGTGACGGGCCGGTTCTTCGAAATGCGCTGCCGCGCCGCGGAAGCCGACAGATCGACTTCGGGAATCAGTTGCGCGCGCGTGTTGGCGAGCGTGGCGCGTGCCTGCGCATAATGCGCACTGGCGGCGGCCAGCGTCTGGTTTTCCGCGAGCGCCTGCGATTCGAGCGTATCGAGCGTCGTGTCGCCGAACGCCTTCCACCAGTCCGGTGCGAGCGGCGCATGCGAGGGCTGCGCAAGACGCCAGTACGAATCGGTGCGCCACGTGGGCGGCGCGTCCGTCATCGGCGTCTTGTAGTCGGGGCCGACCGTGCATGCGCACAGCGTGGCCGCAAGAGCCAGCGTGCCCATTCGCGCGGCAAGGATGAGCGTGTTCACGACGCCGCCTTGTTCTTCGCCTGGGGTTGCGATGGAGGTTGCGATTGCGGACGCGTCACCACGACATGATCGCCGTCCTCGATCGAATCGCTCGGGTTGATGATCACGCGGTCGTTCGGTTCGATGCCGCTTTCGATTTCGAGCGTCTGCCCGAGATCCTGCGCAATCGTGACCTTGTGCAGATGCACGACGCCATCGCCATCGACCACGGCAACGCGCGGCCCTTCGGCGCGGAACAGCAACGCATTGCCCGGCACCGACAACTGCGCGCGTGCGCCCGAAGGCAGCGCGACCTGCACGTAGGCGCCTGGCCTCAGCTTGCCGTCGGGATTGCGCAGTGTCACTTCCACCTGCAAGGAACGCGTGGGCACGTCGATCGCGCCGGAAATGTGCGTGATGCGTCCATTGAACTGCTGGCCCGGCAGTTCCGCCTGCGTGACGACCACGTCCTCGCCGACCTTGATGTTCTGCGCGTAGGCCTGCGGCAATTGCACGAAGACGCGCAGCGGGTCCGACTGCGCGAGCGCGAACAGCGCGCGGCTCGTGCCGCTGCCCGCGTCGATCAGATCGCCGACATCGACATTGCGTTGCGTGACCACGCCCGCGAACGGCGCCACGATGCGCTTGAAGCTTTCGAGCTGGCGCAGCCGCTTCACGTTCGCTTCGGCGGCGGCGAGATTGGCCACGTCCTGCGAATAGGTGCTTTGCCGTTCGTCGAGTTCCTGTTGCGAGACGGCATCGCGCTGACGCAGCTGCTGCCAGCGCTCGTATGAGCTCTTCGCGAGGCCGAGGCTCGACTGGATCTGGTCGCGCTGCGCAACGGCTTGCGCGAGCTCCTGATCGATCTCAGGCGTATCGAGTTCGGCGAGCAACTGGCCTTCCTGCACGCGTGCGCCGATATCGGCATACCAGTGCAGCAGATAACCCGTTGCGCGCGCGAAGATGGGCGACTCGACGTAGCCGCGCAAGGTTCCCGGCAGGACCGTGACGCCCGCGCTGCCATCCGTCTGCTTCGGCGTCACCACATCGACGTATTGCTTCGCGTTTTGCTGCGTGGTTTGCGCGACGGAGCGGCTTTGCATGATGTTCGCCACCACCGTACGCAACGCGCCGATCGCCAGCAGAATCAGCACGATCACGACCGCGATCTTCGCGCGGCGCCATTCGCGATGGCGCGGCGGCAGCGCGTGCCCGTCCTGGGTCTCCCGTGCGGGGATCGCTAGCGAAGAATGCGTTTTTTCAGTCATCTCAATCGTCCGTGTTCGGGCTGTGTCCTTACTCGTCGTCTCGGCCATGTCGTCCATGAGCGTCACCGTGCTGTTGCTCGCCGTGCTCCCGTGCCGCCTTGCGATGCACGAGCCGGCTGTGAATGCCCGCAAACAGCAAGGGCACGAAGAAAAGCGTCGATACCGTCGCGAACAGCAGGCCGCCGATCACCGCGCGTCCCAGCGGCGCGTTCTGCTCGGCGCCTTCGCCGAGTCCGAGCGCCATCGGGATCATGCCGATGATCATCGCGAACGCGGTCATCAACACGGGCCTGATCCGGCTCGCGCCCGCTTCGAGTGCCGCCGTGAGCGGCGGCGCGCCCGCCGTCAGGCGTTGGCGCGCGAACGACACCATCAGAATACTGTTCGCGGTCGCGACGCCCATCGTCATGATTGCGCCTGTCAGCGCGGGCACGCTCAGATGCGTGCCCGTCAGGAACAGCATCCAGACGATGCCCGCCAGCGCGGCCGGCAACGCGCTGACGATGATCAGCGGATCGATCCACGACTGGAAGTTCACGACGATCAGCAGATAGACCAGCACGATCGCCATCGCCACGCCGATGCCCAGGCCGAAGTACGACGTGCGCATGGTCTGGACCTGGCCGCGTATCGCGATCTGGCTGCCGCGCGGCAACGTCGCGCGCGCCTGATCGACGAGCTTTTCAACCTGTTTGTCGACGCTGCCGAGATCGCTCCCCTCGACGCTCACGAACACATCGATCACCGGGCGGATGTTGTAATGCGTGACCATCGCGAACTGGGTCTGCGGCGAGACCTGCACGAGGTTGCCGAGCAGTTGCGTCGGCCCGGTCGACGTTGCCGATATGGGCGTGCGCAACAGTTGATCCACCGACGAAATCTGATATTGCGGCGTCTGCACGGCGAGGTTGTATTCGACGCCGTTGCGCGGATTGAACCAGAACCCCGGCGACGTCTGCGAACTGCCCGACAGCGAGATCAACAGATTCTGCGCGACATTGTTCGCGTTGAGATTCAGCTGCTGCAAACGCGTGCGGTCCATCTGCAGATTGATGACAGGCTCGTCGAGCTTCTGCTGGATGTGCGCATCGACGGCGCCGGGAATGGTGCGGATCTGCTTGAGCAGCTTGCGCGCAATGTCCAGATTGCCCTCCTGATTCGCGCCGACGATCTGCACATCGACAGCGGCGGGCAAGCCGAAGTTGAGGATCTGCGTGACGATATCGGCTGGCTGAAAGAAGAACTCGGTGCCCGGAAAGCGTTGCGGCAATATCGCGCGCAACCGGTCGACATAGCTAAGGCTCGGCTTGTGGTCTTCGTTGAGCGCAAGCAGTATGTCGCCGTCGAGCGTGCCGATCGTCCCCGCGTTGCTGTATGAGAGATTAATGCCGCTATATGGCAAGCCGAGGTTGTCGAGCACAGTGCCGAGTTCGTCGGGCGGAATCACCTCGCGCACTACCTTCTCGACCTGATCGGCGAGCCGCGCCGTTTCTTCGATCCGTGTGCCTGTCGGCGCGCGCATATGCAGGCGTATCTGGCCGGCGTCGACGCGTGGGAAAAAGTCTTCGCCCAACACGAACGCCAGGCCTAACGACACCACACAGAAGCCGAGGAACAGCGTACCGAACAGACGCCGCCGCACCAGCAGGCTGCTGAGCACCATGATGTACGCGGCGCGCATGGTCTCGAAGCCGCGGTCGAAACGGTGATACATCCGCATGAACAGATTGGGGCGTGCATTCGCGTCACGCTTGTGCGCGTGCCCCATCAGCAGCATCGCGAGCGTCGGCACGAGGGTTCTGGACAGCACGTACGACGCGAGCATCGCGAACACCACGGCTTCCGCGAGCGGCACGAACAGATAGCGCGCGACGCCCGTCAGGAAGAACATCGGCACGAACACGATACAGATGCACAGCGTCGACACGAGCGCGGGAATCGCGATCTCGCCCGCGCCGTCGAGAATCGCATCGTGCAGATTCGTGCCCATGTGCAAGTGCCGCTCGATGTTCTCGATCGTGACGGTTGCATCGTCGACCAGTATCCCGACCGCGAGCGCGAGGCCGCCCAGCGTCATGATGTTGATGGTCTGTCCGAGCGCGTGCAGCGCGATCAGCGACGTCAGAATGGACAGCGGAATCGAAATGGCGATGATGCAGGTGCTGCGCCAGTTGCCGAGAAACAGCAGGATCATCGCGGCCGTCAGCGCGGCGGCGATCACGGCTTCGCGCACTACGCCGCGAATCGCGGCTTTCACGAACACCGATTGATCGAATAGTGGCGTGACCTTGAGATCGGGCGGCAGCGCAGCCTCTGCGTTCGGCAAGAGCCCGCGCAGCGTGTTGACGATCGAGAGCGTCGACGCGCTGCCTGTCTTCAGAATCGAAATCAACACGCCGCGCCGGCCGTTCTCGCGCACGATGTTCGTCTGCGGAGAGAAGCCGTCGCGCACGTGCGCCACTTCGCGCAGATAGGTCGTCGCGCCGTTGACCGTGCGCACGGGAATGTCGTTCAGGCCCGCGACGGTAGTCGGCGAGCCGTTCATGTTGACCGTGTATTCCTTCGGTCCGATCTTCGCGGTGCCTGTGGGCAGGATCAGGTTTTGCGCGTTGACGGCGTTGACGACGTCGAGCGGCGTCAGTCCCTTGGCGAGCAATGCGCGCGTGTCGAGATCGACGGAAATCAGACGGCTCTTGCCGCCATATGGATACGGCACGGCTGCGCCCGGAATCGTCACGAGTTGCGGACGCAGGAAATTGAGCGCCGTGTCGTTCAGATCCTGTTCGGATAAACGCGGGCTCGACAGCCCCAGTTGAATGACGGGAATGCTCGAAGCCGAGTAGCTGATGACGAGCGGCGGCGTCGCGCCGGGCGGCATCTGTTTGAGTTGCGCCTGCTCGACGGCGACGGTCTGCGCGATGGCCGTCTGGATGTTCGCGGTCGGTTGCAGAAAGAGCTTGATGATCGCAATGCCCGCGAGCGATTGCGATTCGATGTGCTCGATGTCGTTGACGGTCGTCGTCAGGCTGCGCTCGTTGACGGACGTGATGCGGTTCGCCATGTCTTTGGCGGACAAACCCGTGTAGTTCCAGATAATGCTGACGACGGGAATGTTGATTTCCGGCAGCACGTCGACGGGCGTCGTGAACAGCACGAATGGTGTCGCCAGCACGATCAATATGGCCATCACGATGAACGTGTACGGCCGCTTCAATGCGAGATTGACGATCCACATACAGGTGTTGGTATCCGAAAGAAGCGCGCAAGTGAGACGTGAGGCAGCGGCGTCAGTGTCTTGCTGCGCGTCCGCGGCAACCAGGTGTAAATGCTAGTGCGCGAGGCCCAACGAACTGATGGCGCCAAAATGGCAGTTTTGCCATTTTCGGCTTTGAATGCTATTTCTCATGCATGCACGTGTTACCGTCCGTTTCGGCGCGGGCGTTTTTGCGGCACGTGTCTTGCAGGCAACGCATGTAATCGGGACCGCTATACTCGTTCCACTGCTCGACAAAAAGGCCAACATGAAGCGTTTTTCGATGATTCGCGAGTTTCATCTCGCCGACTGGTTTACGCTCGGCAATGCCGTGTGCGGCACGGGCGCACTGTTTTCGATGATGAGTTATATCGGCAGCGCGAACGTCATGCACGTTTACTTCGCCTGTGCACTCGTGTTTGCGGCGCTGGTGTTCGACGTGCTGGATGGACGCATCGCGCGCTGGCGGCAGAAGGCTTCGCTGCTCGGGAAGGAACTGGATTCGCTAGCCGACGTGATCTCGTTCGGCGTGGCGCCCGCCATCATCGGCTATGGATGTGGCATGCGCGGCCTCTATGACCGCGTTCTGCTTGCGTATTTTGTGGCGTGCGGCGTGTCGCGGCTCGCGCGCTACAACGTGACGGCGGAGACGATGTCGGGCGGGACGGGGAAAGTGACACACTTCGAGGGCACGCCTATTCCGACATCGTTCGCAATCGTGCTGCTGCTCGCCATCGCCGCGTGGCAGGGGGCTCTCGGTCCGCAATTATGGTTCGGCGAATGGCGGATTGCAGGTCATGTGCTGCATCCGTTGACGCTGGTCTATGGCATTTCCGGATCGCTGATGATCAGCCGCATCCGTATTCCAAAGCCCTGATTGTCAGGCGTGCAGTGCGCAATCAATTGCCGTTGTAAACGGTGCGATTGAGCGTTTGTAGTTGCCCGTCACGCTCGGACTGTATCAATTGCTGGCGCACGTCCTGACGCGTCTCCGGGTCATTACGGGCGCCTTGCGCCGCGCTGCCCCAATTCACGCCGCCCTGACCCGTGTCCGCTGGCGCGGCCGATTGCGCCTGGCTCTGGTCCATCGGTTGATCGCTCGGCATTTGTTGCGCATACGCGCTCGACATGGCTGCTACGCCCGCCGTTACCACGAGACTGAGAAGAAGTTGCTTCATTTCAAGGCTCCTTGATCGCGAGAGACTGTGCAGCGAATACAGTCGTCGCAGACGGCTCGCGGTGTCTGCAACGGCTGTATTAACTCTACGCTTCAAGAGTGGCGCAACGCTGGCATAAGTATGACGAAGCTGCCAGATTCGCTGCGGTTACGCCCGGCCTTCAAAACCCAACAGTACATTGACGGCATTGATGCCGATCTCATCGACCATGTACCCGCCTTCCATCACGAAGAGCGTCGGCAAACCAAAGCTCGCGAGCATTTCACCGACGCGCAGATAGTCCGGCGTGCGCAAACGGAAATGGCTGATGGGATCGCCCTCGAATGTATCGACACCGAGCGAAACAACGAGCGCGTCGGGCGCATGATTCGCGATCGCCGAACCTGCGTGCTGCAACGCAGGTCCGTACTGTTCCATTGCCGTGCCCTTCGGCAGCGGCAGATTCAGGTTGAAGCCCACGCCTTCGCCCGTGCCGCGCTCGCCGGCAAAGCCGGAGAAGTAGGGAAACGATACGGCGGGATCGCCGTGTATCGACACGAACAACACGTCATTGCGGTCGTAGAAGATATCTTGTGTGCCATTGCCGTGATGGAAATCGATATCGAGCACGGCAACGCGCTTCGCGCCCTGCGAGATACAACGTTGCGCCGCTATGGCGGCATTGTTCAGATAGCAATAGCCACCCATGTATTCACGGCCTGCGTGATGCCCCGGCGGGCGGCACAACGCAAAGACCGCCTTGTCGCCGCGTGCCAGTGCATCGATTCCTGTCAGCGCCGAGTTCGCGCTCGACGACACCGCGCTCCACGTCCCTGCGTTGATGGGCGAACCGGCATCCATCGAAAAGAAGCCGAGCTTGCCGTCGATGAATTGCGGCATCGCCGTGGAGGGCAAGCCACGAACTGGCCAAACGAGCGGCAACGCCTGGCATGTGCGGCCCGTTGCGGCCCACTCGTCCCATGCCGATGCGAGAAATTCGACGTAGCGTTCGCTATGTGCGCCGACATAGCACGCCCGCTCATAGACGTTCGGCGTTAGAACATCGCCCAGGCCCGCAGCCTTGACCTGCTTCAGCACGGTCTCTGCGCGGATCGGCTTTTCGAAAGAATCGGAGACGGCGCCGTCCTTGAGTTCGACGCCTTGATGCAAGCGGTGATCGCTACTGTAGATGGTTTGCATGGTTCTGTACGCCGCAGAAAGGAACGCACAGTCTACCGTTGCGGCACCGCATTGCGAACGACGTCAGAAAAGATACAGTCCCGCGACGAAAATCACGCCCGAGAACAGCAGCGCCGTCACGCAATAGCCCATGATGTCGCGCACGCCGAGCCCTGCAATCGCCAAGGCAGGCAATGCCCAGAAAGGCTGGGCCATGTTGGTCCACGCTTCGCCGTAGGCAATCGCCATCGCAGACTTGCCGAGGTCCGCGCCGATCGCCTTCGCAGCGGGCATCACGAACGGGCCCTGCACGACCCAGTGGCCGCCGCCGCTCGGCACCGCGAAGTTGATCACAGCCGAACTCAGGAACGTCAGCAGCGGGAACGTATGCACGTTGGCAATTTCGATGAACCAGTTCGTGATCACGCCCGCAAGACCCGAGTGGTCCATCGTGGCCTGAATGCCCGCATAGAACGGAAACTGGATCATGATGCCCGCTGTGCCGCGCGCCGCGTTGCCGATTGCACGCGCGTAACCCATTGGCGTCTTGTGCAGCAGAATGCCCGCTGCAAGGAAGACGATATTGACGGTATCGATGTCGAGGCTGAAGCCTTTCTTCGTGAAGCGGATCACCAGATAGGCAGCGATCAGCAGCGCGACCAGAACAGACAGAATGCGGCTCTCTTCGATACGTTCCGCAGGCGTGGATTGCGCCGTGATCTTGCGTTCCATCACGGGCTCGTCGACGAGGAGCGCGGGATCGACGGAGACGACATCTTCGGCTCGCGGCATCATCGCGCGCACCAGCAGCGGCAATGCGACGATCAGCGCGACGGTGATGAAGAGGTTGTATCCCGTGAAGAGCGTCTGCGACACGGGAATCAGGCCAATCACCTTTTCCATCGGATTGCCCTTGGTCGCAGCGACCAGCGGCACCGAACCCGACAGGCCACCGTGCCAGGTGAGAAAGCCCATGTACGCGGCTGCAACCAGCAGCCGGTAGTCGACGCCGCGCACACGCCTTGCCACTTCTCGCGCGAACATGGCGCCGAGCACGAGACCGAAGCCCCAGTTGATCGCGCATGCCACGCCGCTCACGAACGCGACCAGCATCGTGCCTTGCGCTGGCGTCTTCGCCATGCCGCCGAGAGCCGACAGCACGCGCTTGACGGGACCCGACGTCGCCAATGCGTGCCCCGTTACGAGGATCATCGCCATCTGCATCGTGAAGGCGAGCAGATTCCAGAATCCGCTGCCCCACATGAAGACGAGATCGCCAGGTGACTGGGGCGTGAGACCCAATGCCAGCGCAAAAGTAATCGCCGTCAGAAGCAGCGCGAAAATAAGAGGATCAGGCAGAAAGCGATGAACCACCTGCGTAAAGAAGCGGGCAATACCTTGAATCACGACGTCTCCGGCACTTGTTCAATTGTTCGTTGGATGCGCGCGAGATTCTGCCACAGCTATCCGTAACGAGTCGGCGAACTGCACAAGCGGTCGCTTTACGTTCTATTGGAGAGGAATGAGTGCAGACGTGTCGCTGAATTGAAGCTTTCAACGACCTTAAAGAAATGAATGAAATGTGCGCCGCCGTTAGCGGCGCGTTCAGTTCAATGCCCCAGATACGCGGCCTTGACCATCGGATCATTACGCAACTGCATCGCCGATCCATGTGTCGCGATGCGGCCGTTTTCCAGCACGTAACCGTAATCGGCGACATTCAACGCGGCTGCCGCGAACTGCTCGACGAGCAGCATCGTCACGCCCTGCTCTTTCAGGCGCTCGATGATTCGAAACACCTCGTCGACGAGAATCGGCGCGAGTCCCATCGACGGTTCGTCGAGCAACACCAGATCCGGGTTCAGCATGATCGCGCGCGCCATGGCCAGCATCTGCTGCTCGCCGCCCGACAGCGTGCCCGCCAGTTGATTGCGGCGCTCCTTGAGGCGCGGAAACAGATCGATCGCGCGTTCGAGATCCGCGTTGATGTCGCCACGCGGCCGCGCCCATGTCAAACGCGGAAATGCGCCTAGCAACAGGTTGTCGGTGACGGTCATCGTCGAAAACACGCGCCGGCCCTCGGGCGAATGCGCGAGACCCAGACGTGCGATACGGTGCGAATCGAGCGAATCGATGCGTTTGGCCGATGCGCCTTCGCCCATCGTGATCTCGCCCTCGCTCGGACGGATCATGCCCGACACGGCGCGCATCGTCGTGGTCTTGCCCGCGCCGTTCGAGCCGATCAGCGTGACGACGGAAGCCTTCGGCACGTCCATCGAAATGCCGTGCAACACCTGAACCTTGCCGTAGCCCGCATGCAGATTGCGGATCGATAACATCGCGTGTTCCCCATTCATGCCGTTGTCGTTCGATCGAAACGTGCGCTCAAGCGGCTACGCCACCCAGATACGCTTCGATAACTTTTTCGTTTTCCTGGATCTCGGACGGCTTGCCCTCGGCGATCTTCTGCCCGAAATCGAGTACTGAAACCGTGTCGCACACCGACATCACGACGTCCATGTGATGCTCGATCAGCACCACCGTAATGCCGTGATCGCGGACCTTGCGAATGATGCGCACCAGTTCCTTGATGTCCGGCGCGGTGAGACCCGCGGCGGGTTCGTCGAGCAACAGCACTTGGGGATCGAGCGCCAGCGCGCGGGCGATTTCTAGCAGACGCTGCTTGCCGTACGGCAGATTGCGCGCCTCTTCCGCCGCGACATTCTCCAGACCGACGAAGCGCAGCATGCCGAACGCGCGCTCGCGTGCCGCGCGTTCTTCCTGACGATAACGCGTCGTCATCAGGCCGATATCGGCGAAGTTCGAGCGGAACGTATGATGCAGACCGACCAGCACGTTTTCGAGCGCGGTCATTTCGCCGAACAGCTGCACGTTCTGGAACGTACGCGCGATGCCCGACAGCGCAATCGCAGCAGACGTGCGCCCTGCGATCGATTCGCCGCGATACTCGATCGCGCCCGCAGTGGGTGTATAGATACCCGTCAGCACGTTCATCATCGTGCTCTTGCCCGAGCCGTTCGGCCCGATCAGACCATGTATCGTGCCGCGCCGCACCTTCAGGTTCACGTTGTTCAGCGCCTTCAGGCCACTGAACTGCATCAGCACGCCGCGCACGTCGAGAATGGTTTCGTCGCCTTTGGCGTGCACATCGAGCACCGCATCGGCGGTGATTTCCGCGGGCCTTACCGTATCGACGGTCACGGTACGCACGCGGCCATGCGTGAAGAACTTGCGCACGAAACCGACCACGCCGTCCTGCAGGTAGTAGACGACCAGCAGAATCATCAAACCGAAAATCGTCAGCCGCCAATCGGTCAACGCATCGATCCAGTACGAGAACACCGCGAGGCCAACCGTGCCCACAATCGGAATCGCGACCTTGCGCGGCGTCACGCTCTTGCGCGCAATCGAGAACAGCGCCCCCGCGACCACGACGACGGCGAGCGCCGTTGCAACCGTGCGGAACATCGAGATGTCATCGAGCAGCTTGGGCAGCAACACGATGATCGTCGAGCCGATCAGCGCGCCCGTGCGCGTCTTGCGGCCGCCCATGATGATCGCGAGCAGGAACAGGATGGTCAGCTCGAAATTGTATGTGTTGGGTGAGATGTACTGCTCAGAATACGAATACAGACAGCCCGCGAGCCCGGCGAAGCCCGCGCTGATCACGAACGCGTAGACCTTGTGGCGGTACACCGAGACGCCCATGCAGTCGGATGCAATCGGGCTGTCGCGCAGCGCCTCGAAGGCGCGGCCCAGGTGCGACTTCAGCACGCGATGCACGACCACGAGCGAGACGACCAACAGCGCGGCCACGACCCAATAGTATTGAGTTTCATCGAGCATATGGCCCGCGATCACGGGCTTCGTGATCTTGATGCCCATCGGCCCGCTGGTAAGAAAATCCATTTCGTTGATCAGGATCTGGATGATCGTGCCGAACGCGAGCGTGACCATCGCGAGATATGGACCCGACACGCGCAGTGCGGGCAGCGCGAGAATCGCGCCGAACGCGGCCGTCACGACGATCGCCATCGGCACGGTCACATAGAACGGCATGCCGAGCTTGATGAACAGCACACCCGCCGTGTACGCGCCGACGCCGAACAGCCCCGCGTGACCAAGCGACACTTGCCCTGTGTAACCGACCACGATGTCGAGACCGAAGAGCAGGATCGCGTAGATCATGATCGTTTCGACGAGGTGGATGTAGTACGGATTGCCCGACAGCACCGGGAAGACCGCTAGCGCAACCAGACCAAGCAGCGCGCCGATGAGGTTTTTCTTTTTCACGGCGGACCTCACACTTTCTTGATCGCGGTTTTGCCGAACAGCCCTGCCGGACGCAGCGCGAGCACGATCAGCAGCAGCACGAGTCCGGGCACGTCCTTGTAGCCCGTCGAGATGTAGAAGCCGGTCGTGGTTTCCGCGATACCCAGGATTACGCCACCGACCACGATACCGAGACCGCTCGACAATCCGCCGATGATCGCCACCGCGAACGCCTTGAGGCCGAGCACCGCGCCCATCGTCGCGCCCGTCAGCGTGAGCGGCGCGATCAGCACGCCGGCGAAGGCCGCCGTCAGCGACGACAGCGCATACGAGAACGTGATGACCAGGCCGGTATTGATGCCCATCAGCGCAGCGGCATCGCGATCGTTCGATGTCGCGACGACCGCCTTGCCGAAGATGCTGCGCCGGTTGAAGAACTCGACGGCCAGCATCAGCACCAATGCGCCGCCAACGACGAGCAGTTCCATCGGCAGCACGTTTGCGCCGAACACCTTGATAGGCGCTTCGGGCAGCGGCGACGGAAAGCGCAGATCGTCGCGGCCCCAGACGTTTTCCGCGACATTCTTGAAGATGATGCCGAGCGCAATCGTCGACATGATCCAGCCGAACTCGGACTTGATCTTGATCGCGGGCCGCACGCCGATCCGTTCGACGAACGCGCCCTGCAACAGGCCGAATACGCACACGAGGGGAATCATCAGCCAGTAGTTGACGCCCAGCGTGACGAGCGTAAGACCCACGAGCGCACCGAGCATCAGCGCATCGCCCTGGCCGAAGTTCAGCGTGCCGGATGTCGCGAACGTGAGTTGGTAGCCGAACGCGATTACGGCGTAGATCATGCCGAGCGCAATGCCGCTATAGATGAGCTGAAGAAGAATGGCCATAGTCCAATTGCCTCGATCGCAACGCCCCGTAAGTGATGCCGTGAGCCACGCAGCACAAAGCCGCCCCCGCCGGTCCGGCGGGCGCGGCTTCGCTTTTCATGCTGTGCTCAGTTTGCGGATGCCTGCTTGGTGCGCAGTTGCCCGCCGCCTTTCTTGTCGTTGTCGTACGCGTAGATCACGCGGCCGCCCTTCACTTCGCCGACAACCGGCACGTTCGGGCTGATCGCCTCGTGGTCGTCGTGCGAGAACGGCTTGTCGTACACCATCACGACGCCTTCGACCTTTGTGTTGAGGTTTTCGAGCGCGGCGCGCAGCTTCGGGCCGTCCGTCGTGCCTGCCTGCGTGATGGCCGCGGCGAGCAGATAGACCGAGTCATAGCCTTGCGCCGCCGACACGGGCGAATCGATCCGGTTGTTCTTCGGTTTGAATTCCTTCATATAGGCTTCGATGAAGGCCTTGCGCTTCGGCGTGTTGGGTTCCTGGATGAAGGTTTGCGGCATGCGCGCGCCCTCGCCGTTCGAGCCGGCGTTGTCGATGTAGTTCGCCATCGAAAGCGTCCAGCTGCCGATCAGCGGCACCTTCCAGCCAAGCTTGGCCATGCCGTTGGCGATCTGCGCGAGTTCGGGCCCGATGCCGTAGGTCAGCACGGCTTCCGCGCCCGCGTCTTTCGCCTTCAGCAACTGGGCCGTCATGTCGACGTCCTTGATGTTGAACTTCTCGACAGTAACCGGCTTCACACCCTTGGCAGCGAGCGCCTTTTCCAGATCCTCGCGGCCGAGTTGTCCGTAGTTCGTCGAATCGGCGAGAATCGCGACTTTCTTGAAGCCGCGTTTGGTGACGGCTTCTTCGACGATCATCGGCGCCTGAATGCGGTCGGCGGCTGCGTTGCGGAACACGTAGTTATCCGGCTGATCCGCGAACTGCTTCGTGACGATACTGCCCGTCGCAACGTTGTTGAACACGGGGATTTTCGCTTCCTGGAAGAAGCGCTGCGACGCGAGCGCGACACCCGTATTGATGTAGCCGACCACGGCGACTACCTTTTCCTTGTTGATGAGTTCCTGTGCGATCTGCACGCCGCGCTCGTTCTTTGCTTCGTCGTCGCGTTCGACGAGCACGATCTGCCGGCCCAGCACGCCGCCTGACTTGTTGATCTCAGCAGCCGCAAGCCGCACGCCGTCGCGCATGCTGACGCCCATCGACGACGAGCCGCCTGTGAAAGGACCATCGACACCGATCTTGATCGGATCGGCCGCATAGCCACCCGTTGCGACCACACACAATGCGAGAGCAGCAACAACGCTCTTCAGGCGAAGTACCATGTTCGTCTCCGTAGCATGTTCTTTATTTTCGACGGGCGCGGGCTGTCTCCCGACGCCGCCTGATTCGTAAAACGGCGTGCTTTATATCGCCTTAATACGAAACGGCAACCTAGTATAGAAATCGTAAGCTTTTTGCCACTATGCGGAGTTACCCGTAAGGAACAACACCTTCAGTGTGCTTACGCACGTACGCACTGTATCGGTGCAGATGCAACGACCTGTTGGTTGTGCGTGCAACGGGGAATGGAATTGCACTTAGCCGACAGCGGACGGTCGGCTAAGTGGAGGTGATGAAGGATTACGGGTCAGTGCAACAGGTCAGAGACCCAGTTCGCTCAACCCTGGATGATCGTCGGGGCGACGGCCGAGCGGCCAATGGAACTTGCGATCGCTTTCCTTGATCGGCAGGTCGTTGATGCTTGCGTGACGATGGTGCATCAGGCCATCGGGGCCGAATTCCCAGTTTTCGTTACCGTATGAGCGGAACCAGTTGCCAGCATCGTCGCGCCACTCGTAAGCGAAGCGAACTGCGATGCGATTGTCCGTGAAGGCCCATAGCTCCTTGATCAGACGGTACTCGAATTCCTTGCTCCATTTGCGTTCGAGAAAGGCGCGCGCTTCTTCGCGACCTTGCACGAATTCGGCTCTGTTGCGCCACCATGTGTCGGTGGAATAGACCAAGGCGACTTTTGCGGCATCGCGTGAGTTCCAGCCGTCTTCGGCCTGGCGTACTTTCTGTGCGGCGGTTTCGCGCGTAAACGGAGGCAGCGGCGGACGGACTTCGGTAGTGCTCGACATCGACTTCTCTCTTTGTGAATAGTGACGGTGTGGGTCATTATTCGCAAATGCGAGGTGTTGTCATGTCGGGAAGTGCGGGGTTTTTTGGATTTGCACGGCGGCTATTTCGAGGTTCGGTATGTGTGTGGCGGTGTGAGGCGTTGAATGCGCTCAAGCCGACGTTTCCCCCACCGTTTGACGCAACAACCCCGCCGCGATGTCCGCGACGCGCGCCACATGCGCGGTCGCTGCATCGCGGGCGCGTTGCGCGTCGCGGGCACGAAGCGCATCGAGTATGCGGTTCATTTCCTGCACGGCCTGGCGCCCGCGATCGTCGGAAGCAATCGTCATCGCACGCAGGCGGTTGATGCGCGCATTCAGCGTCTGCACGATCTCCCATGCGACCTTCTTGCCGCCGCCATGAAACATCTGTTCGTAGAACATCGTCGTCAATTCGCGCACGGTCTGATGCTCATGTCGCTCGAACGCCTGCTGAATGCTCGCAATGCAATCCGCAAGCCGCGTGAACACCGCTTCGTCAGCGCGCAGCGCGCATGCCATTGCAGCATCGCCTTCCAGCAACGCGCGAATCTCGTAGATTTCGGCAGCCGTATCCGAATCGAGCAGCGCGACGATCGGCCCCTGGTTCGGGATCGAATCGACGAGTCCTTCCGTCTCCAGGTGCCGCAACACTTCGCGCACCACCGTCCGGCTCACACCCAGTTCCTCGCACAACGAACGCTCGACGAGCCGCTCGCCCGGATGAAAATGCGCCTCCAGTATGGCCGTGCGCATTTTCTCCAGCGCGAGTTCGCGCAACGTCGTCGTGCGACGTTCGACTTTCAGCGAAGGCAGCGCGTCACTCATGGCTGTGCTCACGCCTGGGCAAAGAGACGCACGTCGCGCGTGTCCCAATCGACGAGCGCCTGCGTGCCAATCGACAACCCGCTGTCATGCCGATGCCCCGCCGGCATGCGAATCGAGATCTCCTGCTGCCACGGCGTCGCGACCGCGTAGTGCATGGCGTCGCCGAGATACGTGATGTCGCGCACGGTGACGGGCAAGCCTGTCGTGCCGCTCGCGTCGCGCAGTGACTGAATGCGCATCTGCTCGGGCCGCACCATCAGCGTGCCGTCGTCGCCTGCCGTGAGCGCCGGATTGAAACTGCCGGACGCGACTTCATGGCCGTTCGGAAATACGCCGTTCATGCGACCATCGCTGTGCGACGTCACGCGCACCGGCAGGAAATTCGAATTGCCGATAAAGCTCGCGACGAAACGCGACGCAGGGTTCGAATAGAGTTCCTCGCCCGTGCCGACCTGCTCGATACGCCCCTTGTTGAACACGGCAATCCGGTCCGACAGACGCAGCGCCTCTTCCTGATCGTGCGTCACATAGAGAATCGTGACGCCCGTCTCCTGATGGATACGGCGCAATTCAAGCTGGATTTCTTCGCGCAGCTTTTTATCGAGTGCCGACAGCGGCTCGTCCATCAACAGCACAGGCGGATCATAGGCCAGCGCGCGTGCAATCGCGACGCGCTGCTGCTGGCCGCCCGACAGTTGCGCGGGCATCCGGTCGCGGCACTCGGACAGATGCACGAGTTTGAGCATCTGCTCGACCTTCGTCTTCACTTCCGCGTCCGGACGGCGGCGAACCCGCAACGGAAACGCGATGTTCTCGCCCACCGTCAGATGCGGAAACAGCGTATAGCGTTGAAACACCATGCCAATATTGCGCTTGTTCGGCGCGACGGACAGCAGCGGCTTGCCGTCGAGCAGCACGCGCCCTTCGCTCGGCTCCTGGAAGCCCGCGACGATATACAGCGTCGTGCTCTTGCCCGAGCCCGACGGTCCGAGGAACGTCATGAACTCGCCCTTGCGCACGTCGAGGGAAACCTGGTCGATAGCGACGACGTCGTCGTAAGTCTTGCGCAGGCGCTGGATTTGCAGGAATGCAGTCATGTCGTTCACCTTGGTTATCGCGCGCGGCGCAGCACGGCGCCCGCAAGCATCAATACAGCAGTCAAGCCGACCAGCAGCGAAGACGCCGCCGCGACGACGGGCGTCAAGTCCTGCCGCAGCGTCGCCCAGATACGCACGGGCAGTGTCTGCAACGTGGGGCTCGCCATGAAGATCGACACCACCACTTCGTCCCACGACGCGAGGAACGAGAAGATCGCCGCAGCGAAAATGCCAAGCCGGATCGCGGGCAATGTCACGCGCAATTTCACTTCGAGCGGCGACGCGCCGCAGATCAGCGCGGCATCCTCGAGCGCCGTGTCGAAGCTCGCGAGCGAGTTGCTGATCGATATGATCGAGAACGGCAGCGCGATGATCAGATGGCCGATCACGAAACCCGTCATCGTGCCGTTCAGGCCGATGCGCAGGAAGAATGCATACAACGCGACGGCCAGCACAACGACGGGCAACACCATCGGCGTCAGAAAAAACGCCTGCACGGCATTGCGTCCGCGAAACTTGCCGCGCACCAGCGCCAGCGACGCGAGAAAACCGATCACTACCGAGAGCACCGTTACGATCACCGCGAGCTTCGCGCTCGTCAGCAACGAGTCGATCCAGCCGGCGTCGGTGAAAAGCTGTCGATACCACTCCAGCGTCCAGCCAGGCGGCGGAAAGATCAGCCATTGCGAATCACCGAACGACAACGCGACGATGAATACGATCGGCAGCAAGAGAAAGAGCGCAACGGCAGCGCCGACAGCGAGCAATGCCCAGCGCAGCGCGCCCAAGCGATCGAAATCGAGCAGCATTATCGGCCTCCCAGACTTGCGCGCGCACTGCCAGTGAAGCGCAGTTGTAGCGCATACAGGGCGAGCGTCACGGCGAGCAACACAAAAGCGGCTGCGCCAGCAAGCCCCCAGTTCAGCAGTTGCTGCACCAGTTGCGCGATGAGTTCAGCGAGCATCATGTACGACGCGCCGCCGAGCAACGCAGGCGTGACGAAGTAACCGAGCGCCATCACGAACACCATCAACGCACCTGACGCGACGCCGGGCATTGCCAGCGGCACCAGCACGCGCCAGAACGCCTGCCACCGGCTCGCGCCGCAGATCGCCGCCGCGCGCAGCGTCGACGGATCGATGCCGCGTAATGTTGCATGCAGCGGCATCACGAGAAACGGCAACATGATGTACGTCATGCCGATGGTCACGCCGATCAGGTTGTTCACGAGCGTCAGCGGCTCGCTGATGATTCCGAGCGCCATCAGCATCCGGTTGATCGGCCCCGTCTGTTGCAGCAGCACCATCCACGCGAAAGTACGCGCCAGCAGGTTGGTCCACATCGACAGCAGCAGGATCGCGAAGAACACCGCACTTAGCTTGCGCGACGCAATGGCGAGCAGCCACGCGGTCGGGAAACCGATCGCGAGCGTCGCTAGCGTCACGACCGTCGCGACCAGAAACGTGTTGCCGAACACGCGCAGATAGTCCGTCGAGCCGACCAGTTGCCCATAGTTATGCAAACCCGGCGACGGCTCCAGCACGCTGCGCAACAGCAGCGACAGCACGGGCAGCAGAAAGAAGATCACGAGCAGCAGCAGCGCGGGTATCAGCAGGCGAACGCTGCGCCAGTCGCGCCGCCGGCGCGCGGCCGTCGCGGGCGGATGCGCGACGGTACTCAGGACATTAGGCATGGTGTCTCCCATCCACTCCGATAACGATTGCGACGCTGTCGTGCAACACGCTTACTTGGACTGCCATGCGTACCAGCGCTTCGCAATCGCGTCGCGATTCTCGGCCCAGTACTTCATGTCGAGATTGATCTGCGAGTTCTTGTACTGGTCCGGCAGCGTCTTCGCGATGGCGGGCGACATCAACGCGGCAGACTTCACGTTGATAGGCGCATAACCCGTATCCGTTGCGAACTTTGCCTGTGCTTGCGGGCTCGTTGCGGCAGCGAGGTACTTCATCGCTTCCGCCTTGTGCTTCGCACCCTTCGGGATCACGAGCATGTCAGCCGCCGTCAGGTTCTGGTTCCATGAAATGCCGACGGGCACGCCCGTCTGTTCGAGCGCGTGCAGGCGCCCGTTCCAGAACATGCCGATAGGCGCTTCGCCCGATGCGAGCAACTGCTGCGATTGCGCGCCGCCGCTCCACCAGACGATGTCGCCCTTGATCGTATCGAGCTTCTTGAACGCGCGGTCGAGGTCGAGCGGATAGAGCTTGTTCGGCGCCACGCCATCGGCGAGCAGCGCGATTTCGAGCACGCCGGGCGCCGACCATTTGTAGAGCGTGCGCTTGCCGGGGAATTTCTTCGTATCGAACAGATCGGCCCAGGTGGATGGCTGTGCGTCCTTGTACTTCGCCTTGTTGTAGCCGAGGACGAACGAGTAGTAGAAGCTGCCCACAGCCGCCGGCGTAGCGAAACGCGGGTCCAGCTCATCCTTCTTCACGACCGAGTAGTCGATTGGCTCGATCAGACCGGCCTGTTGCGCCGCATACGCAAAATCCCCTTCGACGTCGACGACATCCCAGTTCACGTTGCCGCTGTCGACCATCGCCTTGAGCTTGCCATAGTCGGTCGGGCCATCCATCAGCACGTTGATGCCCGTCGCCTGCGTGAACGGCGCCGCCCAGTTCTTCTGCTGCGACGATTGCGTGGTGCCGCCCCAACTCGTGAACACAATCGGGTCCGCGGCGAGGGCCGGCGTTGCCGCGAGCGTCGCCGCGCAAAGCGCGATCAGCGGCGCGAAATACGTGGTGCTTCTGCTGCTCATGTCTGTCTCCAGGGAATATGTCTTGTGTCGATGCGATGGGATTCGTACAGCGGGCGGCCCGTCGAAATGCTCTCTCAGGCCAGCGGCGAAAAACGCGCTGGCTTCATGATCTTGTTTTCCATCTCTTCCATCAGCGCCTGAATCTTCGGCGCAAAGGCCTGCCATGCCGGGTCTTCGGCGAGCGCCGCGCGGCGGCGTTCGCGTTCGTCGAGGCTCGGATAGGCCCAGATATGCACGATCTGATTCTGCGGACCGATCTCCGAAAAAAAATAGCCGATCAGTTCTCCCAGATAACGCTTCTGCAACGCGATGCCTTCTTCTTCGACCAGCTTCAGATAGGCAGGCACCGCGCCCGTCCTGATTCGATACGTGCGGATTTCGTAGAACATGCGGGCTCCTGTTTCAGCGCATCACGAACGGATCGGCGATCGGCTCATCCGACGTGCGAATCCACACGGATTTCGTGCGCGTGTATTCGAGCACCGCTTCGAGCCCGCCTTCACGTCCGAGGCCGCTCAAACCATAGCCGCCGAACGGCACGATAGGCGACACCGCGCGATACGTGTTGACCCACACGATGCCCGCGAGCAGCGCACGCGTGAGCCGATGCGCGCGCGTCAGATCGCGCGTGAAGACGCCGGATGCGAGGCCATAGCGTGTGTCATTCGCGAGCGCAATCGCGTCGGCTTCCGTATCGAACGTGACGACGCTCAGCACCGGTCCGAACAGTTCTTCCATCACGCTCGGCACCTGCGCATTCGGGCAATCGACGATGGTCGGCAAGAAGTAATTGCCCTTGCCCACGCCGTCCGGCTGCTTGCCGCCCGTCACGACGCGCCCGCCTGCTTCGACACTTGCGCGCAGCACGTTCTCGATATGCTCGAGTTGACGGCGCGTCGCCAGCGGCCCCATTTCGGTCGCCATGTCCTGCGGATTGCCGATGCGGATCGTTTGCGCTTTGGCGATGAGACGTTCGAGAAGCGCATCGTGAATGCCGCGCTGCACGACCAGTCGCGAACCGGCCACACAGCTTTGCCCCGTCGCAGCGAAGATGCCCGCGATCACGGCGTTGCATGCGCTGTCGAGATCGGCGTCGTCGAATACGAGCACGGGTGATTTACCGCCGAGTTCCAGCGACATCGCCGCGAGGTTCTCCGCCGAATTGCGCACCACGTGCCGCGCCGTTTCAGGTCCGCCCGTGAAGGCGATGCGCGAGACGAGCGGATGGCTCGTCAGCGTGCGTCCGCAATCGTTTCCAAAGCCCGTCACGATGTTGACGACCCCCTTCGGAAAGCCCGCTTCCTGCACGAGCCGCGCAAATTCGAGCAAAGGCGCGGGACCTTCTTCCGATGCCTTGAGAACGATCGTGCAGCCCGCCGCGAGCGCCGGCCCCACTTTGACTGCCGACAGAAACAGTTGCGAATTCCACGGCACGATGCCCGCGACAACGCCGACAGGTTCACGCCGCAGCGTCACTTCCATATCGGCTTTATCGACGGGCAGCCACGCGCCCTGGATCTTGTCGGCGACGCCCGCGTAATAGCGGTAATACTCGGCGACGTATCCAATCTGGCTGCGCGTCTCGCGGATGATCTTGCCCGTGTCCTGCGTTTCGAGTTCGGCAAGACGCGGCGCATGTTGCGCGACGAGATCGGCGAGTTTGTACAGCAGTTTGCCGCGCGCGCTCGCCGTCAGGTTTGCCCACGCCGGATCATTCAATGCGCGATGCGCGGCGCGCACCGCACGGTCGACATCGTCCGCGCTCGCGGCGGGCATCTGCGCCCAGACGTCACCCGTCGATGGGTCGATGCTGTCGAAATGCTCGCGCGCCGCTTCGAAAGCACCGTCGATGTATTGCAGGAACCGCTGGACCATGTCAGCCACTCCGTTGTCTGTTAGCGCGTGACGTCAGCGGGTTGCAAATGCCGGCATCACGTCGGAAATGAACAGTTCCAGCGACTTGCGCTTGCGCTCGAAACTCATATGGCTGTCGAGCCAGAAGCTGTACTGGTCATAGCCGAGTTCCTCATAGCCCTTGAGCCGCGCGATCACCTGCTTCGGCTCACCGATCACGAGGTTCTTGCGAATCGACTCGGACGAGTACTGCGGGAACATTGCGACGTCGGCATCCGTCAACGGCTCGATAAAGCCTTGTTCAATGGGCCGTTCGTTCTTGAACCATTTGCTGAAGTAGCGATAGAACGTCGCGAGATCTTCGACGGCCTCATCCACTTCCGCTGCATTTGCACCGACAAACGTATGCATCAGCATCATCACCTGCGGACGCGGCACCTCGGGATGCGCAGCGCACGCAGCGTTGAAGCGCTCCATCAGGCTCACGACTTCGGCATCGCCCGAAGCCAGTGACGTCACCTGCACGTTGCAGCCGTTCGCCACTGCGAACGCGTGCGAGTTCGGATCGCGCGCGGCGAGCCACATGGGAGGATGCGGTTGTTGAATCGGGCGCGGCACGGGCGTCGTTTTGGGCCACGACCAGAACTCGCCCTGATGCTCGTAATCGCCGTTGAAGAGCTTGCGCAACGCGGGCACCAGTTCGCGCATCCGTGCGCCGGCGCTCATTGCATCGAGGCCGGGCAACAGGCGCTCGTATTCGAACGAATACGCGCCGCGTGCGATGCCGAGATCGAGCCGGCCATTGCTCGCTACGTCGACCATGCCTGCTTCACCCGCCAGGCGAATCGGATGCCAGAACGGCGCGATCACCGTGCCCGTGCCCAGACGAATCCGCTCCGTCTTCGCCGCGAGGTATGACAGATTGACGAACGGGTTCGGCGCGATCGTGAATTCCATCGCGTGATGCTCGCCGATCCACGCGGTTTCGAAACCGCCGCGCTCGGCCAGTTGCACGAGTTCGGTCATCTGATCGAACAGTTCGCGGTGCGACGTCGTGTCGTCGTATCGCTCCATGTGCAGGAAGAGTGAAAATTTCATGGTATTGGGTCTCCTGTCGACGTGAGTTAGCGCTTTAGCGCTTACTCACGTCCCATGCAAAGCCTTCATTGAGCCAGCGCGAGCGTCTGCACAGTGCCCGCTTCCGTGTCGCCGACATAGATGCCGAAGGCGTCCTCGCTGCGTTCGCGTACATAGCGTTCGAGCATCGAGCGCACGGCGTCGTCGTGCAATTCATCCCACGGAATCTGCGCCAACGGCACGATGCGGATCGTGCTGTCCATCCACGCTGCGCCGCTGTCGATCACGCGGCCGCGATAATAGACTTGCACACTCGGTGCCTGACCGCTGCCCGATTCGAATACGGCGAACAGAAAGTCAAGATGCGCTTCGAGGCCGAGTTTCGCCAGCACGCCGCGCAGGCTGGCAGCATCGCTTGCGGGTTCGAGTTTGTTGCCAGTCGGCAGTTGCAAACCTTTGGGCGTATCGAGCAGCACGATGCCATCGCGATGTTCGAGAATCGCGCCGACTTGCGCGCGCGGCCCGGCCGCTGCGAGTGCGTCCTGCGACAGGCTGAAGTTCACATACGCGCCCCGGCAATAGCCGAGCGGCGACGAGCTGGTATGAAGAAAATCGACCACACGTCCGATCAATATGATGTGATCGCCTGCATCGACTACATCGTGCGTCGTGCAATCG
Organism: Paraburkholderia sp. PGU19; assembly: GCF_013426915.1. Lineage (GTDB taxonomy): Bacteria > Pseudomonadota > Gammaproteobacteria > Burkholderiales > Burkholderiaceae > Paraburkholderia. The sequence goes on from NZ_AP023181.1 coordinate 629,110, forward strand.
AAACACGCGGCCGCGTTGTCGACCACGGGCGCACCTGTTGCGCGCGCACTCCACGCGACCTGTGCAAATTTGTCGGCGGCCTTCGATGCGAACACGCCCGACACCGCTTTCTGGTCTTCGGCCAGCACGCTCACAGCGAACTGACGCGCTTCTGAAAACACCTGATAACTCGATGCCGTCTTCGCGATGCAGACGAGGATCAGCGGCGGATCAAGCGACACCGACGTGAACGAATTTGCCGTGAAGCCGCGCGGCGAGCCGTCGGGCTGGATCGTCGTGACGACCGTCACACCCGTCACGAACGCGCCGAGCGCGCGGCGAAAATCGGCGATGTCGAAAGGCAGTTCGTTGACGGCATCAGTCATGGCGTTCTCCAGAGATCGATCCGTGCAGCGCGTTCGCTGCCGTCGCGGCGCCCTGCGCCGAGGCTTCCGTCAGAAACGCGAGCAGCCGTTCGTTGACGCGCGCCGGATCGGTGACGTTCATCATGTGACGTTCATTGGCGATGATTTCCGCGCGGCCGAATGGTGCGGCCTCCGCCATCGCGCTCGACATCGACGGGCTCGAGTTCGGATCGCATTCGCCCGTGAGAAACAGCGCGGGCACCGCGAGTTCTGCAAGGCGGCCAACGTGCGCATCGTCCGAACTCGCGAAGAGCCGGTACGTGCGCGCATAGCCGACGGGATCGACCGACAACAACAGATCGCGCACGGCTTGGGCCGATTGCGTCAGATGCACGGGAATCGGATCGCCGAACCAGCGTGACAGCGTGGCGTCCACGCCGGTCGCGGCGGGATTGTCGGCGGGTGTGTCGCCGAGCATCGCGGCGCGCGTCATCACGGCTTCACGCTGTGCTGGCGTGCGGTCGTACACCGCGTTCAGTGCGACGACGCTCAGCGTGCGTTGCGGATGCGCAAGCGCGAATTCGAGTGCGACGAGCGCGCCCATCGAATGCCCGACCACATGTGCCCGCTCGATCTGCATCGCGTCGAGCAGCGTTTCGAGTTGCGCCGCGTATTCGTCGAGCGTCGGCGCGGGCGTCGGCAGGGCGCTATTGCCATGGCCGAGCATGTCGTACACGACCACCTGATACGCCGCCGTCAACGCATCGATCTGCGGCGCCCACACACTCTGGTTCATGCCGACGCCGTGGACCAGCACCACCGTCTCGGGTGCATCCGCCGACTGCGGCGCGTAGACGCTGTAGCTCGTGCCCGCGGCCTCGCCACGCGACACGGCGTGCCCGGAGACATGCTCACGCTTCATTGGACTCGAGCTCCTTCAGGTCCTGATAGCGGTCGCCGATCCGATGATGCGGACGGCCGCCAATCGATGCGCCGAGCGCGATTACCAGTTCATCGGGTGCGGGTGCATCGACGATCGAAAACTGCACCGTCAGATAGTGCGAACGCATGCCTTCGTCGTGCTTGTGCATCAACGGAATGGCGATCGGGCAGTTCGGACCGCCGCGCAGATTCGTGAAGCTCAGATAGCTCTTCGCGCCGACGGCCTTGCGGTAGTAGTTGCCGAAACGCAGCGTGTGGATCAGCGCGGACGCATGCTCGATCTCGCCCGACGTACCGACGATCGCCGCCTTGCCATACCCTTCGATCGCATCGCCCGAACCGGCGACGCGCAGCATTTCGGCCGTCAGCATTTCGCCGAGTTGAGGTGCCAGGCCGTGAATTTCCGGCTTCAGATCCTCGACGAAGCCGCGTCCAGCCCACGGGTTGCGCAGCACGGCCGCCGCGCCGATCAGTTTCAGCGGCCGGGCCGCAGCCTTGCCCCCTTCGATAAATGTCTCTTCGACGTAAGTGACCAGCTTGCGCACTTCCAGCTTCATATCGTTTCTCCTGACGGGGCCTAGGCCATGAATGTCGTTGATTGAGATTATGGTATTCCATCTTATGGTCCGCACCAATGACCAAAGTATTATGGAATACCATGATACGAACGAAGCGATTTCAGGCACGCTTTCGGCGTGGCACTAAGCTTGTGCGACGCAGCAAACGGATGGAAAGATGCAAAAAGAAAAGCCGCCGGGGATGCCGGCGGCCTTGGACACAGCGGAAGCAACGAAGCAGATCAGGCGTTATCGGTCGACTCGCCTTGCTGCGCAAGCGCGTTCAGCGCGAGTTCCGCAGTGCGCCTGATATGCGCAAACGACGCCGCCGACGCCGCATCGCCATCGCGCCGCTCGATAGCGTCGAGCAGCTTGTTCATCTCGCGATTCGATTCACCACCGCGCCCCGGCACCGCGATGGTCAGCGCACGCAGCCGGTTGATGCGCGCGTTCAGCGTCTTCACGACCGTCAGCGACACATGTTTTTGCGCGCCTTCGAACATCGCCTCATAGAAGCGTTCGGTGTAATCGAGCACACGCGGCAGATCCTCTTTCTCGAAGGCGTCCTCGATCGTCTTGCGGATGTCGCGCAGTTGCTGCACGAGTTCGGGCGTCGACTGTTCGGCGCAGGCGCGTGCCGCGTTGGCTTCGAGCAGACCGCGCAGCTCGTAGATTTCGCCGACCTGCGCCGGGTCCAGTCGCGCAACGATCGGTCCCTGCCGCGCGACGATCTCGACGAGCCCTTCCGTCTCCAGGTGCCGCAGCACTTCGCGCACCACCGTCCGGCTCACGCCCAGTTCATCGCACAGCGTGCGCTCTACGAGCCGCGCGCCCGGCCGGAAATAGCCTTGCACGATTGCGCCGCGCAGCTTGTCGAGCGTGAGTTCGCGCAGTGTCTTTGCGTTGCGGTCGATTCTGAGGTCTGACATAGGCAGCAGTAAGGAAATGGACGAAGGCCCAACTTGCCTCGCGAAAAGCGAACGCTGAAGCTGGAATGCCATATTATCGTCCATCTTGCCGCGTTGACGGCTGGATGAAAGTCGGCGGCTATCCGCCCAGGCGCCTGGGGCGCCTCTAGATCAGGATCACGTGATCGCTGAGCTGGACGCAATTGCGCCCGCCGCGCTTCGCGCTATACAGCGCTTCGTCGGCATCTCTCGCCAGTTGCTCGATGGTTGCGTCGCTCGCGGCCATGCATGCGACACCGATACTGCATGTATAGCCGGGCAGCGTCGCGTCGTCTTTCCGCGCGATGTGCTGGCGGATACGCTCCGCGTGGTCCCTCGCCTCGTCGGGACGCACGCGCGGCAATAGCACCGCGAACTCCTCGCCGCCCCAGCGCGCGACATGCCCCGGCGCCGGCAACATGTCAGCGACGCGCTTCGCGAAGTCAATCAGGATGCGATCGCCCGTGGCGTGCCCATACGTGTCGTTCACCTGCTTGAAGTGGTCGAGATCGATCAGCAGCAGCGACAGCAATCCGCCCGTACGCATCGTCTTCTCGCGTTCCTGCTGATGCGCGCCAAGAAACGCGCGACGATTCAGCAGCCCCGTCAGCGGGTCCATGAACGACTGCTGTTCGAGCTGATTGCGCAGCCTGTCCATCGCGACGAACAACAAGCCGACTGTCACCGTGAGCGACATCAACGCGCTCGTGATCAGATAGATCTTCTGGATGAGGTCGGGAGCGAACAGGCCCGTGCTCGCCCAGGCCGGTACGAACATCGAGATGCCGCGCGCTGCCGTCGTGACCGTCTGCACCAGTTGCATCGAGCCGACGTAGAGCGCCGTGTTGCTGCCTTCGCCGAAACGCAGCATGGTGAGGCTGTTCAGTCCGAACGTCGCCGTCAGGATCGCGGACATGCACAGCGTGCGTCCCGCCACGGAAGGATGTACCCACGTCATCCAGCTCATCGCGATCACGCCGATCACGAGCAGCAGCGCGATGAAGCGCCTCGACGGACGCAGCCCGTAGAACATCTGGCTGCCGATCAGCCACAGCCCTGTGCCGAGACTCAGGCCGACATTGGCGACGACAATCGAAAGCCAGTCGCCGATGCCGCCGCGCAACGCAAGCAATATCGCCGACAACGATACGACCAGCGCACCCGAAGCCCAATGCCCGACGCCGCGAATGTTCGCCGGAAACCCGCGCCCCAGCGAGAACATGACGAGCGCCATCAAGCCGGGCATGACTGACGACATCAGAATGACGGTGCGAAGATCGAAGGCTGGCATACGGCTCCGGAGGCGGGCTCGCGACATGAAAATCATCCGTTTTCATGTGCGCTTGCGGGACAGCCTCGCAATATACCTCAGCCCGCGCCGCCGTCACTCGAGCAGCTTCAGCACGGTCTGCGGCATCGAGTTGGCCTGCGCCAGCACCGAGATGCCCGCCTGCTGCAGCACTTGTGCCTTCGACAGATTCGCCGTTTCCGTCGCGAAGTCCGCGTCGGTGATCTGCGAACGCGCGGAACTCATGTTCGTTGCCTGCGTGTTCGTCGTCGAGATGGCAGCCTGAAACGTGTTCTGCGTCGCGCCGAGCGTTGCCTGGAAGGTGTTGACGCTCGTGAGAACGCTATCGATCGTGCTCATCGCAGCCTGAGCGCCCGATGCCGACGAGACCGACAGGCCGCTGATGCCGAGGTTGCCTGCATCCCATTTCTGCGAGCCGAAGTCGGCCGTGATCTGCTGGTTGTCGAATGCGCCGATCTGGAAGTTGATCGTACCGACACCGTTCAGAACGGACTGGCCGTTGAACGTGGTCTGTTGCGCGACGCGCGTGATTTCCGTCAAGCGGGTCGACACTTCCGACTGCAGGTTCGCCAGCGCGTTCGAGTCGAGCGAGCCGTCGCCCGCTTCCACTGCGAGCTGGCGAATACGCTGCAGATTACTGACGATCGATTGCAGCGCGCCGTTCGTCGTCTGCACCATCGAAATGCCGTTGTTCGCATTCGCAGCCCCTTGCGTCAGTGCATTGATCGACGCCGTTTGCGTCGTCGAAATCGCGAGACCGGCCGCGTCGTCGGCGGCGGTGTTCACGCGCTTGCCCGACGACAGACGGTTGATCGCCTGCGAGAGCGCGCTTTGCGAGCCCGACAGGTTGTTCTGCGCCGTCAGCGACATGATGTTGGTGTTGATGTTCAGCATTCGCTTCCCCGTTCCTCAATAACTTCCATTAAAGACCTTTGCATCGCCAGCCTGTCAATGCCCTCATTCGCGGCGCTGCTTCTTTTCTAACGGTTCGATAGCGGCAAAATTAAGAGCGCAAAATCTTTCATTGCTGCCATTTACGCTTACTTCAACTTTCTTACCGGATATTCTTAAAGAGCATAAAAAAACCCGCATGCGCGAATTGCGCATGCGGGTTTTGCATCAGATGCAATGCATCAGAACTTGTGGCGAATCCCCACAATCGCAATCTCTTGCGTGCTCGTGCCGTTATAGCCGTAAGAGCCGATCGATGCCTGCGCTGCCTGCGTCGTGCCATCGGACAGACGCTGCGTGCCGTTGGCATGCTGATACGCAGCGACGGCGTAGAGGTCGGTGCGCTTGGACAGGTTATAGTCCGCGCCCAGGCTGACCTGGTGATAATGCGCCGACGTATCGCCCGACGCCGCCGTGTACGCATAGCCCACGCCAGCGATCAAAGCGGGCGTTGCCTGGTACGCGACGAATGCCTTGCCGCTGTTGTACTTCTCGGTCGTCGAAAAGCTCGAGCTGGCATCGGCCTTCAGTTGCGTGTTGCTGTACGACGCGCCCAGCGTCACGGAGCCGAGTACGTACTGACCGCCCAACTGCGCGATGCTGACCGATTTCGCGCTCACGTAACCGTCGTTGATGTGGCTGTCGAAGATCGAGTCCGTCGTGCTGCTTGCCCAGCTCGTGCGCCCGCCCGTTGCGGAGTTGTTCGTTGCGCGCAGATAGCCTGCCGCCAGCGACAGATTGCCGACCGAGTACGTCGCCGCGCCGCTATACGTGTAGCCTTGTCCCGTCTGGCCAGCCACGCCGCTGAATGCGTAGAGGCCTTCGAACTGGAAGCCCGCGTAGTTCGGCGACACATACTTGACGGCGTTCGACACGCGCGCGCTGTTGTCGTTGTTGTCGACGTCGCCCGGCGTCGCAAACGTCGAGCCGAAGTAGTTGTCCGCGGTGACGCCTTGAACCGTATCCGTGATTGGGTCGTACTGACGGCCCAGCGTGACGGTGCCCCACTTGCCGCCCTGGAAGCCCACGTAAGCCTGGCGGCCGAACAGGCGCGAACCCTGGCTCATCTTGCCCGTACCGACATCGAAGCCGCTTTCCAGCGCGAAGATCGCCTTCAGCCCGCTGCCGAGATCTTCACTGCCCTTCAGGCCCCAGCGGTCGCCGCTGAGGTTGCCGTTGATCATGCCCGTCAGGTTGCTGTTTGAGTCGGCGTTGTGCACGTAGCCGATACCTGCATCGATGAGCCCGTAGAGCGTGACGCTGTTCTGCGCGTGAGCCGCGATCGTCATCGAGCTCAACGTGATTGCAACAGCCGCAATTGCAGTTCTTTTCATCTGTTCCTCTATCACTCGTTTAAAAATTTATTGCGACCGCGAGAATACAGGCGCTTAAAAAGCGATAAATTACTTGTTGATTATATGCAATTGATTAGCTTTCCTACCTTTAATAAAGCAAAAAATGCTATGTGAATGCACATAGCCGAAGCCCGGAATCAATATTCATCTGCGTGGAAAGAGAGAATATGAAGCGATTTCCAGACAGGCGCCAATCTAGGTGACGTGATTTTTGAAGTCAACGCGTGAGGATTCGCTAAGCGTTTCCCAATCTTTCTTTCTTGCTGCGGATAAGCCCGTCGATATCGCTGATGCGTGGTTTCGACCGCACATAAAACGACGTTCCGACTGCTGCAGCGCGACGGACCTTCACGCGGTGTCGCCGGGGCATTCGCCCACGCGTTGCGATGTCCGACAAGCCAGTCGGACCCACCTCGTCAATTCGCTCGACGCAAGCGCACAGGCGCTTCGCAGCCACGACGACTCGCACGCCAAAGCCGGCCTTTCGTTGTAGGACAACGTATAATGCAGATAAATCTCGAAAATCCCCAGGAGCATTACATGGCCGCGTCTGGAGCACCAGGTTCGACCCCACGGCGGGCACGCGGGAGCCTTGCTGATCAGGTCGTCGCCTATGTCAACGAGCAGGTTGCTTCGCACGCGCTCAAGCCGGGCGATCAACTGCCAACCGAAACGACGCTGATGTCCTTGCTCGGCGTCAGCCGCACCGTCGTGCGCGAAGCGATTTCGCGCCTGCAGGCCAATCGCGTGATCGAAACGCGCCACGGGATCGGCAGTTTCGTACTGGAGCCGCGCCGCGAGCCACTCGGTCTGGAGATGGTGCCCGCCACCACGTTGACCGATGTGCTGTCGGTGCTGGAATTGCGCATCAGCCTCGAGACGGAATGCGCGGGGCTCGCCGCGCAGCGTGCGAGCGAACGCGATATCGCGAAGATTCGCGCGGCGCTCGATGCCATCGAAGAAACGAGCCGCGCCGGCGGTGACAGCACGGCCGCTGATTTGCGCTTCCATATTTCAATTGCGAACGCGACGGGCAACCGCTATTTCGTCGACATTCTCACGCAGTTGGGCACAGCGCTGATTCCGCGGCATCGCGTGGATTCGGCGGGGCTCGCTCAAAGCGATCCCAACGCCTATATGGCGCGAGTGAATCTCGAGCACGAAAACATTCTCGATGCGATCGCGCGCAAAGATCCTGATGGTGCGCGCGCGGCGATGCGCATGCATCTGTCGAGCAGCCGCGAACGGCTGCGCCGTGCAAGCGCCCAGGCGGAAGAAGCCGCATCGACACGCGCGCTTTAAAGCACTACTTCGAGCAAACGAAAAAGCGGCCGAATACATGGCCGCTTTTTCATTACAACGCCAATTGCGTCAGACGATCACGCGTTGACGATCTGCCCGTCGCGACGACGCCAGAGTCCGAGCGGGTTGTCGTCGGCCAGCGCCTGCGGCAGCAGTTCAGCCGGAAAATCCTGATAGCACACGGGACGCAGAAAGCGGTCAATCGACGTCGAGCCGACCGACGTCACGCGGCTGTCGGCCGTTGCCGGGAATGGGCCGCCATGCACCATCGCGTGACACACTTCAACGCCCGTCGGGAAACCGTTGACGAGCAGACGCCCCGCCTTGCGCTCCAGAATCGGCACCAGTTTCTTCGCGAGTTGCACGTCGTCGCGATCCATTGCAATCGTTGCCGTCAGTTGTCCGGCGAAGTGCTCTGCGACTGCGAGAAGTTCCTGCTCGTCCTTGCACCGCACGACGGTCGATGCGGGACCGAACACCTCGTCTTCCAGTTCGGGCTTGCTCAGAAAGACGGCTGCATCGGTGACGAACAGCGCCGCGCACGCCTGTGTCGGCCCCGTCGCTTCGAGACCATGCGCAACGGGCTCGACGCCTTCGATTGAAGCGAGCCTCGCCTCACCCTCCTGATACGCGGCATGAATGCCCGACGTGAGCATCGTCTGCGCGGGCTTCTGATCGAGCGCCTGCGCCGCGGCTTGGGTGAACGCGCGTAGTTCGGGACCGTCGATACCGATCACCAGACCCGGATTCGTACAGAACTGCCCCGCGCCGAGCGAGAGCGAATCGACAAAGCCACGCGCGATCGCCTCGCCGCGTGCCGCGACAGCAACAGGCAGCAGGAACACAGGATTAATGCTGCTCATCTCCGCGTAGACGGGAATAGGCTCGGGACGATTCGCCGCGACCTTCATCAGCGACGTGCCGCCCGCGCGCGAACCCGTGAAGCCGACCGCCTTGATGGCCGGATGCGCGACGAGCGCTTCGCCGACCGTGCTGCCCGCGCCGACGATCATCGAGAACACGCCTTCGGGCAAGTTCATGTCGGCCGCCACGCGCTGAATGACGCGCCCGACCATCTCCGACGTACCGAGGTGAGCACGATGCGCCTTGACGACGACCGGGCATCCGGCGGCCAGCGCCGCCGCCGTATCGCCGCCCGCCACCGAGAACGCGAGCGGAAAATTGCTCGCGCCGAACACGGCCACCGGTCCAACGGGAATCTTCTGCATGCGCAGATCCGAGCGCGGCAAGGGCTTGCGCTCGGGCAACGGCGAATCGAGCGTCGCCGTGAGCCATTGGCCCGCGCGCACTTCACTGGCGAACAGCTTCAACTGCCCTGTGGTCCGTGCGCGCTCGCCTTCCAGCCGCGCCTTTGGCAGCCCGGATTCGGCGTGCGCGCGCTCGATCAACGCATCGCCTAACGCAGTGATGCCATCCGCGATCCGCTCAAGAAACTCGGCCCGCTGTGAAAGCGGAAGATGCCGATAGGTGTCGAAAGCCTGCGCGGCCAGCTCGCAGGCGCGCGAGACGTCCTCAACCGTGCCGATGCCGAAGGCGGGCGTGTCGATCTCCTTGCCCGTCGATGGATTGAATGCGCGCAGCGCCCTGTCTGCGCCATGAACTGCCTGCCGCCCGATCAGCATGTCACCTGTCAATTGCACGATGTCTCTTCTCCATTTGGCTGGTTTAACATCGGTCATCGTACAACATATTCCGACGATGGCGCAATGCGCGCTTCAAGCGGCGCGGCGCTTGCCATAAGCATTCAGGGTTTACCATCCTTTCTCGCAGTCAACTGACAACGTATCTTGTGTTCGGACGTCCTATGACATAACATATTTCGCAAGACGCACTTCGCCGGGCAGGCAGCGCCCGCTCCAGGAGATAGAGATGGCTTCGTCGTCACCGTATCAACCCTATCAAGCATTGCCGAATGGCTTTCGCGCCGCCGTCAAAAACGGCGAGCGTCTGATCGGCTGCTGGGCATCACTGGCCAGCCCGATTACGACCGAATTGCTCGGCACCGTGGGTTTTGACTGGATGCTGCTCGACGCCGAGCATGCGCCCAATGACGAACTCACGCTGATACCGCAGCTGATGGCGCTGAAAGACAGCCGCTCCACGCCCATCGTGCGTCCGCCGTCCAACGACAACGTCATCATCAAGCGCATGCTCGACGCGGGCTTCTTCAACTTCCTGATTCCGTTCGTCGACAGCGCCGACGACGCGCGCCGCGCCGTCGCCGCGACGCGCTACCCGCCGCACGGCATTCGTGGCGTATCAGTAGGTCAGCGCGGTAATCGGTACGGCGCGGTGACGGACTACCTGCAAGTGGTCAACGACAACATCTGCGTCATCGTGCAGATCGAGAGCCGCGCGGCCGTCGCTGCGATCGACGAGATTCTCGCGGTGGAAGGCGTCGATGGTGTCTTCATCGGCCCATCCGACCTCGCCGCCGCGTATGGTCATCTGGGCAACGCCGGTCACGCCGACGTTCAGCAGGCCATCGCGCATGTCTTTGAACGCGCGAAGGCAGCGGGCAAGCCGTCCGGCATCCTCGCGCACGTGCAGCAGGACGCCGAGCGCTATCTCGGCATGGGCGCCACACTGGTCTCCGTCTGCGCCGACATGGGCCTGTTGCGCAGCGGCGCGCTCAACGTCCGCCAGCACTTCATGCCGGCTTGATCGGCCTTGGCGGCCTGAACGCACGGACGTCACCTCACATCACACTATCGGGAGTAGCGAATGCAAACAGCAGGCTTCATCGGACTCGGCATCATGGGCAAGCCCATGGCGGCCAATCTTCGCAAGAACGGCGTCGAGCTCACCGCCTTCACGCGCAGCGGCGTGCCCGACGAACTGACGCAAGCGGGCGTGACGGCATCCGCGAGCCCCGCGGATGTCGCCGCGAAAGCGGACGTGATCTTCATCATGGTGCCGGACACGCCCGACGTCGAACGCGTGCTGTTCGGCGAGAACGGCGTTGCGAGCAAGCTGCGCCAGGGGCAGATCGTGGTCGACATGAGTTCGATCTCGCCCATCGCCACGCGTGACTTCGCGGCACGCGTGCGCGAGAAAGGCGCAGAGTATCTCGATGCGCCCGTGTCGGGCGGCGAAGTGGGCGCGAAAGCCGCGTCGCTGACCATCATGGTCGGTGGCGCGCAAGCCACGTTCGACAAGGTCAAGCCGCTGTTCGACATGTTGGGCAAGAACGTGTCACTGATCGGCGAAGTGGGCGCGGGTCAGATCTGCAAGGTCGCGAATCAGGTAATCGTCGCCGCGACGATCGAGGCCGTGGGCGAAGCGCTGTTGCTCGCGTCGAAGGCCGGCGTCGATGCGGAGAAAGTGCGCAAGGCATTGATGGGCGGCTTCGCTTCGTCGCGTATTCTCGAAGTGCACGGCGAGCGCATGACGAAGCGCACGTTCGATCCAGGCTTCCGGATCGAGTTGCATCAGAAGGATTTAAACCTCGCGCTATCCACAGCGCAAGCGCTCGGCGTTTCACTGCCGAACACGTCGACCTGCCAGGCGCTGTTCAACGCCTGCGCGGCACACGGCGGCAAGGCATGGGATCACTCGGGCATGGTCCGTGCGCTCGAATATCTCGCCGACCACGAAATCGGACAGCAGCCGAAATGACGTTTTACGCAATCGTCTCGAATGCGGTGGATGGCGATCTCGCCGTCTTCCGCGTCGATGGTTCGACGGGCGGCATCGAACGTATCGCGCGCCATCCAGCCGGAGACACCGTGATGCCACTCGCCCTCTCCGCCAGTGGCCGCGTGCTGCATGCTGCCACGCGCGGCGCGCAACGAAGCATCGTCACGTATTCGGTCGATACGCACACGGGCGCGCTTGTGCATCTGCGAACCGCGTCCATCGAATCGAATCTCGCGTATCTGTCGCTGACGCCATCGGACGACTGGCTGCTCGGCGCATCGTACGGTGAGTCTTCCGTGAGCCTGTATCGCGCAAGCCCATTGGACAGTGCTGAAATCACGCCGCGTCAGGTGGTCGAAGGCTTCGTGCATGCGCACGCAGTCATCGCGTCGGCGGATGGCCGCTTCGCGTATGCCACGTCGCTAGGCTCCGACACGGTGTTCTGTTTTGCAATCGTCCGCGACGCGAACGACGCAGCGCTCGAACTCGTGAAGAAGATGCCCGTGGAAGCTGGCTTCGGGCCGCGTCATCTGCGCTTGTCGCCCGATGAAAGAACGCTGTACGTGTCGAGCGAATTCCGCGCGACGGTCGCCGTGTTCTCGCGCGATGGCGAAACAGGTGCGCTGTCGGCCCGCAGCGTATCGCCGCGCGCACCGTCGCTCGCGCATCTGAACGATGGCTGCCCGCGCACTGCGCAAGTCGATCCGGCCACAGCCGCGACACTCGTCTGGGCCGCCGATTTGCAGGTGACACCCGATGGCCGCTACATCTACGTCGCCGAGCGCACGTCGAGCCGTCTGATCGCCTACCGCGCGACTCGCGAAGGCTCGCTCGAATACGCTGGCTACACCGACACGGAAGCGCAACCGCGCGGCTTCAGGATCGACCCGTCAGGCCGCTTTCTCGTTGCTTGCGGCGAGAAGTCCGCGCAGGTAGTCGTGTACGCGATCGACGCCGACTCGGGCGCCCTCTCCGCCGTTTCGCGCTGCGAAGGCGGACGCGGCGCGAACTGGGTCGAGATCGTCGCGCAGACGTAGCGCTGCACGCCGGACGCGGCAGCGCGAACATCTTTCATTGAATTTCACCGGCCCATCACAGGCCACTTTTGGGACCCAACCCCAGGACCGACTCTCATGTCTACGATTACCCAAGGCGCCCCAACCGTCACCGAATTGCGTGTCGTCCCCGTCGCTGGCCGCGACAGCATGCTGATGAACCTGAGCGGCGCACATGGCCCGTTCTTCACGCGCAACATCGTGATCCTGCGCGACAGCGCGGGCAACACCGGCGTCGGCGAAGTGCCGGGCGGTGAGAACATCCGCAAGACGATCGACGATGCGCGTCCGTTCGTGGTCGGCCAGTCGATCGGCAATCTGCAGGCCGTGCTCAACAACGTACGCAAGCAGTTCGCGGATCGCGACGCGGGTGGCCGCGGCTTGCAGACCTTCGATCTGCGCACGACGATCCACGCCGTGACAGCGCTCGAAGCCGCCTTCCTCGACCTGCTCGGCCAGCACCTGGGCGTGCCTGTCGCGGCGCTGCTCGGCGAAGGCCAGCAACGCGACGAAGTCGAAATGCTCGGCTATCTGTTCTATATCGGCGACCGGAAGAAGACGGACCTGCCGTACGCGAGCGGCGTCGAAGGACGCGACGACTGGGAGCGCCTGCGCACGGAAGAAGCGCTGACGCCTGAAACCGTCGTGCGACTTGCGGAAGCCGCGCAGGCGCGATATGGCTTCAACGACTTCAAACTCAAGGGCGGCGTGCTGGCCGGCGACGCCGAGATCGAAGCGGTGACGGCACTGGCCGAACGCTTCCCCGAAGCACGTGTGACGCTCGATCCGAACGGCGCATGGTCGCTGGCCGAAGCGATCCGCCTGTGCCGCGACCAGCACGACGTGCTTGCGTATGCGGAAGATCCGTGCGGCGCCGAGAACGGCTACTCGGGCCGCGAAGTGATGGCGGAATTCCGCCGCGCGACGGGCCTGCCGACGGCGACCAATATGATCGCCACCGACTGGCGCCAGATGGGTCACGCCATCCTGCTGCAATCGGTCGACATTCCGCTCGCCGACCCGCACTTCTGGACGATGCAGGGCTCGGTGCGCGTCGCGCAGATGTGCAACGACTGGGGCCTCACGTGGGGCTCGCATTCGAACAATCACTTCGACGTGTCGCTCGCGATGTTCACGCATGTCGCGGCGGCGGCGCCGGGCAAGATCACCGCGATCGACACGCACTGGATCTGGCAGGACGGCCAGTATCTGACGCGCGATCCGCTGCAGATCGTCGGCGGCAAGGTGAAGGTGCCGGCGAAGCCGGGCCTTGGCGTCGAACTCGACATGGACGCACTCGAAAAGGCGCACGCGCTGTATCAGCAGCACGGACTCGGCGCGCGCGACGATGGTGTCGCGATGCAATACCTGATTCCGAACTGGAAGTTCGACAACAAGCGGCCTTCCCTCGTGCGTTGATTCTTCTGGCGCCTGGAACCCTTCCGGAATGACGCGGCCTGCATGGCCGCCAATACTTCAACACTGACTGACACACTCAAGCGAACTCAAACATGACCACGCCGCAAGAACTCAAAGCGATCGTATCCGAAGGCCTTCTGTCGTTTCCCGTCACCGATTTCGACAGCAACGGCGACTTCCGTCCCGACACGTATGCCGCGCGTCTGGAATGGCTTGCACCGTACGGCGCGACTGCCCTCTTTGCTGCGGGCGGCACGGGCGAGTTTTTCTCGCTGACGAAGTCGGAATATTCGAATGTGATCCGCACTGCGACGGAAACCTGCAAGGGCAAGGTGCCGATTCTGGCGGGCGCGGGCGGCCCGACGCGTGTCGCGATCGAATATGCGCAGGAAGCTGAGCGCAATGGCGCGCAGGGCATTCTGCTGATGCCGCACTATCTGACGGAAGCGTCGCAGGAAGGCATTGCTATGCACGTCGAGCAGGTGTGCAAGGCGGTGAAGAACATGGGCGTGATCGTATATAACCGCGCGAATTCAAAGCTTGGGGCTGATTCGTTGGAGCGGCTCGCGGACAAGTGCCCGAACCTGATCGGATTCAAGGATGGCGTGGGTGATATCGAGAGCATGGTGACCATTCGCCGGCGCATGGGCGACCGGTTCTCTTATCTTGGTGGTCTGCCGACTGCTGAAGTTTACGCCGCGGCGTATAAGGCGCTAGGTGTGCCTGTTTATTCGTCGGCTGTGTTCAATTTCATTCCTAAGACGGCGATGGAGTTCTATCGCGCGATCGCTGCAGATGATCATGCCACTACGGACAAGTTGCTCGATGAGTTCTTTTTGCCTTATCTGGCGATTCGGAATCGTCGGCAAGGTTATGCTGTGAGTATTGTTAAGGCTGGGGCTAAACTTGTCGGCCATGATGCTGGGCCTGTGCGGGCGCCCCTCACCGATCTGAGCGAAGACGAGTTCGCGCAACTCGATGTGCTTATCAAGAAGCTTGGAGCGCAGTAGTTTTTTTGTCTGCGACGCTGGTGGGGGTTTCGACTTTGCTGTGATGGTTGGTTTGCTTGTTTTCTCGCTGGCATCCGCGATTTGTTAGCGTGCTTCAAGCGTCGCCCCTGTGCGGGGCGGCACCTACTTTTCTTTGCCGCCGCAAAGAAAAGTAGGCAAAAGAAAGCGGCTCACACCGCCAACATTTCTTCCTGCCTGAGGGCCCCCAAAGGTTCTTACGCTTCACACGGCAACCACGACACCCATATTCGTTGCCAACGCTCTTGCGATGCATCTCACCCGCTTCGCGCGCCCGCGTCGCCATATGCCGCGCCAGACAATCCACTGCCGCCCAGGTGGCAAACTGTGTGTAGGTTGTCGCGTCGTATAGCCTGGCGCTCTTACATGGCGGCATGCGTGTGCTATCGGTCCGGAGTGAGGCGTGTATGGCGCTACGGCCTACACACAGTTTGCCACCTGGGCGGCACATACCATTCGCTGCCGCTAGCCCTTGTGCGAGTGCTTGAAGTGGGTGAGGCGCTCATTCGAAGCGTTGGCAACGCACGCGAACAAGCACGTTGCCGCGCGAAGCATAAGACCGGTTGGGGGCCCTCAGGCAAATACAAGAACGGGCGGTGTTAGCCGCTTTCTTTTGCCTACTTTTCTTTGCGGCGGCAAAGAAAAGTAGGTGCCGCCCCGCACAGGGGCGACGCTTGAAGCACGCTAACGAATCGCGGATGCCAACGCAAAGGCAAAAAACAAAACCACCACACCACAAAAGCCACCAATCCAACAAAAACCCCAAAACCGGCAAAGCCTACGCCGCAAAGGCAAAAAACCTCACTCCAACTCCCCGAACAACCAATCCTGAAAACTCTTAACCTTAGGCAAATCCGCCCGCGACTTAAGCAAGTTCATGGTATAGCCATTCACGCGCAAACCTTCTAAACCTAAAGGCGCAACGAGAGCCCCAGCCTTCAACTCCCTCTGCGCAAGCAACAAACTTTCAAGACACACTCCCAGCCCATCAACGGCCGCCGAAATCGCCATAAAAGACCGATCAAACCGCGGCCCCCGCGTAATATCCAGCACAACTTTGCGATGCAACCGCATCCAGTCCCGCCACCCCACGAGACACCCTTCACTATGAATCAAAGTGTGATGCCTTAAATCCGCGACAGTGCGAATCGGATGCTCGCCCAACGCCAACCTTGGCGCACACAACGGCACAATCGTCTCCAAAGGCAAATCGAGCACCATCGTCCCCGCCGGCTGCAATCGCCGCGCGCCATACCGAATGTCGATATCAACCGCCTCCTTGATGAGATCGACAGGCGCCGAAGAAGCATTGAGCCGCACATCAATATCCGGATGCAACGCACTGAAACGCGCCAGTCTCGGCATCAGCCATTGCGTCGCGATGCTAGGCGTCGCATGCACCGTGAGGATGTCGCTCTTCTCGACCCGCCCAATGTCCCGCGTGGCCTTGTCGATGCGCGCGAATGCCGCGCCGATTTCCTCTGCATATTGCCGCCCCGTGTCCGTGAGGATCACCGCGCGATGCACGCGATGAAAGAGCCGCACGCTCAACTGATCCTCCAGAAGCTTGATCTGATGACTGATCGCCGAAGGCGTCACGAACAGTTCGTCTGCTGCAAGCGCAAACGACGAGAGCCGCGCAGCGGCCTCGAACGCCTGTATCGACTTGAGTGTGGCCCTGTTGTGCATAGCAATATCCACATGAAATGAATTCACCCATCGGCCACTTTAATTCGTTTGAGCCAATGCTTTCAAGTCGATACGCTTGTCTTACTCGCAGAACGCACCAAACAAGGGATTACCCGAATCTGCGAGCAGCACGAAGCATCCCGCCATGAATCACCGAGCGCCCGGCCGCCATCGAGCCTGACGCCGCAAAGGAGACACGCGTGAATACGAGCGAAGCCGGGCGCACCGCCCAACTCGCGGAACACGCCTACCGCATCCGCCGCAACGCGCTGCTGATGGGCGAAGTACAAGGCCAGGGCTATATCGGCCAGGCGCTCGACATTGCCGACGCGCTCGCAGTCGCCTACTTCGGCGCCATGCGCTACCGCCCCGAAGACCCCGAATGGGAAGGCCGCGACCGCTTCCTGCTGTCGAACGGTCACTACGCGATTGCGCTGTACGCCGCCCTCTTCGAAGCCGGCATCCTGCCCGCCGATGAACTCGAAACCTATGGCAGCGACGACAGCCGTCTACCGATGTCGGGGATGGCGAGCTACACGCCGGGGATGGAAATGTCGGGCGGCTCGCTCGGCCACGGTTTGACGATTGCAGTTGGCCGCTGCCTGGGACTGAAGCGCAAGAACTCGGACGCCTTCGTCTACACACTCTTCTCCGATGGCGAACTCGACGAAGGCTCGATCTGGGAAGGTTTGATGTCCGCCGCGCACTGGAAGCTCGACAACCTGATCGCCATCGTCGACGTCAACAACCAGCAGGCCGATGGCCCGTCGACGCAGATCATGGCCTTCGAGCCGCTCGTCGAAAAGCTGGAGGCGTTCGGCTGGTACACGCAGCGTGTGAACGGCAACGACATCGATGCCGTCAAGCAGGCATTCGACAACGCCCGCACTCACGACAAGCCGCAGCCGCGCATCATCGTCTGCGACACGAAGATGGGCTGCGGCGTGCCGTTCCTCGAAGAACGCGAGAAGAACCATTTCATCCGCGTCGATGCACATGAGTGGAAGCTCGCGCTCGAAGCACTCGAAGCCGGGAGACAAGCATGAGCACCGTCGCCAAAAAGCCCAAGCTGAAAACGTCCGCGATGATCGCGTCGATCGCGGGCGAAGGCCAGGTCACGCGTTCCGCGCCGTTCGGCCACGCGCTCGCTGAACTGGCGCGCTCGAAGCCCAACGTGATCGGCATGACAGCCGATCTCGGCAAGTACACGGACCTGCATATCTTCGGGAAGGAGTTTCCCGATCGCTACTATCAGATGGGCATGGCCGAGCAGTTGCTGATGGGCGCGGCCGCAGGTTTTGCGCATGAAGGCGCGCAGCCGTTCGTAACGACCTACGCCGTATTCGCTACGCGCCGCGCCTATGACTTCATCCACCAGACGATCGCGGAAGACAACCTCGATGTGAAAATCGTCGCCGCACTGCCCGGCCTCACGACAGGCTACGGCCCGAGCCACCAGGCCGCCGAAGACCTCGCGCTGATGCGCGCAATGCCGAACATGACCGTGATCGACCCGTGCGACGCACTCGATATCGAGCAGATGGTGCCCGCAATCGCCGCTCACAAAGGCCCTGTCTATGCACGCCTGTTGCGTGGCAACGTGCCCGCCGTGCTCGATGAATACGACTACAAGTTCGAGCTCGGCAAAGCGAAGCTGCTGCGCGATGGCAACGACGTGCTGCTGATCTCGTCCGGGATCATGACGATGCGCTCGCTCGAAGTCGCCAAGGCACTGGAAGCCGACAACATCGGCGTCGGCGTGCTGCACGTGCCGACCATCAAGCCGCTCGATACGGCCACGATCCTTCGAGAAGCAAAGCGTACGGGCCGCATGGTAATCGTCGCGGAGAACCATACGGTGATCGGCGGTCTCGGTGAAGCAGTAGCGCGCACGCTGCTCGGCGCAGGCGTCACGCCGCCGTTCCGCCAGATCGCACTGCCCGACGAATTCCTCGACGCCGGCGCCCTGCCCACGCTGCACGACCGCTACGGCATCTCGACGGAAGCGATGTGCGACACCATCAAAGGCTGGCTCGGCTAACAGCCGATAGCAACACCACAACCCCAACTCAAGCATTCAGGAGAACAGCATCATGTCAGAGTCGCGTCTTCTCGACGGCAAGGTCGCCGTCATTTCCGGCGCCGCATCGCCGCGTGGCATCGGCATGGCCACCGCGCGCATGTTCGCGCAGCACGGCGCGAAAATCGCGATCCTCGATCTCGATGCCTCGGCGGCACGCGATGCAGCGGCATCGATCGGCCCCGAACATCGCGGCTATGTCTGCAACGTCACCGATAAACAAGCGTGTCAGGCCGCTGTCGAACAGATCGTCGCCGACTTCGGCGCCATCGACGTGCTCATCAATAACGCGGGCATCACCCAAGCCGTGAAGCTGCTCGATATCGATTCCGAAAGCTGGGACCGCATTCTCGATGTGAACCTGCGCGGCGTGCTGTATCTGTCGCAAGCTGTCGTGCCGCAGATGAAGAAGCAGAAGAGCGGCTCGATTGGTTGCATGTCCTCGGTGTCGGCGCAGCGCGGCGGCGGCATTCTCGGCGGCCCGCACTATTCGGCGGCGAAAGCGGGCGTGCTCGGCCTCGCCAAAGCCATGGCGCGCGAACTCGGCCCCGACGGCATCCGCGTGAACTGCGTGACGCCCGGCCTGATTCAAACCGACATCAATGCAGGCAAGATCCCGACGACAAACGCGGCGAAATTCTCGCCGGCATTCCGCTGAACCGCCTCGGCGTGCCCGACGACGTAGCAGGCGCGTTCCTGTTCCTCGCATCGCCGATTTCGTCGTACATCACAGGCGCCGTCATCGACGTGAACGGCGGCATGCTGATTCACGGCTGATTCACGGCTGATGAGCAGATAACATCCAACGACGCGCGGCCGGGTCCGGCCAGCCGCGCGCGACAATGCAGTCGCCGGACCCAGGCAAACGCGCCGCAGAGCGTGTTGCCCGCGAATACAACGCGAATACAACTATACCGATGCATCACATCCGTATTGGAGGAGCACATCATGAGCAAGCGCACGACTATCCGCAGCGGCATCGACCGACGCACCTTTCTGAAAGCGGGCGCAAGCGTCGCTGCCGCGGCGCCGCTCTGGGGCCTGTCGATCCGCCGCGCGTCGGCTGCCGACTTCTCGTACAAGCTCGCGACGGGCCAGGACCCGACCCACCCGGTCAACGTCCGCGCGCAACAGGCCTGCGACAAGATCCGCGCCGCGACGGGCGGCAAGCTCGATATCAAGGTATTCCCGGCCAACCAGCTCGGCTCCGATACCGATCTGCTGTCGCAGGTGCGCAGCGGCGGCGTCGAGTTCTTCAACCAGGCATCGTCGATTCTCGCGACGCTTGCGCCCGCAGCGGGCATCGTCAACACGGGCTTCGCGTTCCCCGACTACGACACCGTCTGGAAAGCAATGGACGGCGATCTTGGCGCGTATATCCGGGCGCAGATCGAGAAGACGGGCATCGTCACCGTGTCGAAGGTGTGGGACAACGGCTTCCGCCAGGTCAGTTCGTCGACGCGCGTCATCAAGACGCCCACGGACCTGAAGGGCTTCAAGATCCGCGTGCCGCAGGCGCCGATGCTCACGTCGCTCTTCAAGGCGCTCGACGCGGGCCCTGCTCCCATCAACTTCAATGAACTGTATTCGGCGCTGCAAACGGGCGTCGTCGAAGGACAGGAAAACGCGCTGCCCATCATCGCGACGGCCAAGCTGTACGAAGTGCAGAAGTCGATCAGCCTCACGTCGCACGTGTGGGACGGCTACTGGATTCTCGGCAATCGCCGCGCATGGGAAAAGCTGCCGCCCGACATGCGCGCGATCGTCACGCGCGAATTCGAAGCGGCCGGGATGCTGCAACGCGCCGACATCGCGCAGCTCAACGGCACGCTGCGCAACGATCTGAAGGCGAAGGGCGTCAATCTCGTCGACGTGGACCGCCCGGCGTTTCGCGACGCGCTCCGCAAGACGAGCTTCTATAGCGACTGGAAAGGCAAATACGGCGACCAGGGCTGGAGCCTGCTCGAAAAATACGTTGGAAAACTGGTGTGAACACCATGCACTCCATCACGTTCCCTCATCCATCGCCGCGCCGCATTGTCAGCGTCATCGACAATGTGCTCGCGCATCTCGTCGAGATTCCGGCAGCGCTGCTCGTGGTCGCCGAAATCTTCGTGCTGCTCGCAGGCGTCACGAGCCGCTATCTGCTGCACACGCCGCTGGTCTGGTCCGATGAACTCGCGTCGATGCTGTTCCTCTGGCTCGCGATGCTCGGCGCCGTCGTCGCCCTGCGTCGCGGCGAGCATATGCGGATGACGGCGCTCGTCGGCAAGGCATCGCCCGCCGTGCGCGCATTTCTCGACGTCGTCGCCATCGCCGCGCCGCTTGCGTTTCTGCTGCTGGTGATCGGACCCGCCGTCGATTTCGCACAGGACGAAGGCTTCATCACGACGCCCGCGCTCGAAATCTCGAACACGTGGCGTGCGGCGGCGCTGCCCGTCGGCTGCGCGCTGATGCTGGCCGTCGCCTGTCTGCGCCTGATCCGCACCGCCAACTGGCAGATGACGATCGCGGCGCTCGCGCTGGTCGCGGCCATCGCGGGCGGCTTCGTCGCGGTGAGCCCGCTGCTGCACGATCTCGGCAACGTGAACCTGCTGATTTTCTTCGTCGGACTCGTCGCGTTGTGCGTGCTGTCGGGCGTGCCCATCGCGTTCTCGTTCGGGCTCGCGACCTTCGGCTATCTCGCGCTGACGACGAGCACGCCGCTGAGCGTTGTGGTCGGCCGCATGGACGAAGGCATGTCGCATCTGATCCTGCTGTCCGTGCCGCTGTTCGTGTTCCTCGGGCAACTGATCGAAATGACGGGCATGGCCAATGCGATGATCGCGTTTCTCGCGAGCCTGCTCGGTCACGTGCGCGGCGGTCTCTCCTACGTGCTGGTCGGCGCGATGTATCTGGTGTCGGGCATCTCCGGCTCGAAAGCGGCCGACATGGCCGCCATCGCGCCCGTGCTGTTTCCCGAGATGAAGGCGCGCGGCGCGAAGCCCGGCGACCTCGTCGCGCTGCTCGCCGCCACCGGCGCGCAGACCGAGACGATTCCGCCGAGCCTCGTGCTGATCACGCTCGGCTCGGTGACGGGCGTGTCGATCTCCGCGCTGTTCACGGGCGGCATGCTGCCCGGCATCGTGCTCGCCATCACGCTGTGCGCCGTCGTCTGGTGGCGCTATCGCAGCGACGATCTGTCGGCCGTGCGTCGCGCGACACGCGGCGAAATCCTGCGCAAGCTGGCGATCGCCGTGCCTGCGCTCGCGCTGCCGTTCGTGATCCGGCTCGCTGTGGTCGAAGGCGTCGCGACCGCGACGGAAGTGTCGACGATCGGCATTGCGTATGCGGTGCTCGCGGGTCTGCTGATCTATCGTCGCTTTGAATGGGCGCGGCTCAAGCCGATGCTGATCGACACGGCCGCGCTGTCGGGCGCGATCCTGCTGATCATCGGCGCGGCAACGGGCATGGCGTGGGCACTCACGCAATCCGGCTTCTCGGGCCAGCTTGCGCAGACGCTGGGCGCCCTGCCCGGCGGCGCCGCGATGTTCATGGCGGCTTCCGTGCTGGTGTTCATCGTGCTGGGCAGCGTGCTCGAAGGCATCCCCGCGATCGTGCTGTTCGGCCCGCTGATGTTCCCCATCGCGCGGCAAATGGGCATTCACGACGTGCACTACGCGATGGTCGTGATTCTGTCGATGGGTGTGGGCCTGTTCGCGCCGCCGTTCGGCGTCGGCTATTACTCGGCGTGCGCGGTGAGCCGCATTCATCCTGACGAAGGCATGAAGCCGATCATCGGCTATATCGCGGCGTTGATCGTCGGCCTGATCGTCGTCGCCGCCGTGCCCTGGATCTCGATCGGGTTCCTGCACTGACGCATGGCGCTGCGTCCGTTGCACGACGCGGCGCCTTCCCTTTTCACGCTGTCCAACTTGCGATAGCCGCCGCGCGATACGCGCAGCGGCAAGGAGAAGTCATGTCCGCACTCATGCCGTCGCTCGAAACGCGACCGCTTGCCAACGCGATCCGCTTTCTGGCCATCGACGCCATCGTGCGTGCCGGCGAAGGCCATCAGGGCGTGCCGCTCGGCATGGCCGAGATCGCGACTGCGCTGTTCACGCAGCACATGAAGTTCAATCCCGCCGATCCACAATGGCCCGACCGCGACCGCTTCGTGCTGTCGAACGGACATGGCTCGATGCTGCTCTACGCGTTGCTGCATCTGACGGGTTATGCGCAGTTCGGCATCGATCAGATCCGCTCGTTCCGCGAAATGGGCTCGCATTGCGAGGGGCATCCCGAGTTCGATACGGCGGCCGGCATCGAGGTCACGACCGGGCCGCTCGGGCAAGGCATCGCGAACGCCTTCGGCATGGCCGTTGCCGAAGCGTATCTGAACGCGAAGTTCGGCGACTCGATCGTCAACCACCACACGTATGCGTTCGTCGGCGATGGCTGCCTGCAAGAAGGCGTCGGCCAGGAAATGATCTCGCTTGCGGGCCATCTGAAACTCGGCAAGCTGATTCTCTGCTGGGACGACAACCGCATCACCGACGACGGCAGCACCACGTTGTCGATCAGCGAAGACGTGAGCGAACGTTTTCGCGTCGCGGGCTGGCATGTGATCGAAGTCGACGGCCACGATCTCGACGCGCTCGCATCGGCGCTCGCCGAAGCGAAACGCGATCCGCGCCCGTCGATGCTCGCCTGCCGCACGGTGATCGCGCGCGGCATCGCGCGTCTGCAAGGACAACGCGGCGGTCACAGCGGCAAGCTGTTCGAAGCCGACGCCGATGCGGCGCGTAACGAACTGGACTGGCCGCACACACCGTTCGAGATTCCGCGCGACGTGCTCGACGAATGGCGCGCGGCAGGCCGGCGCAATGAGCGTGAATACCTCGCGTGGCACGAACGTCTCGCCGCGTTGCCCGACGACGCACGCGCCGAATTCGAGCGCATTCAGGCGGGCCGCTTGCCCGAAGGCTGGCAGCGCGTGCTGGAAGACTACAAAAAGCAGGCCATCGAAAAAGGCGAAGGCCAGGCGGGCATCATGATTTCCGCCGAGATCAACGATCTGCTCGCGCAACTGCCGGAACGCATGGTCGGTTGCGCGGACCTCGAAGCGCCGACGAGCCACAAACGTGGCCTGCACGCCTTCACCGCCGAAGACCGCAGCGGCACCTACGTGCATTGCGGCGTGCGCGAGCACGTAATGGGCGCGATGGCGAACGGCATGGCCGCGCACGGCGGCGTAATTCCGCTGGCCGTCACCTATCTCGCGTTCGCCGACTACGAGCGCCCCGCGATGCGGATGGCTGCGCTGATGGGTCTACCCGTGAAGTTCGTGTTCAGCCACGATTCGATCGGCGTCGGCAGGAACGGGCCGACGCACCAGCCGGTGGAGATTCTCGCGTCGTTGCGCGCGATGCCGAACATGCGCGTGTTCCGTCCCGCCGATGCCGTCGAAGCGGCCGAATGCTGGGCGCTCGCGTACGAACATCGCAGCGGTCCGAGCACGATGGTGTTCGCGCGACAGACCTTGCCACTCGTGCGCACGCGTTCGGCCCCGAACAACCTGTGCGCGCGCGGCGGCTATGTGCTCGCCGAAGCCGAAGGCGGCCAGCGCGCCGTCACCCTGCTCGCGACGGGTTCGGAAGTCGCGCTCGCCGTTGCGGCGCGCGAACGTCTGCAACAGGAAGGCATCCCGACGGCCGTCGTTTCGCTGCCCTGCTGGGAACTGTTCGATGAACAGGACCACGCGTATCGCCGCATGGTGCTCGGTGTGGACACGGTACGCGTCGGCATCGAAGCGGCCATGCGATTCGGCTGGGACCGCTATCTCGGCGAACGCGGCGGCTATGTCGGCATGACGGGATTTGGCGCGTCCGGCCCTGCGGAAGCGTTGTACGAGCATTTCGGCATCACGCCCGCGCATATCGTCGCGGAAGCCAAGCGTCATCTCTGACCGATCAGACATCAACAGGAACCAGCATGCAGAAGATTGTCTTTCTCGACCGCGCGACGCTCGCGCCGCAAATCCGGCTCACGCGGCCGTCGTTCGAACATGAACTCATCGAGTACGACCACACGCAGGCGGATCAGGTCGCCGCGCGTCTGGAAGGCGCGACTATCGCCATCACGAACAAGGTGCCGCTCACAGCGGACACGCTTGCCCGCTTGCCGTCGCTGAAACTCGTGGCCGTCGCCGCGACCGGGACCGATTGCGTCGACAAGGAAGCCTGCGAGCAGCACGACATCCGTGTGTCGAACATTCGCGGCTATGCGGTGAACACCGTGCCCGAGCATACTTTCGCGTTGATGCTCGCGCTGCGGCGTAATCTGATCGCGTATCGCGACGACGTGTTGAACGGCGAGTGGCAAAGGTCCGGGCAGTTCTGCTTCTTCAATCATGCGATACACGATCTCGGCGGCATGACGCTAGGCATCATCGGCGAAGGCGTGCTTGGGCAACGGGTTGCCGAGATCGGCAAGGCGTTCGGCATGCGTGCGCTGTTTGCGGCGCACAAGGGCCGCGATGGACTTGGGCCGCTCTATACGCCGTGGGACGAAGTGCTCGCGACGAGCGACATCATCACGATCCATAGTCCGCTGACGCCGCAAACGCGCGGCATGCTCGCGATGGAAGAGTTTCGCGCAATGAAGCGCAAGCCGCTTATCATCAATACTGCACGCGGTGGACTCGTCGATGAGGATGCGCTGGTGCACGCGCTCGATGAAGAGTTGATTAGCGGAGTTGGGTTTGATGTGCTGTCTGGCGAGCCGCCCGGGGATGATAATCCGCTGATGCGTATCGCGAAGCGGCCGAATGTGATCGTGACGCCGCATGTCGCGTGGGCATCGGATGAGGCGCAGCAGGCGCTGGCGGATCAGTTGATGGAGAATATAGCGAGGTTTGTCGGCGGCGCGCCGGTGAATGTGCTCGTGTAGCGCGAGGGTTCTTGTCTGCGACGCCGGTCGGTGTTTTGGGCTTTGCGCTGGCATCTGGGTTGGGGCTTCGCTGTGCGGGCGGTTTGGTCGTTCTGGCCTATGCGCTGGCATCCGCGTTTTGTTAGCGTGCTTCAAGCGTCGCCCCTGTGCGGGGCGGCACCTACTTTTCTTTGCCGCCGCAAAGAAAAGTAGGCAAAAGAAAGCGGCTAACACCGCCAATTCTTCTTCCTGCCTGAGGGACCCCAAAGGCTCTTACGCTTCACACGGCAATCACGTGACTTCATGCTTGTTGCCAGCGCTCTTGCGCTGCGCCTCACCCACTTCACGCCCCGCGTTTCAGCATGCCGTGCCAGGTAGTCCACCGCCGCCCAGGTGGCAAACTGTGTGTCGGCCCCTTGTGCTCCACACGCCTCACTCCGGACCGATAGCGCACGCGTTCCACCCTGTAAGAGCCAGCCCTTTCAAGGTCTTTGCGCTGCAAACCTGGTAGGCAGTATGACTTCCTGCGGGACAGAGGCTGGCCCGCCGCGAAGGAATCAATCGCGGGTTAGCATGACTGCCAGAGCCGCACGGTGCGGACGTACCGCACCCGGCGATTTCCGACGCGGAGGAATTGAAATGAACGCCCCCCACTCGTAGCGGCAAGAGACGAGAGTCGTGGGCCCTCACCAGACCGCCGGTACCGGAATGTCCCAAATGGGGGGATCATGACGATCTCCCCAGACAACAAGGAGCGTCCGCCATGAATCCCACCCCAGTTGGCGTCGACATCGCAAAATCGGTGTTTCAGGTGCACTACGTCGATCCGGAGTCCGGAGAAATCGTGAACAAGCGGATCAAGCGAGCCAGGTTCCTTGAGTATTTCGCCAATCGCCAGCCTTGTCGGATCGGTATGGAGGCGTGTGGCGGTGCACATCACTGGGCTCGCCAATTGATCAGGATGGGGCATCAGGTCAAGCTGATGCCGGCCAAGTTTGCCAAGGCGTTCAATATCCGCAACAAGAGCGATGCCGCGGATGCACGTGCACTTTGGCTGGCAGTTCAGCAACCCAGCAAGGCCGTCGCGGTAAAGACTGAAGCACAACAGGCCGTACTGGCGCTTCACCGCATGCGCCAGCAACTGGTGAAGTTCCGCACGATGCAGATCAACAATCTGCGCGGTCTGCTCACCGAGTATGGCGAAGTAATGGGCCAGGGCCGTGCCGCGCTCGACAACGCCATGCCGGGTGTACTGGAACGGGTTGCCGAGCGCCTGCCGGCCGTCCTGATCGACACGCTGCGTGAACAGTGGGACGGGCTGACAAAGCTGGACCAGCAGATCGATGAGATTGAGCGGCGGCTGCGTCGGTGGACTCAGCAAGACAGCGCCGTCAAGGCACTTACCGACATTCCCGGCGTGGGAGCGCTGACAGCCTCGGCAGCCGTGGCGACAATGGGCGATCCGAACGCATTCAGATCGGGGCGCGAGTTCGCGGCATGGGTCGGCCTTGTACCCAAGCAAACGGGATCGGGCGGCAAGGTCATCCTGCTAGGCATCAGCAAGCGCGGTGACACCTATCTGCGCACGCTGCTCATCCATGGTGCGCGCTCCGTGTTACGTCACGCAAAATCCCCCAGCGCCTGGCTGCAGGACATCCGCAAACGCAGACCATCAAACGTCGTGACCGTTGCGCTCGCCAACAAGATCGCAAGGACAATCTGGGCGATTCTGGCTCACGGTCAGCCGTACCGGAGCGATCACGTGAGCACAAAACTGGCGTAATCACGGGGCCTTAACACTGAAAATTGACCACCACGGCACGCGAATGACTCGTTAAAAGGTTGCGATGGCAATCGAGTGGATGACAACACAGGTCGGACCAGGACTCGCCAAACCTGAATGCTGGCAAGAGCTCCAAGCTCGTCGGAGGAATGAGGTGCGAGTCAGCGAATTTCATCGTGGCCAGCAGCCCATACAGCTGCATCAGGCCGGATATAGAGCTGCAAGCCCATCCTGTTCCGTCAGAACACACGAAAGTCCTTGCAAACGGGGGGCGTTCATATAGCCGCCGGGTAGCAACGACGCATTGCTGCGCCGCTGCCCCCTAAGAACGCAGCGTGCGACTTTCACCGCACTGCGCTCAAGCACAGCATGAAATGTCGACCCGACACCGACCATGCTAACCGCTCATGGACTTCGCACGCATCTCGTCGTTGATTCACCCCATTGCTGAGGCGAAAGGCGCTGAACCGCAGTGGTGCCGGTCTCTTCCAAGCTTCCTCCCGTTGAATCTCAAACGATGGCACACGACAGCTGCACCATGCGGAAGTGGGCACCCTTTCAGGTCGGGGCAAAGTTTGAACCCCTATGCTGCCCATTACAGGCTGCCGTTCGCTTTTTCCGCAATCCCATGCCCGCTTCCCCAACAGCTTTCCTTGCGGGTTGCCTGCCTTCATCCCGGTGTACTGAGATAAAGGCGGGAAATCGGGTTTACCACGTTCCCTCTATTGCCGACCCACGAGTCCGCGGATCTATCCGGTTAGCACCTGCCTGTTCCCCGATGGCACTTCGACGACGTACTCCCACATGCTAAGGAAGCAACCTGCCATTTACCTTTTGGTTCAAGCCTGTCAGCAGCTTTGGCTTGTTCGTGTTTGCGAGGATTCGTACGGCAATTCACTTACGTTGTGCATTCGGAACTTGCCTAGCCTTCACACCGCATTGCTGCTTGCAGTGTCCGTTCCTCCCGTCACCGAGTTGAACCGTCTCTCGAAAAGTACATTGTCCCCAGAGCTTCACACCCGACGGTTACCCATCACGCATGTCCAGGTAGGCAACTACTGGTCGCACAGCAGGTCACAGCCTCCATCGTGAAGAACAGCGACGGCGGAGTGTGACAAGACAACAGAGAGCTTTGCCCTCATCGTACTTCAGCCGGTTTTACGTCCGGCAGACGGCGACACGTGTCGCAAAGCATGGAACACGATAGCACTCTTTACGTGGGTCTCGATGTGCATAAGGATTCGATCACGGTCGCGTATGCCATCGGCGCGGGCGAGGTTGAACTGCTCGGCAAGATCGGTACTACGCAGGCCGACATTGAGCGTTTGTGCAAGCGACTGCAGTCCAAGGCGCGCCACATACGCGTCGTCTATGAGGCAGGCCCCTGTGGATACGGGCTTTACCGGCAGCTCATCCAGAAGGGATTCGAGTGCATGGTGTGCGCACCGTCGCTGATTCCCCGCAAGCCAGGGGAGCACATCAAGACTGACCGACGCGATGCCGTCAAGCTCGTCCGATCGCTGCGTGCCGGCGACCTGTCGGCCGTCTACGTCCCCAGCGTCGACGATGAAGCATTCCGGGATCTGGCCCGCGCATGGGTGATTGCCAAGGACGACCTGAAGCGGGCACGGCAACGGGTAAAAGCCTTTCTGCTCTCGCACGGCGTGCGTTACCCCGCTCTGCCGACTGGGGGCCAGCGCACCGGCGCTGGCTGGGCGCATATAGCTTCGACAGTGCGTGGCAGCAGTTCGCGTTTGAAGAGCTACGTCGCGCGATCGAGGACCGGCTCGCACAATGTGACCGGCTGGAATCCGCGCTGCGTGAGGCGGTCACCAACTGGCGCTTCTATCCCGCCGTACTGGGCCTGCAGGCAATGCGCGGTGTCCAGTTCACCACGGCAGTGGGCATGCTCGCCGAGCTGGGCGATCTCTCGCGCTTCGTGCACCCACGCCAGTTGATGGCGTGGCTGGGCGTCACGCCCTCCGAGCACTCATCGGGTGGCAAGCGCCGTCAGGGCAGCATCACGAAAAGCGGCAACAGTTATGCAAGAAAGCTGCTGGTAGAAGCCGCATGGAGCTACCGGCACCCTGCACGCGTGAGTCCCGATATCCAGTGTCGCCACGAAGGCCTGCCCAAACCGATTGTGGATCGAGCCTGGGACGCGCAGGTGCGCCTGTGCCGACGCTATCGCAAACTCGTTGCGCGCGGCAAGCAGAAGAATATCGCCGTAGTCGCAGTTGCCCGTGAACTCAGCGGATTCATCTGGGACATCTGCCGGCTCTCCTTGTCGCTGGCCATACCGCGCCAGACACAGATGCCATGATCTACAGCAATGCCCTGCGTCTGCATCCAACGTAACGACATGCGAAGGAGTTTCCTGAAGGCGGCGTAGCCCGGCACACGAGTAACCCGCGACCAGGGTAGGCAACGGATCTTCATCCGACTTGCGGTGGTAGGTAGCGGAAGGCTCATTGGGCGGACATCTGTAATGCGGTAGCCAACCCGCGGATATCAGCTTGATCCACCGTCGAGATTTACTGCTACGTCGCCCTCAGGAAATTCAAACATTGAAAACACAGAACCGATCATGTTGACACCAGAAGTCATATCAACCTGGCAAGATGTTAAGGAACGACGGGTACGAAGGGATGTTCGACGAGGTGATGAAGCGTTTCGAGCAGCAGGCACCGGTATGCGTGATGGCACGCCTGGCACTGCAGAGAGCCATCGCGCCGCAATGGATCGACGAGGTGTTCGCCGAGCACCGGCAGCGGCAATATCCACGTGAATTGCTGTTCTCGACGGTGGTTGAACTGATGACGCTGGTGTCGCTGGGACTGAGTCCGTCGCTGCACGCTGCAGCGACACAGACGAAGCCCCTGCCGGTGTCGCTGGCCGCGCTCTACGAGAAGGTCAACCGCACCGAACCCGCGATCCTGCGTGCCCTGGTACAGGGCAGCGCACAGCGTCTGGGGCCGGTGCTGGCGGCGTTGCCATGCCAGCCCAGCCTGCCCGGCTGGCGTGTGCGGGTGCTTGATGGCAATCACCTGCCGGCCAGTGAGAAACGGCTGGCGGCGTTGCGCGAGCAGCGTGGCGCGGCGTTGCCGGGGCACGCGCTGGTGGTCTACGAGCCGGATCTGGGTCTGGTCACAGATCTGGTCGCCATCGAGGATGCGCACGCGCAGGAGCGCTCGGCCATGGCCCCGCTGATTGAATGTGCCGGCGCGGGCGAATTGTGGCTGGCTGACCGGAACTTCTGCACCGGGACCATCCTGCAGGGCTGGCATCAGGCACAGGCCTGCTTCATCGTGCGCGAACACGGCCGCAACAGCCCGGCGCTTGCCAGCAGTGGGCCATGGGTGGACGGTGCACGTATCGAGACAGGTCAGGTGCGAGAGCAACGCATTGACCTGAAGGCTGGCGTCGTCTGGCGTCGCATCGAGCTGACGCTGGACAAGCCGACTGATGCAGGCGATACCGTGATTCTGTTGTGGAGCAACCTGCCTGCCGCGGTGGGCGCACACGAGATTGCCCGGCTGTACCGCAAGCGCTGGCGTATCGAGGGCATGTTCCAGCGACTCGAGTCGGTCCTGCACAGCGAGATCCGCACCTTGGGTCATCCACGTGCCGCGCTGCTGGGCTTTACCGTCGCGGTGCTGGCGTACAACGTGCTGGCCACGCTCAAGCGCAGTGTTGAAGCTGCGCATGCTGCCGCCGATGAAACAGGTGCAGCGCCGCCGGACGTCTCGACGTACTACCTCGCCGTGCAGATTCGCAGCCAGTATGAGGGCATGCTCATCGCGCTGCCGCCAGATGAATGGTCGCACTGGAGCGATGCCACGCCCGACGTGATTGCCGGCAAACTGCTCGAGCTGGCCCGCTGCGTCGACCCGATTCAGGTGCGCACACGCACGCGTGGCCCCAAGACCCGCAAAACCGCACCCTATGTCGAAGGCGCGGTAGCCCGCGCCCATCACAGTACCGCTCGCCTGCTTAAACGCGCCAAAGGCGGGACATCTTGATCAAGACCTTGAAAGGGCTGCCTGTAAGAGCGCCAAGCTATACGACGCGACAACCTACACACAGTTTGCCACCTGGGCGGCACATGCCATTCGCTGCCGCGAGCCCTTGTGCGGATGTTTGAAGTGGGTGAGGCGCTCATTCGAAGCGTTGGCAACGCACGCAAACAAAGACGCCGCCGTGTGAAGCGTAGGACCGGTTGGGGGCCCTCAGGCAAAAACTAGCGCTGGCGGTGTTAGCCGCTTTCTTTTGCCTACTTTTCTTTGCGGCGGCAAAGAAAAGTAGGTGCCGCCCCGCACAGGGGCGACGCGTGACGCACGCTAACAAAACGCGGATGCCAGCGCAAAAGCCAGCACAACCAAACCGCTTGCGCAGCAAACACCCCTCCACGGATACCAGCGAAAGCCCCAAAAAAACCAAACCGCCTGCACCGCGAAGGTGCCACACGAACTCTAACGAACCGCAAGCGCGCGGCTTGCAAAACCCATGACGACTGCTTACATCCAACACAAGCCGCGCATGGGCACCACATGCTGCAGCATCAACCGCACGCGACCGGCATCAGCCGCTAGTCAGTCACATCCCCCCAAAACCAAAACCTGACATCTGTTTCCCCCGCGACAAGCGGTAACGCAAAACAACACCCCCGTAACCCGCCGTCACGCGGCGCCCCCTAGCATCGTTGTCATCCCGCCCGCCGCATGCCCTCGCGCACGGGCCGTCTCCGACAACCGCTGATGAACCTTTCGCGTCCCTTTATCGAACGCCCGGTGGCGACGACGCTGCTTTCGCTCGGCATCGCGCTCGCGGGCCTATTCGCTTTCGCCCGGCTTCCCGTTGCGCCGCTGCCGCAAGTCGACTTCCCGACCATCTCCGTGCAGGCCAGCCTGCCAGGCGCAAGTCCCGAAACGGTTGCGAACAGCGTCGCGAGTCCGCTCGAACGGCATCTCGGACAGATCGCCGACGTCACCGAAATGACCTCGCAAAGCTCCGTCGGCATGACGCGCATCACGCTGCAATTCGGCCTCGACCGCAACGTCGACGGCGCGGCGCGCGACGTGCAGGCCGCGATCAACGCTGCGCGCGCCGATCTGCCGTCGAGCCTGAAGAGCAATCCGACCTATCGCAAGGTCAATCCCGCCGACGCGCCCGTCCTCATTCTCTCGCTCACATCGCACACGCTCACGCAGGCAAAGCTCTACGATCTCGCGTCGACGATACTCGTGCAGTCGCTGTCGCAATTGCCCGGCGTCGGTGAAGTGGATGTGAACGGCTCGGCCAATCCCGCGGTGCGCGTCGAGTTGAATCCGACCGCGCTCTATCACTACGGCATCGGTCTCGAAGACGTTCGCGCGGCGCTCGCATCGGCGAATGCCAACAGTCCGAAAGGGATCATCGAAAGCGAAGGCAGGCGCTTCCAGCTCTATGCGAACGATCAGGCGCGCACCGCCGCGCAATACAAGGACCTCGTGATCGCATATCGCAACGGCGCAGCCGTGCGCCTGTCGGACGTCGCCGAAGTCGTCGATTCCGTCGAGGATCTGCGCAATCTCGGCCTCGCCGGCGACAATCAGCCATCGGTGCTGGTGATGCTTTACCGGCAGCCCGGCGCGAACATCATCAGCACCGTCGATGGCATCCGCGCGACCGTCGCGCAACTCAAGCCCGCGCTGCCCGCCGACGTCGACATCCTCGAAGCCTCCGACCGCTCGACGACCATCCGCGCCTCGCTGCACGATACGGAAGCCACCCTGCTGATCGCCGTCGCGCTGGTGATACTCGTCGTGTTCTTCTTCCTCGGCAGCGCGCGGGCCGCGTTGATTCCGAGCGCGGCCGTACCTGTGTCGATCGTCGGCACATTCGCGTTCATGTATCTGCTCGGCTATTCGATCGACAATCTGTCGCTGATGGCTTTGACCGTGGCGACGGGCTTCGTCGTCGACGATGCGATCGTCGTGCTTGAAAACATCGCGCGTCATCTCGAAGCGGGCAAGTCGCGCATGCAGGCAGCGCTGCTCGGCGCGCGCGAAGTCGGCTTCACCGTGCTGTCGATTTCGATCTCGCTGATTGCCGTGTTCATTTCGATCCTGCTCATGGGCGGCATCATCGGCCGGCTGTTTCGCGAGTTTGCGGTGACGCTTTCGGTGGCGATACTCGTCTCGCTCGCCGTATCGCTCACGACGACGCCCATGATGTGTGCACGGCTGCTCGCGAGCACAAAGCACGATAACGGCGGCAGCGCATCGCATATGCAACGTCTCTCGCATTTGCTGACGCAGCCGCTGCAACGCATGCGCGAAGGTTACGCGCGAACGCTCGACTGGTCGCTGCGTCATCCATTGCTGATGATGTCGTTGCTGCTCGTCACCATCGCGCTGAACGTGTTTCTCTACATCGCAATTCCCAAGGGCTTTTTCCCGCAGGAAGACACGGGCCGTTTGATCGGCGGCATTCAGGGCGATCAGAGCGTGTCGTTTCAGGCGATGGAAACGAAGCTCAAGCAACTGATGCAAATCGTCCGCTCGGACCCTGCGGTGGCGAGTGTGGTGGGTTTCACAGGCGGACGTCAGACCAATACGGGTTTCGTGTTCGTGTCGCTAAAGCCGCTGTCGCAACGCAACCAGACTGCCGATGAAGTGATCGCGCGGCTGCGTCCCGCGCTGAACGAAGTGGCGGGCGCGCGTCTCTATCTGCAGCCCGTGCAGGACATTCGCGTAGGCGGCAGGCAGAGCAACGCGCAATATCAGTTGACACTGCTAGGCGACACGAGCGCCGACGTGTACAAATGGGCGCCGCGCCTGACGCAGGCGTTGCAGTCGCTGCCGCAACTCGAAGACGTCAACTCGGACCAGCAACAAAGCGGACTCGAAGCCGATGTCGACATCGACCGCGCGACAGCCGCGCGCCTCGGCATCACGCCCGCGCAGATCGACAACACACTGTATGACGCGTTCGGTCAACGGCTCGTCTCGACGATCTACAACCCGATGAACCAATACTATGTGGTGATGGAAGTCGCGCCGCGTTACTGGCAGCATCCGGAGACGCTGAACGATCTCTATGTCAGCACATCGGGCGGCACGCCAAGCGGCACGCAGTCGACGAACTTCGTGGCGGGCACCGTCAGCGGCCCGACCGCCACGAGCACGTCACAAGGCAGTTCGAATGCCGCGCAGGCCGCCGGAAGCGCGCAGGCTGTCACGACGCCTGGCGGCACGGCAACGCCCACTGAACCTGTCGCAGCGTCGACGAGCGCCGCGTCCGCGACGGGCGCCGATGCAGCCAGCAGCACGAGCGCGGCATCCGACGTCACCGTCACGCTTCCCACAGCAGGCGCAACGCCGTTCGCGCTTGCCGTTCCCGCACTGAACAGCACGAGTACGAGCAGCACGGCCTCGACTACGACGAGCAGCGCCGCCACCGTCGCCGCCGATTCGGCCCGCAACCTCGCGATCAATTCGCTCGCGGCAAGCGGCCATTCCAGCGCATCGGCGGGAACGTCCGTCAGCACCGCGCAGGAAACGATGATTCCATTCAGCGCGTTCGCACGCTTCAAACCGGGCCACACCGCGCTCGGCGTGAACCATCAGGGCAGCTTCGTCGCCACGACGATCTCCTTCAACCTGCCGCCGCATGAATCGCTGTCGACAGCGATGACGGCCATCAACCGTACGATGATCGACATCGGCATGCCTGCGTCCCTTCACGCGAGCTTCGAAGGCACGGCGCGCACCTTCCAGCAGTCGCTGTCGGACGAGCCGTTGCTGGTGGCCGCCGCGCTGCTGTCCGTGTATATCGTGCTGGGCGTGCTGTACGAAAGCTACGCGCATCCGCTGACCATTCTGTCGACGCTGCCTTCGGCGGGCGTCGGCGCGTTACTCGCGCTAATGCTGTTTCGCGTCGAGTTCACGGTGATGTCGCTGATCGGCGTCATTCTGCTGATCGGCATCGTCAAGAAGAACGCGATCATGATGGTCGACTTCGCTATCGACGCCTCGCGCTCGGGCATGTCGCCGCGCGACGCGATCTACCACGCGAGCCTGATGCGCTTCCGCCCGATCATGATGACGACCTGCGCCGCGCTGCTCGGCGCGCTGCCGCTTGCGCTCGGCAGCAGCGAAGGCGCCGATCTGCGGCGGCCGCTGGGCATTTCGATTGTCGGCGGATTGATCGTGAGCCAGATACTGACGCTGTATACGACGCCCGTCGTGTATCTGTATGTCGACCGTCTCGGCGTCTGGCTGCGCTCGCGCTTTGCGCGGCGAGCGCTTCAGTAAATTTCCGCGTGACCTGATCCGCACGACTCGACGTCAAGCGCCTCCTTCGACCCGGAAAAAATGCATCTGCCCGGATTGATCGAGCGCCGCGATGCCCTTCATCCCGGCGTCCGCTGCGCAGGAAATGAACTGCTTATCGCCCTGAAAGGCGCAAATGAGCGCCCCGCTTTCAACCGACGTGATCTTCAGTATCCCGTCATATGACCTCAACATCAGGCGATCAGCAGACACTGAGACTTGCTCGATGCTTCCCGTATGCGCACGGTGAACCGCGAGATTTCGGCAATGCGCTGCATCCCAGATTGCTACGGTTCCATCGTACGATGAAGTCAAGATCCTGTCGTCGCCCGTCACGAGCACGCTGTTGACGGACGCTTGATGGGAACCCAGTTCGCGCAGGTCAGCTCTCCGCTGATCCATGTCGAAGATGAACAAGGCGCCGTCTACGCTCGTGACCAACGCGCGCTCGGGTGCCAGGAAGGCGATCATCGAAGGCTTACTCCCGGTGGCGGACCACCTCCAGCTTCGCAGTTCGGCGTCTGCCCCGGGTGGCCTGTCCAGTGCCCATTCGCGCACCATCCGGTCTCCACCCGCGGAGAGCGCCCGTCTCCCGTCTGGCGATGCCGCGACGCAAGCCGGAGAATCGCGTTCGTAAGTCGCGATGAACCATGAGGTGCCCTCCTCGGGTCTCCATTGCCCGACGCATTGACCCGCCACGAATACCACGGCGTTGCCATCAGGGGTGAAACATGCATCGCGTATTGTCTGGAGCGGTAGGCTTTCCGCGTGACCACTCGAGTCCAGATTCCAGACGCAAAGCAGTTCCGCGTTCCACGCCAGGACCCGCGGCGCCCCGGTGGCCACGACGAGCCGCCTCGGCGCTCCGATTTTCGGGTCGCCGAATGCGTCCCCGACCGGGCGCGAAACCGTAGAAGCAAGTGCGCCCGTGCTCATGTCCCACAGGCCGAGGCGCCCATCCTCCAGGACCGCCACCGCATGCGCGCCATCCGTCGTCAGTTTCACCTCGCCGGAAGCAGGCAACCCGGCGTCGTCGGGTTCATCGGTGGTCTGCCACTCAGCCGCCCATTCCTTGATATGCACGAGATCCGCTGACAGGACGCGTGAACTGTCCCGAGCAAATGCGATGCCCTTGACGTCGTAGCTGTGCGCGCGGCGATACATCGCGCTGCGCGCGCGCCGCGCGATGCTCCACACTTCCACCGTGCCTTTGTCCGTTCCTGTCGCTATGAATTGCTGGTCTGCCGACAACGCGATGACGGTCGGCTCATCATCCGACGAGAAAGCACAGACCGGGGTCTGCGGATGATCGGCCGAACGAACTTCGACCCGACCTTCTTTCGTCGCGACGGCAACAAAGCCGTCTGGCCACGTTCGCGCGAGCGCCACTGGCTGCCCGTCGAGCTGAAACAGGAGCCGCACGTTGGACAGCCCCTGATCGAGCAGGTGCACGGAACCATCCTCGCGCGCCACCACGGCACGGTCGCCGGACGGATCGAGACTCAGCGCGACCACGCGGTTGTCGTTCTCGTCCCAGATGATCTCGTGGCTTCCTCCTGCGATGTCCCATGCCACGAGACGTCCGCGACTGCATGCCGAGAGCGCCCGGCTACCGTCCGCGCTGATCGCGAGGACGCGTGGGATCGTCAGGTCGTCATGCGCATGGCCTTCCCAAATCCGGTTTCCGGACGCGCCCAGCCGGAAGACAGCGCCCAGACTGTCGGAGCATAGACACCACCGCGCATCGACGCTCAAAACGAGCCCGAAGGGGCGGCATCGGGGTGGGGTTTCCAGATGCATCTCCTGCAGCCGCCATTTCTCGAGATCCCAGACGAGCACGACGGCGCCTTCCGGGTCGGAACTGTACGACACATGCGCTGCCCAAGAACCATTGGCAGAAAACGTGACACTGGTGAGCGACTCGGCACGAGAGGGGCGCAGCCAGCGTATCGACCGCTCCGCTGCGAGCGATGCCGTCAATGGCCTGAGCCACGGCTCACGATTCCCGAAGGCCCGTTGAAGCCTGCCGTTCCGTAACGCCTGCATCTGCTCTGGAATTCGCGCGAGCAGTTGCGCCGCCAACTGCGACGGGTCCCACGCAAGTGTGTGCGCCGATTTCCGCAACGCGTCGCGCAACAATCTGGCCGAGGGGTCGTCGATGACGTTGTCGAATTCGCCGACCAGCGAGGCGATCCCGGTGACATCGAGTTTCGAGCGAAGCCATTCGAAGTCGCGGAGCAGACTCAGAAGCCGGTCCCGCCGGTTCGCGCGCACGCAGTGCCAGCCGAACCAGCGCCACGCATAGTCGTGCGGCAGACGATGAGGATCGGCCCAGGCATCGAGCAGCCTGCCATGCGTCGTCTCGGGGTCAACGACCTTCACAGCGAGAGCACGCTGGATCATGTCATGCATCTGGACTTCGCCAGACCTTCGATCCCAGCGCAGCACGCTGATCATGTCGAGCGGCCGGATCACTTCCTCTTCGACGTCGATGTCCGTCATCCGCCACAATTCGGCGAGCACCTGCGCTGGAACTGGCACATCTTCCGGAAAGAGCGCCAGTTCGGCAGCCTTTTGACGAACGCCCGGAAATCCTTCCTCAGCGAATTCCAGTCCGGCATCGACGGATTTTTCGACGGCCGCGTTTCGGGCCTGCGAATCACGGCGGTCGAAGCTGAGCACGCCACGGCGTTCGAGCAGCACACTCACGCGTGCGATACACGCGGCCAGGTCGCCACCGCGCGTTCGGTGCTCCTCGCGGAGCCTCGCGTTCACGAGATCCAGCAGCAGGGGCCAGTCGTCGAGTTGCCCGGATAGTTCGCGCAGGATGGTTTGCGTCGGCCCGTTGGTCGGCAGGTTTCGCCCGAGCAGAGTTGCGCCTTCATCCACATCCATCTGTTCGACGGCAATCTGCCGGCATTCGATTTCGTCGATCTGGTCGATCAGGGTGCTGATTCGCGTCGTCACCAGCAGCCGGGGACCGTCGAACCCGAGCAGAGGACCGAGATGCTCCGCATGCCAGACATCATCGATAACGAGCAGGCTCCGGTGCCCCTTGAACACGCCGGCAAGCGCCTGGGAGATGGCCTCGACACCCGCCACCTCGACACGGTTGCCCGCCGCCGACAGGTAAAGGTCACCCAGAATCGTCGCCAGTGCGGGACGCTCGCCGAGCGTGATCCAGAAGATGCCGTCCGGAAACTGGCCGATGACTTCGGGTGTGCTGCACACGTGGATTGCTAGCGAGGTCTTTCCGGTGCCACCGCCTCCCTGCAGCACGGTGCACGCGACGGGCGGGCGTGAGGCGCTGCCCACGAGCGAGCCGGCGATCGCATTCGTCAATCCCGTCCGGCGCACGAGACCCTGCGACGACGGAATAGCGTGTCGCCGACCGCTCAGCCCGCTGCGCATGATGGCTGAGAGTACGAGCGCGGCGAGATCGTCGGGCGTGCGGAAAAAGCTCGCGAGCTTCTCAGTGCACAGTTCGCTCCTGAACGCCATCAGCCTCGCGCCTGCGTCGCCTTCGCCGCTCACCTGGTCGTCGAAGCGGTCGGACCAGGCGGCACGGGTTTCGGGAGCAGCGAAGAAGAGCAGTGAGCGGCGCATGCGTCGCTGCGCCTCGCGATATTCAAGTTCGGTAATCGACTTTCCTTCCGGATTACCGTGGTCGGCGGGCGGCGCATAACCGTAGCGCCATGCGTACAGGCCGACGAAGATGTCGCACCGGGCCACGTCGCTGAGGCACCGTTCGAGGGGACGTTCGTCCGAAGCGGTATAGGCCTCCATGCGAACGACATCCAATCCCGCTTTCTCCAGCGCGTCGAAGACTGCGGCCCGATACTCACGCAGATCTTCAAATGTGGAAGAGAGGTAGATCTGCAAGCGCTTCATCGATGCTCCGTGTCCGTAGATACCGCAACCTTGTTCTTGCGATGGACCCCTCTCCGGGATAAAGCCGCTCGCCGTGCGCGCGTCGGGCGCAACGCCTGTTTGCCAAAAAGACACGCAATAAACGTTCAGATTGGCAACAACCAGGACATCTATTCAAAAAGATGTGTTCGCAATTTATGCAGCGCCGTGCGGACCGGGGAGCATCGCGCAGCGAATGACAGAGCTACGATCACTGCCTGCGTCAAGTGAAATCAACTGTGACGGGAAGCACTGCGCCGACGGCAATCTACTGGTTTGACGTGACATTATATTAGGGTCGCCCTGCGAACCCTGCCACGCCCGAATTGAACTATATTGCAACGTGCGCTGGAATCAAGGAGGGCTTCTGCACAATCGCCCGCGCGCACTCAATGTATTAATTCTTTATTGCCATCAATCCGTCGGGCGGATTAAATTTACACGGCTCCTTTGCGCTTCTTTTCGATAGTTACTAGACTCGTAACTACTCTTCGACCTGACCCACAATCCCGGCGTCGAATAGCGACGGATTTGAAAAGATTCTCTTCAAATCACAATCATTAGTCATCCATAATATGGCAATGTTTCAAAGCGGATATCCCTGCATGGGATACCCTCGTTCCGGCTAGCCATTTCGAGTGTCGCGCGAACTGGCGACTAGGCACAGCCGGCGCGCCCGCCTAGCTTTACGAAAACACTTCCACTGTTCGCGCATGCCGGCGCGGCCGTCGATGCGGCGTGGGCAGGATCTCGAAGCCTTGGAGCGATGGCGATGGATCTCGACCGAGACACACCGATTCCCCTTTATGGCGCAGGCGCGGAACCCGCCGCGCACGACGCCATCCTCGTGCTGCTGCGCTCGCTCGTCACGGCATTGTCATGCAGAGCGGGCGCGCTCGTTGACGAGGCAGAAGGTGAGGAAGTCCTGCTCGATGCCGATGCGGACGGCTATCGGTATCTGCTGGTGCGCACGAAGTCCACCTCTGGCTCGCGCGCGCATCTCAGTCCGCGCGAACAGGAAATCGCCCGCATGGTCGCGGCAGGTTACCCCAGCAAAGCGATCGCATCCGTGCTGAACATCAGCTGCTGGACCGTCGGCACGCATCTGCGTCGAATCTATGCAAAGCTCGGCGTCAACACGCGCGCGGGCATGGTCGGCCGACTGAACGAGCTGCATATCGGGGCGCATCCGCGCAGCCAGCCTCCCGCCCCGGCGGCTGCATCGCTCGAACGCAAGCGTGCATGACGTGACGCTACGTCACGTGTCACGCCGTCATGCGGATGCCACGCTCACTGCTTCCTGCACGCGGCGCGCGGGCAGGCTCACTAACCGCTTCGGCGGCACGCGCCGCGAACTCAGCAACCGAATGATGTTACCGCCGAGCACGGCGGCTTCGTCGCGCGGGCTCAGACCGATCAGCTTGATCTTGTGCAGCTCCAGCCCCGGATGCAACCAAGGCCCGTCTGAGCCGAAGATCAGCTTGCGCGCGCCGGCGCGGCGCACCAGTTCCACGAGATAGTCGAAGCGACGCACGCCCGAGCTGTCCGCATGCACGCGCGAATGACGCCCGAGCAGATCGATGACCGCCTGTTGCGCTCGCCAGTCATCGGCGAAGCTGCCCAGATGCGGCACGATGACATCGAGATCCGGATACGCTCCCGCGAGCATGTCGATCACATACGGGCGCCCGATCACATCGACGAGCAACGGAATGCGATAGCGCCGCGCCGCCTCGCAAAGCTCGCGCGTCGGCATGGCGTCTTCGCCGTGCACCTTGATGCCGCGAAAGCCGTGCCGGCGCACGGCAAGGTCGATCATTTCGTCGATACGGCCTGCGTCGCGCGCGCAGTGCACGAACGCGAAGCCGATGAGCCGTCCCGCATGACGCGCGACGAGCCGCGCAAGCGCATCGTTGGCCTGCGCGTAATCGGAATGAAACGCCGGAAACACCACGGTCCGCCCGATGCCCGCCGCGCGCGCGCGCCTCAAGTACGCGCCCAGCGGCGCAGCGGTATTCCAGGGCGCGGTCAGCAGATCGCCCTGGCCCGCGTGACAATGCGCGTCGATGATCATGTCGGTCTCCTGTGCGCCGCATCAGCTCGCGATCCGGCCCGCGCCACGCGACGCCGGGCCCGAGGTCGCGTGCGCGGCGGCGAAGGCATCGAAGAGCGCGATCGCCGCAGCCACGGCCTTCTCGAAGGTCGGGAGATGCAGCTTCTCGTTCGGCGCATGGCGGCCCGCGTCGTTCGGCGCGAAGCCGAGCAGCGCCGTCTGCGTACCGAGCACCGTGTTGAAGCACTGCAGCGCGGGAATCGTGCCGCCACCGCGCAACAGCGCAGGCTGCACACCAAAGGCCCGCTCGCACGCGCGCGTCGCCGCGACGATGACGGGATGACGGGTGTCCATCTGCGCGGGCGGCGCCGCCGACACGACGCGCATGCGCCCGCACACGGCTGGCGCGATCCGCGACGACAGATGCGCCCGTACGATCTGCTCGATCTCACGCGGATCCTGGTCGGGCACGAGCCGAAAGCTCAGCTTCGCACGCGCCGCCGCCGGAATCACGCCTTTGCTGCCTGCGCCGGCATAACCGCCCTGAATGCCGTTGATGGTGAGCGCTGGGCGCACGGTGAGGCGCTCATAGAGAGAGAAGCCCGCTTCGCCCCATGGACGCCCGATACCCGCATCGCGCATGATCGATGCATCGGAAGGCGCATCGCGCAACAGGCGCTCGCGCGCGTGCGGCGTGAAGGTGCGCACATTGTCGTAGAAGCCAGGAATCGCGATACGCCCACGCGCGTCGTGCAGCCCCGCGAGCAGTTCGCATAACGCCTGTAGCGGGTTGAGCACCACGCCACCAAAATTGCCCGAGTGCAGATCGTGACGCGGCCCGCGCACGTCCAGCTCCAGATAGAGCGCGCCGCGCAGCGCGTGCATGAGAGCGGGGCGCGACGCGTTCGCCATCGCGGAATCAGCCATCACTGCGCCATCGCAGCGCAGCGCCTCGCGATGACGCGCAACGAAGGGCAGCAGATTCGGGCTGCCGATTTCCTCCTCGCCCTCGAACAGACACACGATGTCGATCGGCAATCGCCCGCGTTCGCGCAGCCACGCTTCGATCGCCTTGACGAAGATGAACAGTTGCCCCTTGTCATCGCTCGCGCCGCGGCCGAAGAGCGCATCGCCGCGCACGACCGGCCGAAACGGCGGCGAGCGCCATTGATCGAGTGGCTCGGCGGGCTGCACGTCGTAATGGCCGTAAATGAGCAGGCACGGCTTGCTGCCCGCCGTGCGCCAGGACGCGTGCACGATCGGATGGCCGCGCGTCGCGTAGACGCCTGCGTCCGCGAGCCCGATGCCGCGCAGATGCGCCGCGAGCCACGCTGCGCAGCGCCGCAGCGACACGGCATGAGACGGCTGCGCACTGACCGACGCGAACGCGATGAAGCGCTTGAGCTCATCGACGTGACGCGCACGCTGCGCGCGGGCATGGCGCAGGACGTCGTCGATCATCGCAGCCGCCTTGCGGGCGCGTCGTCAGGGTCAGAGTTCCATCTCGCGCGCGGGCGCGCGCGTCACCGGCACGCCGGGCGGCGTGCGCCCGACCACACGCAGCGGTGCGGGCGACGTGCGGTCCCACGGCAGCACGCGCGCTTCGCCGGTGCGCGCAGCGAGACCCATCGCCTGGGCGCTCGTCAGCCACTCTTCCGCATACTCCGCGATTTCGAGCAACAGGGTTTCGAACTCGGGCCGCGAAGTCTTGAGAATGTGATCCTGCGCGAGCCAGCGCAGCACTTCGCGCCCGGTCACGCCCATGCGCTGGCGCGGCGACGTGACGAGCCGCTCGTTGAAGTAGCGGATCAACACTTCCTCGACGACGTCCCACGCGTTGTCGGCGCCGAAAAGACGCTTGACGTCATCGGAATTGAGGATGCGAAACGCTTCTTCGAGCAGTTGCATGACTTCGACGCGCAGCACGTTCAGATGCCCGAAGGACAGCCATTTCAGGTTGTTGCGCAGATCGAGCCCGGAGCGCCGCACGATCGCGATGGAGCCGAAGCTCGGGTCGTACGCGCGCTCGCGGATCACGTCCGAGATGCGCTTGTCGCGCCAGAACAGCGTCACCTGATGCACGAAATGGCTGAACAGCTTGTGAAAATCGACATTTGGCCGCGAGCCGGTCGGCCCGGGACCACTGCCGTAACCGAAGATTCGCCGGTACGCGCCGATGCGATCGCGCTGCGTATACCGCAGCACCTCGCGACGATCGAACTGGTAGAGCGCATACGCGCCGGGCCCCGACGACAGCCGCACCGCGCCCGCCTTGAACAGTTCCTGCAGCTTGCGCACCACGCGAAACACGCCGATCTTCTCGTGCTGATACAGGTAATACATGTCGCCAACGGCGATGATCCGCTCGGACGTGATGGTCTCGTCGTACGGCTCGACTCCCGGCGTCATGCGCGTCTGGCCGAAGTTGCGCGCCGCCTGCGGACCGATGCCCGCCAGTTCGGCGAGACCGCCGTCGGCCGGCGCAGGAGCTTTCGCATCGGCATCGACGACGGATTGCAGCAGCGCATCGATCTGCTGCGTGAGCGAATCGCCCAGTTGCGGATTCGAGATCAGCTCGCTTGCGAGGCGCTTCGTGACGGTGTCGCGCAGGGCCGCGATGCGATCGTACAGACCTTGATAGTCCTGTTCGGTTGCCATGGCTTGGACTCCTTAGTTCGCGGCCTGGAACGCCGGGAAGCCGATCACGTCCGGCGGCGCCAGCGCCACCTCGACGGTCGCGACGGCATCCGGCGTGCCTCCCCCCGTGGGATCGTCCAGATACGCCATGAACTTTACGTATCCCTGGACTTTGGGCGTCTTCGTCAGGACATGGAATTGCGCGCTGCCTTTGCCGCCCAGCACCATCGTCGTGGGATCGAAGCCGCGCCACTTGATCGCCAGGTTCACGTTGTCGGACGTGTCCGTCCCGATGTAGAGCGGCGTGTCGCTCAGGTTGTAGAGCGTCGATATCGGCGTCGAATTGTCGTGACGGAACGACAGCATGCCGTCCCTCACCCCGATACGCACTGCGTTGAACGCCGCCTGCACCTTCACCGGCGCGGGCGCCACGCTCACATCGCGCCTGAGCGGCCGCGCGAGGCGCACCAGTTCCTTGAGCTCATCCGA
Organism: Paraburkholderia sp. PGU19; assembly: GCF_013426915.1. Lineage (GTDB taxonomy): Bacteria > Pseudomonadota > Gammaproteobacteria > Burkholderiales > Burkholderiaceae > Paraburkholderia. Next base: position 673,843 of record NZ_AP023181.1, read on the forward strand.
CAGCGACAGGATCGCGCGCTGTACCCGCGCCGTGTAGAACCCCGGCGGCAGTTTCTTCGGCTGGTCGTGCTTATGCACCAGCGCCTGCGTCATAGACTGCAGTTGATGCGCAAACGGCACCACGCTGTTGCCGATGCCGAACTTGCCGCCGTCCTGCACGTACGCGGGCGCTTCGTCGGTAACGAAGTTCTGGATCCAGCGGAAGAAGTCTTCGGCGTACATGGGCTGGCTCACATCGCCGAAGGAAAGCTGCAGCGTCTGCCGCTCGGCCGCGCCGATGAACACCGAATCGAGTGTAAAGCGCACTTCGTCGACGGACTCGGCGATGACCGACAACTGCCGCGAGATCGGCACGAGCTGCGTGCCGAGGAATGGCGTCGACGAGCTCAGACCGAAGAAGCGTTGATTGGAGAGCCAGCTCTGCGCGAGCGAGGTCACGTAATCACACAGCACGCGATAGTTCGTCTGGTTCTGCTCGTCTTCGATGCTGTTGACAAAATCCTCCCCGAAGCTCAGCCCCAGCAGGTCGCGCAGCCGTCCGAGCGTGCCGGCGAGATGATCTGGCTCGGGATCGCGCAGTTGCGTGCCGTTCAGGATGCTGTAGGGCTCCGACGGCGTCGCGAGCAGAAGATTGAAGAAATGATCCACGCGCGCCACGCCCGGACCGCCGGGCGCGCCCAGCTCGCCGACGAGCTCCAGTAACTGCTTGCGCAGCACGGCCTTCACGGCGGTGATGTCTTCCGCGTCAGCGTCGGGGTCGAGCGGATAAAGGCCGTCGAGCAGCGGCAGCGCCTGGCCGAGCGCCTCCTGGGCACGCTTGTAGAGGCTCGCCTGCGCGCCCGTGATGCCGCCTTGCAGGTCGCTCTGCACGGCGTAGGTGCGCGGCGTGTAGGTCCATTCCGTATGCCCTTCGATGTCCGATATCGCAAACGACGACATCAGCGCGCCAGCGAAACCTTTCGGATCGTCGTCGCGCACTTTCCAGCCGAGCACGTCGCGCAGCGTTTGTCCGACGAGCTGCGCGCCGCCCGATTCCGGCCCCGACAGACGCGAGATCGGCGTAATCGACGATGGCGCGCCGTTCAGGTTTTCCGTGAGGATGGCGTAGGAGACGGCGTCTTCCATCGCCTGGGTGGCGCGCGCCGAGTCGTGACCGCCGCCTTGCGATCCGGGCGTCACGGGAGGCGTATCGGCGACGAATCGCTCCTTGCGCATATCGAAGTTCTGCGAGAGCAGCTGCGTGCCGGAGGACGCGAGCCGCACGATCACGCTGACGTGATCCCCCGTAATGGAGCTCGCGAAGACCCACGAAATGGCGCGGATGTCGGGTTGCGCTGTGGGCGGTGGGTCGCCATTGAAATCATGCTGGACGAAGACGCCGTCGGTGACGCCGTAGATGATCAACTCGAGATCGCCCGGCGACGGCATCGGCGCGTGTCCCACGAAGTACAGCGTCAGCGACGTCGGGGTCAGGATGCACTCACTGATTTTTGGGTCTGCCATGATCGATACCCTCTCCGTTCATTCAGCTTGCACGCGCGACGGCCGCGTGCGTCACGCGAGCCCGTCCACCTCTTTCAATCCTTCGTCGTGCCCGAGACGAATCTGCTGCCCGATCGACACGCTCTGCACCGACACGCCGCGCCGCTCGACCACTTCGAGCCAGCAGTCGAGCAGCGCAGCCGAAGTCGCGCGCGAGCATTCCGCGCACTGCTCCAGCTCGACGCGCACGACGCTCACCCAGCCCGCCCACTCGCGCCCGCGCTCGCGCGCCACGCTGCACAGATGCTCGATCCGATCGAAGCAGACGATCTCGCGCGAAAAAATCTCGTCGTAGCGCAAAAGCAGCGTATGCCCGCGCGCGAGCACGTCGGCGGTCTTTTCGCCGGGCGCGCGCGCGAGGGTCTCGCCCGCTTCCTCCAGCGCGCCGCGCGCTGCAAGCACCGCATCCGCGAGATGGGTCGCCACGGCGACGTCGCTTCGGCGCGGACGGTCCTCGTCGATGGTGGTGCACAGCGCGCCGATCGCTTCGCGCTGATCGGCAAGCCGGCCGCGCAGCCGCCCGAGTGCCAGCTCGATCGTCATCTTGCTACCTCCGCGCCAGTTCCTTGTAGAAGTTTTCGGCGATTACGCCGGGCCGCGCTAGTCCGCGATCGAGCGCGAAGCGTGCCGCGCCGATCAGAAAGCGCTCCGGCACGATGCCCGGATCGTTGCCCGCCGCGAGCCTGCGCGCCGCTTCCTCGATGATGCGCTGCTCCTTCGGCGCGAAACGAAACACCTGCGCGAGGCTGCGCCGGCCGAGCGCCGCGTACGGCCGCCACGCCATCGTGTCGACGGCGAGGCGCACTGCCTGGGAAAACGTGTCGAGCAGCGGCCGCGGAAGGCCGCCTGAGCGTGGATTCGGATAGATGCGCGTCCACGCGCGCCGATACTGCTCGGCTTCATCGGCGAAACCCATGCGCCGCAGCACCTCCACGCTGATCAGGATTCGCAGATACGGCGGCGGATGCACGCCCGCAGGATTGAACGCGTAGACGAGGCGCGGCTCGCGGCCGACCACGTCCATGATCGAGCTGACCATGCCCGGGCCGCCGAGCAGTGCGGCGCAAACGTCGGAGAACATTTCGCGGTTCCAGCGTGTCCAGATCATCGCGACCTCGTCGCCCATGCCGGCCGACAGCAGGCGCGAGGCCATCGCCTTCGGAATGCCCGCGGACAGCCCGAGATCCGACTGCAGGTTGTGACTGACCTCGTGCAGGACGGCGGCGAGCGTCCACGGATTGACGAGCCGGTGATACGGCAGCTGGATCAGCGGAAACGGATTGAGCTGGCGGCCGAGCTTCGGCATGCGGATGCCGCGGCCCCAAGTGGCTGGTGCGAAACCCGTGCGCATATAGCAGAACGGCGGCGGCGCGGGTATCGACTTGGCGATGCCGATCCCGGTGAAGGCGACCTGATAGCAGTCCATCGCGATGCGGTCGCAGCCGAGCAGCCAGACGCCATAGCGGCTCTGGCGCTGCCCGAACAGCTCGAAATAGAAGTCCCAGATCTTTTCGATGCCGCGCACCCAGTCGTGCGCTCGCGCCTTGCGCATCATCGCGTGCTGCAAGCGTGCCGTGTTCGGCGATTCGATCGCCGCGCGCACCGCTCCGTCCGCACCGTCGGTCATCTGCAGGAGCCCTTCGCGCAGCTTCGCGATGAGCGAGTTGACCGCCTGGACGTGCCCGTCCGACGGTGCCGACGCCTGCATGCCGAATTCGCCCGCCTTGAACGGGCGCAGCGCCGCCGCGTGCCGCGTGACGTTGATCGATTGCGCCCGCAACCAGGGCCGTAGCACGCCCTGCCCGCGGGCATCGGTGGCGGGCGCCGGCGGCGCCGCCGTGACAACGCCTTCCACGCTTTCCGGATCGGCCGCTGCGAGTTCCATCGCGCGTCTCCTCGATCAGGCTGTGCAGGCGCAGCGGCTGCACACGCAGCGTCCGCGCAGACGCCCGCCGCTCACGGGATAGACCGCGCGCGCGCCGCACGACAGGCAGACGCCGGGACGGCGCGTCGGCATCGGGCGCGGCGCGGCGCCCATCGGCACGCTACCGCCCATCCCGCCGGGCCATCCGCTCACGCCGCGCGCGCGGCCCATGCCGATGCCGCCCGTCGCCCCGGCCGGAATGCCCGTGCTGCCGTGGTAGCGCCGATCCATGCCGCGATGTCGGCGCAATGCGCGCGAGCGCGCGCCCGGATGCGACAGCACGCGATAGGTCTGCTGCGCGAGCGTGCGCAGCGCCGACTTCGCCGTGATTGGCCGGCCGACGGCCGCCTGATGCGCGATGCGGCGCATGGTGCGTTGCGCGATGCTCGGCACCGCGCGCAGCAGGCCGCGCGTGCCCGGATCGCGATAGAGCTTGCGGGCGATACTCGAAATGCCCTTGCTCAGCGAAGGCGACACGCGCGTGACATTGCGCGCAAGGCGCGGGATGATCTTGCCCGCGAGGCGCGGCCCGACCTTGGCGGCGAGCGGCAGGATCTTGCCGGCGAGCATCGGCACGAGCGGCAGGAAGCTTTCGACCGCTTCGTCTTCGCTTTCGGCGTGCACCGCTTCGTGCGCCATGTGCTCGAGCATCGCGTCGAGGTAGACCTTGCGGGTCGGATTCAGCTCGTATTCGCTTTCCCACTCGCCTTCGGACTCGCCTTCCCACTCGCCCTCGAGTTCCCCTTCCCATTCGCGATTCGGCAGCAGGCTCGCGGCGTAGGCACCGGGCGCGCCGCCCGCATTCGACAGGATGGAGCGCGCCGCGTCGAGCGCCACGCTCGCGGCCAGCCGGCCCCCGATGCCCGGCGACGCGGCCGCGCCGAACTCCGACTCCCACTCGCCCTCCGACTCGTCTTCCCACTCGCCTTCCGACTCGTCTTCCCACTCACCTTCAGGCGCGAATGCCGCCTCGGCCTCGCCGAGCGCTTCCCATTCGTTCTGCATCATGGATGACACCATCGCTCACCTCCGCTCCAGTCGTCTTCGATCGAAAGGGCTGACCCCGCCGCCTCAGCCCGCGATCGGGCGGCGCCGCGGCGACGACATCCTGCGACTCGCGATCACGTTCTTCTGGATGGCTGCCGCACAGGCGTTCGGATTGCCCAGGACACGGCGCACCTGCGTCGCCGCCGCCGTCGCGGCCGCGCGCCGCGTGATCGGACGGCCGGCCGCGGCCTGACGCTTCAGCGTGCGTACCGTGCGGCGCATGATGGTGGGAACCGTCCGAACGTATGGACGCGTGACGCGGCGCCGGCGGAGCACGCGCGTGAGAATGGCCGCGCCGCGCACCAGATGCGGCAGGATGCGGCGCAGCGCGCGCCGGTCGGCCTGCGAGAGAACGCTGACGACGGCGGCCCCCGCCATCGCCTCGGCCTGGCCTTCGCTGTGCTCCTGCGCGGCGGCTTCGGCGAGCATTTCGGCGTACGCTTCGTGCACGGCCGTTTCGTGCTGCGCGATCTCGTGCGCGACTTCATGCGCGGACTCGGGATGCTCGTACTCGTGCAGCTCGTATTCCTCTTCGAGTTCGTGCAGCTCGCCTTCGCCGAGCGCGGCGCTCGCGACCTTGCCGAGCACGGCGCCGAACGGGCCGCCGATCGCGGTACCGACCATCGGCGCCGCGACCTTCGCGATCGTCTTGAGCAGCGGCGCCGCACGCTTGACGAATTTCGCGATGCGGCCGAAAAACTGCTCGCCGCCCTCGTATTCGAACTCGTGCAGTTCGCCCATTTCGTGCAGTTCCCCGAGTTCGTGCAGGCCTTCCAGCTCGTGAAGCTCGCCGGATTCGTGCAGCTCGCCCAGCTCATGCAGCTCACCGGCCTCCATTTCGTGGAGTTCGTGCAGCTCGCCGTGTTCGTGCTGTTCGAGCTCTTCTTCGCCGAACAGACCACCAAGCGCGCCGAGGATGCCTTCGCCCTCACCGGCTTCACCGGCCGCCTCGAACTCGTTGAGTTCCTCTTCGAACTCGTATTCGTTCATGTTGCCCATGCCGTACCTCCTTGCGCGATGAAAGTCACTCGAAGACATGGAGGAAGGCTAGGAGGGCCGCGCGCGATGCGCCAGTCGCGATCTCAGGGCAATGCGTTCGTGGTCGCGCGCGGATGTGTCGCACGTTTGCGCCACAGCGCCATGTTTGTGCGGAATTGCACGAACCTCGCACTCGTCCAACCACAGACCCTTGGAACCCGCAAATTGAATAGATGCAATCACGCGCCAAGTGCGAAATCACTTGCGTGCAGTCGGCACCCCACTCCGGAATTCGTTAAAAATAATTCATCCGGTTCGTTTCAAAGGTACTCGGCAACCACATTGCCAGTCGACGACTCGTTTCACAGGCCGCTCGACATCGAATTCCTGCCGCTGTTCGACCCAGGCGCAACCATCATGGCATATGTAGACGTCATCTCCGACGACTCCGCCAACCACTACCATCGGGAAGAGCGGATCGAGATGAGTGGTCAGTCAAGGGCACTGGTGCGCTTGTACCTGCCATCTCTCAATCCGGATCGTCGCGCCTTCAAATTCCGGACCACTTTACTTTGTATCGACAACGGCATCCGGAGTGGCGACTTTTCAGCACCAATCGAAGAGACTCTGATCGAAGTCCAGTAAAGGGAAAAGCCACCGACTCGACGATATGCAGAACCTGTGGGATGTACTGGACGTCGAGCCGATCGGACAGAGGGAGAAGCTGCCATGCAGTTCGACATTTTTCTAGACGGTGTTAGGCACTTCCGGTCAAACCTGGTACCCTGGAGGCATGACAAAAGAGAAACGTAAAGCCTACCCGACAGACGTGTCAGACGAAGAATGGAGCTTCGTGGCAGCGTATCTGACGTTGATGGATGAGAGTGCGCCAC